>JANRMB010000089.1:0-27845 GCA_033761985.1 Candidatus Sumerlaeia bacterium | reverse complement strand
GACGCATGGCCCGGTAAAGGACAACCAGGCCATGCATCGTTCGAGGGAGGGAGGAATGAGGAGAAGCTTGAGGGTTATTTGCCATTCCGTTTGGCGCGCTGTTCACTCACTTTGGATTGTTCTGCCGCAGGTGTAGCAATTGGGGTGGCCGGTGGTTTGTTTTCCGGGCGGGGGCGGCGGGTACCGGGACGGGAACCATCCGTGGGGGGAAGAGGGCGTTCCGCAGGTTCTTCGCCGAGTCCGGGGAAACGATCTCCTGCACGATCGCGAATCCGTTCCCGAATTTCCGTGCGACGGAATTCCTTGAGGAGTTCTTCTTGTTCAGCGGTCAGGATGTTTTTCACCGCCACCCGATGCCCCATGGCCGCTTTGGCGATGGTGGTTTTGTGCGCAGCCACTTCGTCCATCGCGGCGTAAACAGCGTCCAAATCAGGGTTATCGACTTCCATCAGGGCTTTGAGGTTATCGAGGGCTGCTTTCATGCTTTCACGCTCAGCTTCAAGCGTTTCCTTGGCGGCAGTAAGGCTTTCGTCCAACTGGGCGATTTGTGTGGGATCCAATTCAATGATGGCAGCGAGTTCTTCATTTTCCCAGAAGGCGATGAGGTCGCGGCCAGGATGCCCCTCGGGGCCGCCAGGGTGTCCAGGGTGACCGGGGTGCCCCATACCGGGTTCGCCGAATTCACCGGCGGCGAAGTCACCGCCACGGGGGGCGCGGGGGCCTTGGGATACGGCCACCAGAGGAATCAGGCCCACAAGGGCGGCAAGTGCAGTTACGGCAAGCATTCTGTTGAGTTTCATGATCTGAGTTCTCCTGAGAGTTGAGTTGGGTGAGGAGTCTTTCGTTCACCAGTTGCCAACAAGGGAGAGAAAGCGATGCCGAACAAATAGAACATACCTAAAGTAAATAAAATCAATATTTCATCAATTAGTGATGTTTTTTTTACGAAGATTCAAGTTCCAAAAGGTACGCCACCGTACAGCTCACAAACCGAGAGCGTACACCGATATTGTAATTGTTTATTCCTGTAACCAAGGAAATCCCATTCCCCTCTGTTTTTTCATCGACAGTCAGCCCCCGGGAGCCAATTCTGATCCTCCAATGAACTGAAAGGGACGGGTCGCAATCCTATGTCGGAATTCAAATCCAAGTTTCTCCCCATTCTCCCACTTCTGGAGTCCATCACCTTCCCCGGTGGCATTACTCCGCTGGTGTTGGCGGATGAATATGAGTTGAAAGCGTTGGAAGATTCCCAAGCCAAGCAGGGAATGATTTTTCTGGGCGTGCTCAAGGATCTTCCCGGTGAGCAACTCAAAGTTTCCGACCTTCACCGTGTGGGAACCATCAGTCGCGTGGTTCAGTCGCTGAATCAGGAAGATGGTACCGTGAAAGTTCTCGTGGAGGGGCTCTACACTGGTCGTTTGGTGGAAGTGGTTCAGTCCCGGGGATTCTTCGAAGGGTATGCAGTCAATAGCCCCGTGGCCGAACCACTCCCCCGAGAAATGAATTCCCTGCGGAAAACCGCCGAAAAACGCCTTCGCCGTTTTGTGGAGGGGAGTGAATCCATCTCACGCGAACTCGTGAAAAATCTGGTTTCCACCAAAGAACCCCTCAAATTTGTGGAGCTTGCCTCCCACTACCTCCCCTTCGCCCCGGAGGAGAAATATCAGATACTCGCCGCCGAGCATCTGGAGGAAAAATACCTCATCTTCCTGCAGTTGATTGATTCGCAAATCGAGATTCAGGAGTTGGAGACAAAAATCTCCCAGCGTGTGGATCAGGCCATGGGCCGTAACCAACGCGAGTATTATCTCTCAGAACAACTAAAGGCGATTGAGAGTGAATTGGGGATGGGACCGGAAAACGATCCTGATTTGAAGGAACTGGAACAGGCGATTGCCGAAGCCGGGTTGAGTGAGGAAGCCCGGGAAAAGGCTGAAAAAGAACTCCGCCGTTTGGGGCGCATGCAGATGATGTCTCCCGAGGCATCCATCGCCCGCACCTACATTGAATGGCTGACGGAGATTCCCTGGAAAAAAGCCACCGAGGATAATCTGGAACTGAACCACGCCCGAGAAGTCTTGAACAAAGACCACCACGGGTTGGAGAAAATCAAGGAACGGATTGTGGAGTTTTTGGCCGTGGTGAAAATGGCCGGCCTAACCCGCGGAAGCATCCTATGCCTGGTTGGGGCCCCCGGTGTGGGGAAAACAAGTTTGGGGCGCAGTATTGCCGAGTGCATGGGGCGCAAGTTTGTCCGTATCGCTCTTGGTGGGGTTCGTGATGAAGCGGAAATCCGCGGGCATCGGCGCACGTACATCGGCGCGCTCCCCGGGCGGATCATCCAAAGCATGAAAAAAGCGGGGGTTGTAAATCCCGTTATCCTCTTGGATGAAGTGGATAAACTCTCCTCCGACTTCCGTGGTGACCCCGCCTCCGCACTGCTCGAAGTGCTCGATCCCGAACAAAACCACGCCTTCTACGATCACTACATGGAAGTGGAGTACGACTTGAGCAAGGTGATGTTCGTTACCACGGCGAACAGCCTTTCGGGTATTCCAGAAGCGTTACAGGACCGCTTGGAAATCATCCGCGTCGCGGGCTATACCCATCGCGAGAAAACCCAGATTGCCCTTTACCACCTGCTTCCCAAACAGCGCGAGCGCCACGGGCTGAAACCCCGCCAAATGAAAGTCAACGCCCAAGTGGTTCAGGACCTGATCACCAGTTACACAAGGGAAGCCGGAGTCCGGAATTTGGAACGCTTCATCGCCACGCTTTGCCGGAAAACCGCCACACGCATGGTGGATAACCCCAGACTACGGGCACTAACGGTCACCACCAAAATGCTGGGAGAAATGCTGGGCCCGGCACCCTATAGCGATGAGGAGATGGCTCCGGCTCCCGAAGTGGGAATGACGCTCGGCCTTGCCTGGACGAGTGTCGGCGGCGAACTTCTCCCCGTTGAGGCAACCCTCATGAAGGGCAAGGCCACGTTGCAGCTCACTGGTCAGTTGGGCAATGTGATGCAGGAATCCGCCAAAGCGGCACTCTCCTACGCCAGAACCCATTCTGAAGAACTCGGCATCTCTGTGGACTTCGATACCAGTGATATTCACATCCACGTCCCCGAAGGAGCCATCCCCAAGGATGGCCCCAGCGCCGGGATTACCATGGCGAGCTGCCTCATCTCACTGCTCTCCAACCGCCCTGCCCGGCAGGATATTGCCATGACGGGTGAAATGACGTTGCGCGGTCGGGTGCTGAAAATCGGCGGTTTGAAGGAAAAGGTACTCGCTGCCCACCGCCGCGGAGTAACCCAGATTATTTTCCCCAAAGGAAACGAACCCGATTTGGTGGACATTCCCGAGGATGTGCGTCAGGAAATTGTTTTCCATCCCGTGGAAACAATCGACCAAGTTCTCGAACTTGTCCTGATTCCCAAGGGGAAATCTACTGATGCGCGCCAGCATCTTCCCAAACGAAAATCTGAACGGAAACAGACCAAACTCTCCGCAACCACCTAAATTTGGGTCCTCAGGTGAAAAACCAACCATCTGATTACCCTATACCAAGGATGTTGATTGCCTTTCCCTTTATCAAATGCTTCGCTGCCTTATCGGTGTTTTACGGATTATTCCTTGCACCGGTAAGGAAGCATTTGTACTTCTTTCAAAATTCTGAAACAGGTGACCAGATTTTCAATCACCTCTTTGGGAATTTCACTTCACGTACCAAACTCAGGAATACTCAATGACGATGCTTATGGAGCAACCGACTTCCCCGGCTCAATCCCTGGATTCTTCCGGTAAACCTCAACCTCTCTCCCAAGCCGAAGCGCCATCCATCACCCAGATATCTGCCAAAGAATATAACGACATGACCGCCAAGTGGAGCACACCCAACCACTGGCGCAGCGTTCGCCAACTCGCCGGAACAACCATGGCTTTTGTGGCGCTCTGGGTGGCTGCCTACTTTACCCTTCTTCATTCCTATGCACTCAGCTTTTTGTTTATCATTCCGGCCTCGTTCTTCGTTGTTCGGTTGTTCATGATTCAGCACGACTGCGGCCACGGGAGCTACTTCAAATCCCGCGCCTGGCAAGACCGTATTGGTTTCTGCATCGGAGTGCTTACCCTTACCCCTTACCAGTATTGGAAGCGTTGCCACGCACACCACCATGCCCACTCCGGCGACTTGGATTACGGCGAATTGGGAGAAATTAAAACGCTAACCGTCAATGAATTCAAAGCTCTCTCCCGGTTTGAACAATTCAAGTATCGCCTCTACCGGAACCCCTTCGTTCTCTTCCTTCTCGGACCCATCTGGCAGTTTGTGATTATCCAACGGTTTGCGGTGGGGATCCCTGAAAACTGGATTTCCGAACGCTGGAGTGTTGTGAAAACAAACTTTGCCATCGCCGGTGTGATTGTTGTCATGAGCTTGATTGTGGGGATTGACGTTTTCCTCATGATTCAACTCCCCATCACCATTTTCGCTTCTGCTTTGGGTGTTTGGCTGTTCTATGTTCAACACCAGTTTGACGAAGGTTACTACCGCCAGCATGTGGAATGGAGCTATGTGGAAGGGGCTCTTCTGGGTTCCAGCCACCTTGTTCTTCCCCGCCCACTTCAATGGCTTACTGCGAGCATTGGTCTTCACCACATCCACCACCTGAATCACCGTATTCCCAATTACAAACTTCAGGAAGTGTTTGAAGAAGTTCCCCAGATGCAACAAGCCACGAAGATTCGCGTTTGGGATACTTGGAATTTGATCTTCCTGACGTTGTGGGATGAGGATCGCCGTCGGTTGATCCGCTTCTCCGAACTCCCCGCCTAATCCAAACATTTTTCCCAACCCGAAGGGCTCCCGCAAGGGAGCCCATTTTTGTTTCTATTTTGCCTCGCCCTTCCATTTGACAACGGCATGATGGATACTCTCGCTCCCCAGTAATGGAACACCCGATGCCCACTTCACTCACTCCGCGCCGTAAAGCGGAGGAATCCAACACCGTTCTACTCTTCAAAGTCATCCGCCTCAGCACCCCAGCCGTGATTGAAAACTTTATCACTACGGTGGTTTTGTTGACCGATGCCTTGATGCTGGCCCAACTCCCCAACAACAGCATCTATCTGGCCTCCATCAGTGTGGCTTCAATCATCTATTGGCGGGTGGTGAATCTGGTGGGGTGCACGCAGATTGGAAGCTCGGCCTACATTTCCCGGCGCTGGGGCGAAGGCAAATACTCCGAGGCGGGATTTGCGCTGGGCCATGCCCTCTTGGTTTCGCTTCTCTTGGGAGTGGTGGCCGGTGTGGCCATTTGGCCCTTCATGCCTTGGTTGTTCGCCGCTCTTTCCAACGGGGATGAATCGGTCACCACGGTGGGCCTTCAGTATATGTTTATCCTGATGCTGGCGTTTCCGGTAAGGCTTGTCTTGCTTACTCTTTCGGGTGGGATGCGCGCCGCCGGAGATACGCGTTCACCACTCATGATTATGAGCGTTTTGGTGGTGCTGAACCTATTCCTCAGCTACTGCATGATTTTTGGAAATTATGGTATCCCTGCCTTGGGGTTTGAAGGAGCCGCCCTAAGCACGGCGATCTCCTACTGTGTGGCCGCTATACTCGGGTTTTGGATGTTTAAGCGAGGGCTTCGGCCTTCACTCCTGTTGGAAAAGCAATCGTCCCCGGGCATTCCGTATCATTCTATGACGAGCGATCCCCTGCTTCGTCTCGATTGGATGGGGGTTCGTCCGTGGTTCAAGCATATCACCCCTTCCATTTTCCGCGTCTCCACCAGCGTACTAGGAGAGGAGATTCTCGTAACAATTGGCTTTCTCACCTACATCGCCATGGTGGGGCAATTTGGTCGAGATGCTCTTGCAGCCCATAGCGCAACGGGGCGGATTGAAGCCCTAAGCTACACCACGGGCTACGGAATCGCATTGGCCACTTCCGCCATGGTGGGACAGGCGCTGGGGGCCAGAAGGATACGCTTGGCGGAAAAACTCTTCGCCTTGAACAGCGCCCTTGCCGCCACCATCATGGGGTGCATCGGCATCCTCTTCATTCTGTTTTCCGAGGTATTGTTGGGGCTCTTCCGATTGGACCCGGAGGTGATGACGATTGCTCAGGGATTGGTGGTGATTCTTGCAATTGAGCAGATTTTCATCGGCACCGGAATGACGCTTTCCGGAGGCCTGCGCGGAGCGGGAGATACGTTTCCCCCGTTCATCACCCAGTTGGTGGGGGTTATTGGAACCCGATTGATTGTGGGATACATCCTCGCCTGGCCGCTGGGCTTGGGCATCTACGGCCTCTACTGGGCAACCCTGCTGGATTGGATGATGCGCACTGCGGTGTACATGTATTTTGTGTGGAAGGGGAACTGGAAGCGGATTAAAGTATAACTTTGCTCCGCTTCCATCGAGTGGAAAACCAATTACTCGAACTGGGTTTCCACCGTAAGGCGCGCCAGATGATCAATCAGCTCATCGGTTACTTCATCGATGCTCAAGTGTTCCGTATCGATGGTGATGTTTGCCGCATCCGTATAGAACTTCTCGCGCTCGGCCAGAAGCGTTTTGAAGGCTTCCTGGGGATTCTCCACGCGTAGAAGGGGTCGTGTGGTGTCGTTCTTCAGCCGATAGTACAGTTCACGAGCGGATGCCTTGAGATAGACCACATGGCCCAATCCCTTGAAGACGAGGCGATTCACCTCGCGGATGCAGGCACCGCCACCCACAGAGACCACGGCATTCTTCGTCCCCACCAGGCTTTGAATCACCTCAGACTCCATATCCCGAAAAAATTCCTCGCCGTGTTCCTCAAAAATCTGCGTGATTTTTTTCTTCGCGCGTTTCTCGATCAAATGATCAGTATCGATAAACGTATAACCCAGATTTTCGGCAAGCAGTTCGCCGACCTCGGTTTTTCCGGCGCCCATCATTCCGGTGAGCACAACGCAGCGTTGAGACATGGTGATTTCCTTTAAGTTTTTTTGGCAAGACGCCGGTAACAACTAAACTTGTGACAAGAGTTTGAAAGTGCCAAGCAGGAGTTGTCAACCAGTCACCATTCATCGAGCAGCAGAAATCTTTGTTGTTCGTTTTTATCCTAAATATATAGAATTAAGCATGGTGCGCTGATTGGGGACATGTCCCGTCCAAATACGGAAGGATTCCGCCCCCTGACCTACAAGCATCAACAAGCCGTGGGCTGTTCGCAGTCCCTGGTGGGCACAGGACTTCAAAAAAGGCGTCTGAACCTGAGGCGCATAGACGGCATCCAGCACCGTGCAATCAGCGGGAAGGAGCTCCGGGTTAAGGGGAAGCGGATCGGTTTCGGGTTTCATTCCAAGGCTGGTGAGTTGAAGCACTGCCACGGCATCATGGAGTTCGTCTTGCGTAAGCTCAGAGGTACAGTTCCATTCCAGAGCTTGAAACCGGGGATCCTTCTGTTGAAACTCGTCGCGGAGTTCCTCCGCTTTGGAAAGAGTACGGTTTTGGATGCTGATTTTTCGAATGCCCCGCAGTGCCGCCCCCACAATACACGCACGGGCGGTACCGCCGGCTCCCAGAAGCACCAGATGCCCACCCTTCAGCGGAAGGCAACCCACCTGTTCGAGACCTTGATACACCCCCAGCGTATCGGTGTTGTAGCCCCTCAGGCGGCCATCGGGAAGGCGATGCACCGTGTTGACCGCCCCAATGAGGCGGGCGGTGTCGTCCAACTCATCCATCGCTTCAAACGCTTCCACCTTGTGGGGAATCGTGACGTTGCATCCCGCGTAGGCTCCGGCGCGCATTTCCTGAAAAAAGCTTTTCACCTCACCGGGAGCAACGGCGCGCTTTTCGTAATGCCATTCGTCCTGAAGTCCCAACTCGCGCAAGGCGGCGTTGTGCATGGTGGGTGATTTGCTGTGTTCCACGGGCCAACCGATGACGGCGAGCTTCTTCATGGTTTGCCCCCATTCACGGGGATTTCAGATACAGGGCGAATCGTTTCCGGAAAATTCAGCGACTCCAAATCCAACGGCGCTAGCAGCAGCGTGTCTAAAAACTGAAGAACCAACGGATACGCGAACAACATCAGAAGGCAACCCACGGCAATCCAGGGAATGAACGGAAGACTCGGCGATGCCTTTTGCAACGGAAGCGTGCGGGTAAGCAGCGCATACCCCTGCCAACGAGCGCGGCGGGCATGGGTGCGCAATTCCTCGGCTTCTGTACGGTGTTCACTCTCCTGCTGCTCCGCACGATAGCGCTCCCCGAAGACTTCTTCCGCACGCTGAAGAAGCACCGACTCTGGAGCGATGCGGAACCGCAACTCCTGCTCTTCTCCCCCACCGTTGGCCAACAACTCTTTGCATCGGGTGATCAGTTGCGAGCTTTGTGGATTGGCAACCGCCAGCGTGTAGCCTTTTCCATCGCGGGAGAGCGGCAGCACCAACTCCTCCATCGCCAAGGCCGCGGGGAACTCATCAATGAGCGTCGGATCAGTGGGGAATTGCGCCAAATCTTCGAACTCGAGGCCAAGACTCACGGCAAATTTCCGCGCACGCTCAATTTCCTCGGGGTCAATCTCAGCTTCGGCTACTGGTGAGTCGGATTCTTTCAAAGAAGCATGCGGTGATTCTTCCGTCCCTTGCCAGCGCCCCAGATCCAGGGGGCTTACTTCGCGGGGTTTCAACGATTGCCGAAGGATGCCAAATATGCCAACAATCGACCCCACAAACGAGGCTACCACCAACACCAGCACGGAGTTCACCGCCCCAAAGGTGGCACCGATCAGCACGAACAACTCCACATCGCCGAAGCCCATCCCCTCCTGACCGCGCAGCATCTTCCACAAATAGCCGATGAGGAAAATCAGTCCGGGACCAAAGAAGGCCCCGATCACCGAGTTGGCCAAGGGCTCCCACCAATACAGAACCACATCTTTGGGAAGAGGTTGAGCCGGTCCGGCGAGTACAGAGACCACAACCTCCACCCAATCGTAGTACTCCAACCGAATATAGGGAAACGGACCGGAAAGGGCGATGAGGCTGGTTTGATCAAAAAAGCCCGCCAGCACTGCGAAACCAAAAGCCACCAGCGTTCCGTAGCGGGAGTGCTCCACAATGTGGATCCAGTGATCGAAATCCGTGAAGATCGCAATCATCAGTATCGAAAAAAAGATAATGTACCAAATGGTCATGAGGCTGAAGCCGGAGGCGCCGAGGCCCGGAGCATTCCAGCTCAGGAACAATCCCAAAAATCCCAGACCGGTGAACAACTCGATCAACATGTAACGCGGACTGTAACTGCTTCCACAATGGCGGTCGCGCCCGCCGAGAATAAAGTAGGAGATAATCGGAAGGTTGTCATACCAGGCAATCTGGGCCCCGCAGCGAAAACAAAAGCTGCGTTTGGGATGGTTGACGCTCATCCCCAAGGGAAGCCGAAGGATGCAAACATTCAAAAAGGAACCGATGGAAGCCCCCAAGACGAAAGCCATCACGGCCAGAAGCCAGAAGAAATCGGGGGAGGTGAGGATATCCACCACGGTGGGATCAGGGGGAAGCTGGGTGTTCAAAGAAACGTCCTTGGGGGGCTTTGCACAAATCCGGGTTCATGGTGAGCATACCTTTTTTTGAGCCGGAGCGTTCTTGATTTGCGCTCGTGCCAAAGAAAAACTAGGTATCCACACAAAGTTGAACCGCGCGTGCCGCTTGCGTGGTTTTGGCAACTAGGAGAAGTGAGGTCAACGCGGAAGACTTCCGCCGAGGTGAAACTGATGCCCCCTGAAAGCAGAAAACGCAAACTGGCGCGCCACTGGAGCGAAACAAGTTGGGACAATGTTCAGTGCAACCTGTGCCCGCATCAGTGCTCCGTGGCGCCCTCGCGTTCCGGGGCCTGCGGGGTACGTTCCAACCGCGACGGAAAATTCTATGTGGATACCTACGGGCGAATCACCCTGCGTGAAGTGGTGGGGGGATTCCAAATCCCGCTGTTTCATTATCAGCCGGGTCTGAGGTGGTACAAAGTGGGAACCAAGGGCTGCACCATGCGATGCCCGTTTTGCAATACCTACGAATACTCGCAACTGGGTGCCAAGAACACTCTCCCCGTCACTCCCGAGGAAGTGGTGGAACTCGCCCGCATGGAGGAATGCGGCGGTTTGGTTTTTGGCTGCAACGAGCCTGTGGTTTCCCATGAGTTCCTGATTGATGTCTTCCGCGTTGCCCGGAAAACCGGTCTCAAGACGGCTCTACAAACCAACGGCACTTGGCTGGAAGATCCCTTTCAGGAGGTCCTCATCCTCACCGATGCCTTTTCCTTCGGAATCAAAGGGTTCAACACGCAGGAGTATAGCAACAACTACGGCGCCCAGTTGGAGAGCATTCTACAGAACATCGAAACTGCGGTGTTTCAAAATCATCATGTGGAAATCAGTTATCTTGTGACCACCCCCGATCCGGATTTGGCCCGGGAGGAGTTCCAGAATTTCCTGCAATGGCTCACCAAATTGGATGCTTCCATCCCAGTGGTTCTGAGCGGGTTGAAGCCCGGATATCTCTCGAAAGTGGACGTCCCACAAAGCGTGGTGGAATCGCTCCACGCGGATTTTACGGGTCAGATTCACCACCTCTACAATGCCGATGCCGCATCCTATCAGGTGAACTCAACATTCTGTCCCCACTGCGGCGAGGAGGTCATCACCCGTACCACCAGCGGCACGGCGGTTCACTTGAACGAGCGGAAGTGCTGTCCATCGTGCGGTAGTGCAGTGGGTGGGTTCGTCTGGAAATAAGAAAGGCACCTCCGAAGAAGTGCCTTTTGGTGATCATGGTATTTGATGGAAGCAGGAATCAGGCTTCCACTTCCACGGGTTTGTGAGTTTTCACGAAGCCCAACATTTTCTGAAGAGCATAGGTGGTGGTTTGTCCGCCGATGATCGCGATGGCATCGGTGAGAGGAATCTCTTTGGGGCATACTTTCACGCAGTTTTGAGCGTTACCACAATCCACCACGCCGCCGGGGCCCATGAGTTCCTCCAAGCGTTCGTTTTTGAGGTGCTTGCCTGTGGGGCTCATATTGAAGAGATACGCTTGGCCGATAGCCGATGCACCGATGAACGCGGAACTTTCGTTCACTTGGGGGCAGGCTTCCAAGCAGCAACCACATGTCATACACGTGCTGAATTTGTACATCTCCTGCTGAAGCTCGGGGCTTACTTTGGCGCCGGGACCCATGTCGTAAGTACCGTCCATGGGAGACCATGCTTTAACGCGCTTGAGCGCTTCGAACATGGGCGTACGATCCACCATCAAGTCACGAATTACGGGGAACTTGGAGAAAGGCTCCAACTGAATCGGCTGTTCCAGTTGATCCACCAGAGCAGTACAGCTTTGGCGGGGGCGCCCATTGATCCGCATAGAGCATGCACCGCAGACCTCCTCAAGGCAGCCGGAGTCCCAGGAGGGAGGAGTGACGCGTTTCCCATCCGCAGTGACTGGATTCATCCGGATTTCCATCAGCGCGGAGATCACGTTCATCCCTGGAGTGTAGGGGACTTTGAAGCTTTGCCAGTAGGAAGGGGATTCCGGACCGTCCTGACGTTTGATTCGAAGCTCGACTGTTTTTTGGGAACCGTTTTGTTGAGCCATGATATTCTACAACCTTTGTGCGAGGAGTGGGAAAGCGAGGGTTAGGTTCGGCGTCCGGATTATTTGTAAATCCGGGGTTTCGGGGGTTCGTACGTCATCACCACGTCACGATAGCCAATCTCAGGTTCGGCACCTTCCACGTGTGTGGCCATGCTGGACTTCATCCAAGTATTCTGTTGGTCCACCCACTTGCGCATGAAGTCTTCAAACTCTGGGGAAACCGCTGCACCGGATTTTGGAGCAGCCTTGAACTTGGTCCCGTTTTTCTGGTTCAGGGATTCCACGTAGTTGTGGTAGATATCCGTATCTGTGGCAGCCCCGAGTTTTTCTTTGTCGGGTTTGGGGATTTCAAAATCAGGTTTGTAGTGGGCACCACGGCATTCATTGCGGAGAAGGGCGCTCTTGGCAATGGCTTTGGCGAGGATGATCATATCGCGGAGGGCGCGAGTGAATCCGAAGCTCTGGTTTACGTTTTGGTTGGTATCGTTGATGTTCACGTTTTCCCAACGTTGCTCCAACTCAGCACATTTATCGAGGAGTGCCTGAAGCTCGTTGTTGCGGCGAACAACGGTGCAGTAACGAGTCATGGCGTCACCAAGTTCGCGGTGAATGCGGAAGGCGTTTTCGTTGCCTTTGGTCATGCCGTTAATCTTGGCATGAATGCCTTCCTGCTTTTTTAGTTCGTTTTGATAAACGGATTCTTCGGGGGCTTGGTAACGGCTCTTAACCCATTCCACCATACGGGGGCCGGCTTCAAAACCGGAGAAAATGCAGCTCAGCAGGGAGTTGGCACCGAGGCGGTTGGCGCCGTGATACTGGAAGTCCACCTCGCCGGCAGCGAACAGACCGGGGATGTTTGTCATCTGCATCACTTCATTGCCATGATCGCGGGGGGCAACCCAGAGACCGCCCATGGAGTAGTGCATTCCCGGGAAAATCCGCATCGGTTTTTTCAGGGGATCATCACCCACAAACTTGCGGTAAATTTCGAACACGCCGCCGAGTTTGGTTTCCAGAACGTCGGCTTTCTTGCCGGAACGCTCGGGAGTGATATCCAGGTAAACTTGGTTTTCACCGTTGATGCCGCGCCCTTCATCCACACACATGCTGAAGATTTCGCGGGTTGCAACATCCCGGGGAACAAGGTTGCCGTATTTGGGGTACTTGCGTTCCAAGAAGTAGTCGCGTTCGCTTTCGGGAATATCCAGCGGATCACGGCGATCGTTGGGGTTCAAAGGAACCCACACGCGGCCACCCTCTCCACGAACGGATTCGGAAATCAGGCGAAGTTTGTCCGCGCCGGGGATGGACGTGGGGTGTACTTGAATGAACTCCCCGTTTCCGTACATCACACCCTGTTGGTATGCGCGGCTGGCGGCAGCACCAGTGTTAATAATGGAGTTGGTTGACTTACCGAAAACAAGACCAGGACCACCCGTACAAAGGCAAACGGCACCACCTTTGAACGCATGGATGGAACGATCCCACACGTTCATTGCGGTGATACCGCAGGCGTACCCGCGTTGATCCAGGATGACGGAAAGGAATTCCCAGTACTCATACTTTTCCACCAGGCCCTCGGCTTCATACCGGCGAACCTGTTCATCCAATCCGTACATCAACTGCTGGCCGGTGGTGGCGCCGGAGAAAGCGGTGCGGCTGTACAGTGTCCCACCGAAGCGGCGGAAATCCAGATTCCCCTCTGCTGTGCGGTTGAACGGAACCCCCATACGGTCGAGAAGGTCGATGATGTGCGGGCCTTCCGTACACATTTTTTCCACGCAGGGTTGGTCGGCAAGATATTCCCCACCAAACAGTGTATCGGTTACGTGAATGGAGGTATGGTCGCCTTCCCCCTTCATGTTTTTGGCGGCATTGATCCCCCCTTGAGCGCACACGGAGTGGGAGCGCTTCACGGGAACAACGCTGAACAAATCAACGGGAACGCCTGCTTCGGCAATCTTTATGGTAGCGGCCAAACCGGCCAAACCACCGCCGACAACGATGATGCGATTGGAACTTTTTTTCATCAGGATAACACCTCAGGGAAAGGATTGGAGGGTAAGGTTATTTGATCGGGGTGAGACCGTAACCGGGCTCGAGGAAAATCGGATCGAAGCGAAGAATGAATCCGCCGATGGAAGCGAGGAGCATGGAAGTAAGGAGAAGCCCAACGCCAATCGCGATGCCAGCCATCACTTTTTGGCTTTGCTCGCTTACGGTGATCCCCCACGTCATGCAGAAGGTGCAAAGGCCGTTGGCGAAGTGATAAATCACGGCCAAACCACCGAGGATATACCCGCCACTAATCAGCGGATTTTGGAAAATTACGGAAAGGTGACGGTAGAAGGCCGGAACACCATATTCAGCAATATTCGCGGTGTCGAGAAAGCGGAGTGTAATAGTGTGCCAAAGGATAAACGCCAATGCGACCCAGCCGGACCAACGTTGGAACGCGTAAGCCCAGTTACGACCATAACCGAGAGTATCCACGTTGTTGCGTGCAGTAAGGGCGATGATAATCCCGATGATGATGTGAAGCGCCAAAGGAATGAAGATGACAGCCGCCTCAATGAAGGGAAGCAAGGGGCCCAGCGAGTGGATCAACTCGACTTTATGGGTGAAGGCTTCCTCACCAAAAGCAGACATGGAGTTGGTGGTCAGGTGCCCGAAGAGGAAAAGACCCAGAGGGATTACACCGAGAAGCGAGTGAACACGGCGGATAAGAAAGTACTGTAAATTCGTCATGGCGGAAAGCCCCGAAAGATTGTGAAAAATTTCTCAAGAAGAATAAAGGGTTTCTTCAACAAAATTGGGTGGGGTGTCAACAGCATCTCTGGACATTTTGTCACTTCCACCCATGCAAAACCGAGACGCATTGGAAGGGCATCCTAAATTGTACAACTTTCTGGGGAAGAAAAGGGATGATATTGGAGTCAAGCCACGTAATTTCAGGGATTTACCCGAACATTTTACGAGCCAAAGCTGAATCGACCACATGGAGAACGCGATAAAATTTCGTCCAAACTGCCGAACCATCGGCGAAATCAAACGGTTCACCAGCCACTCGTCTTCCCGTAGTAATGAAAGCAATCTTTCCATTCCTTGTATCCACAAACTTTCCCGATAAAACCCTGAACGGCGAAAGAACGATTTGCCTCTTGCGTTCCGGGCCGGTGTTTTCCTAGCGTTTTCCCGTTTTCGGACACACGGCTTGCGCACCGGGAACTTTTTGGCTTCCACTAGAGTTGTTTTCGTTCTTTCTTTCCAAGGCGGAACATTTCTGGCACTCAAAGTTGCCTGCGCCCGAGTGACCTAAATTTGCGCTATTCCCAACTCTCAAGTGATGGCACCAACCACTATGGCTTCATCCGCAAAGTCTTCTGCGAAAAGTACGGCTAAGAACGTGAAAGCCGAAGAGCCCAAAACGGAGACCTCTTCCTCCTGCTCTACCCCCATCGTCCCCAAGTACGATGCCGCTACCTACAACGGTGAAAAATACCGCAACATCGCCAAAAAGCTTCTCAAGAAAGACGACATTAAGAAGCTTTACCGCGATATGCTTCTCTGCCGCCGCTTTGAAGAACGCTGCGCCCAAATGTACCAGATGCGCAAAATCCAAGGTTTCTGCCACCTTTACATCGGTCAGGAAGCCGTAGCTGTGGGCACCATCGCCGCGCTGCAACCCAAGGACTTGATTTTCCAAACCTACCGCGATCACGCCCATGCCCTTCTCAAAGGCATCTCCGCCCGTGAGTGTTTTGCAGAACTCTTCGGTAAAGCCACCGGATGCTCCAAAGGCAAGGGTGGTTCCATGCACTTCTTCAAGGCTGAAACCGGCATGATGGGCGGGAACGGAATCGTGGGTGGCCACGTTCCCATGGCAACCGGTGCCGCTTTCGCCAGCCGCTACAACGACAAAAAACAAGTATCTGTTTGCTATATGGGTGAAGCCGCCGTGAACCAGGGCGTTTTCCACGAAAGCCTGAACATGGCATCGCTCTGGAAGCTTCCCTGTGTGTACATCACCGAAAACAACCTTTACGGCATGGGCACCGCAGTAGAACGCGCCAGCGCCGAAGATCAACTTTACAAACGTACGAAAGACGCCTACCGCATCCCCGGAATTCGCTGCGATGGTATGGATGTGTTGGAAATGTACGGCATCATGTACGAAGCCGCCGAGCGTGCCCGCAATGGTGAAGGCCCCACCTTCCTGGAAGCAATCACCTATCGCTACCGTGGTCACTCCATGTCCGACCCCGCCACCACCTATCGTAACAAAGATGAGGTGAGCGTGTGGCAACGCCGCGATCCCATGGCTCGCCTTCAGGCAGACTACCCCGAGCTTTTGACCGAGGCTCTGATTAATGCAATGGATGAGGAGTGCAAAGCCGAGGTTCAGGACGCTATCAAGTTCGCCGAGGAATCTCCATTCCCCGATGCCAGCGAACTGTGGACGGATATCTATCTCGATTACCCCGGTTATCCCGGCCCCGGCCAGAAGGGTTGATCCCCCCGGGATTCAATCTTTCCTCCCCATTGCCAAGAGCCTCTTCACCGTTTTCCCCCTTCTGGAGTTACAGTACCCAAAATGCCTGAAATTACTTACCGAGAAGCACTCAATCAAGCGTTGTCCGAAGAGATGGAACGCGACGACCAGATTTTCCTCATGGGCGAGGAAGTGGCTGTCTATCATGGCGCCTACAAAGTATCCCAAGGTTTGCTGGAGCAATTTGGTGACAAGCGGGTGATTGACTCCCCCATCACCGAAGCGGGCTTCGTGGGTTTGGGGATTGGTGCCGCCCACGTGGGTATGCGCCCCGTGATTGAAGTGATGACCTTCAACTTTGCGATTCTGGCGCTCGACCAAATCATCAACAACCTCGCCAAAATGCGCTCCATGTCCGGTGGTCAGTACACTATGCCCATCGTGATCCGCGGCCCTGGTGGTGCGGGTGGCAGCTTGGGTGCCCAGCACAGCCAATCGCTCGAGCAGCAATATGTCCACATCCCCGGGATCAAAGTGGTGATGCCCTCCACTCCCTATGATGCCAAAGGTCTGTTGAAAACCGCCATTCGCGACAACGACCCCGTAATCTTCATCGAGTCCGAAAAACTCTACAACACCAAGGGTGAAGTTCCCACCGGTGAGTATTTGCTTCCCTACACCGCAGACGTGAAAAAAGAAGGCGCTGATGTAACAATCATTGCTTGGAGCCGCATGGTAACCGCGTGTGCTCTCCCCGCGGCGGAAATTCTGGAAGCCGAGGAAGGAATCAGCTGCGAGGTGGTGGATCCACGCTCCTTGAGCCCGCTGGATTTTGATACCCTCATCAAGAGCATCAAAAAAACCAATCGCTGCGTGATTGTGGAAGAAGCCTGGCCGAAGGCAAGTGTGGGAGCTTGGATTGCTGCCGAGCTTTCCCTGCGTGCGTTCGATTATTTGGACGCGCCCATTGTGCGCATCAACCAGTGCGACGTTCCTCTCCCCTATGCCTTCAACCTTGAGGAGCTTTCCCTTCCTAAACCCTCCGACGTGGTGGAAGCAGTCAAAAAAGTCTGCTACAAGTCCTAAGTTCTCCCCCAAATACCGGCGATTGAACCGTCGCCGGTTTTCATTTTTCTCCCTTTAGAAGGAACGTCATGGCTTCACATATTCAACTTCTTCAGTTATCCCCCACCATGAGCGAAGGAAAAATCGTGAAATGGCATGTGAAAGAGGGTGATAAGCTCTCCTCGGGGACGATCATCGCCGAGGTGGAAACCGACAAGGCTGTGATGGAGCAGGAAGCATTTGATGATGCTTATGTACTGAAACTGCTGGTGAAAGAAGGGGATGCCGTGAAGGTGGGTAGCGCGATTGCCGTGGTGGGCGAACAAGGGGAATCGGCTGATTCCGTGGCCTCTGCTGGTAATGGTGCGGCTCCCAAGGCTGCTGAAAACAAAGGCGCTGCAGGTGCTCCTGCCGCTGCTGCTCCTGTGGCGGCTCCGGCTGCGGCTTCTGCTGCTCCAGCCGCTTCGGGTGATCGCGTTCTTGCTTCACCGTTGGCCAAGAAGATGGCTGCCGATCACCAACTCGATCTCTCCCGTATCACCGGCTCAGGCCCCAACGCACGGATTATCAAACGAGATGTGGAACGTGCATTGGAGTCGGGAGTAACGGTTGCACCCGCGGCTGCATCTGTTGCGGCTCCGGTGGTTGCGGCAGCTCCGCAGGTTTTGGTTCAACCCTCTTTGGTGAAACCACAAGAAGGTGTTTACTCCGAAGAGATTCCTGTCTCCGGAATGCGGAACGCGATTGCCCGCCGTTTGGTGGAGTCGCGCCAAACGATTCCAAGTTTCACCCTGAGCGTGGATGTAAACGCCGAGCCCTTGCAGGAAGCCGTCAAACGCGTTCGCGCGGCGTACCCCGATGAAAAAGTGACCATGACACATTTCCTCATCAAAGGGATGGCCAGCACGCTGATGAAGCACGAATGGCTGCGCACCCAGTGGGTGGGTGGCAAGATGTACCGGATGAACGGCGCACACATCTCCGTTGCTGTCGCGATTGAGGATGGATTGCTTACGCCTGTCATCCGTAATGCTCATGGTAAGGGCGTGGTGGCCATTTCCCGCGAGTTGAAGGAATTGGCTGCGAAAGCCCGCGACCGTAAACTTACCGAGCAGGATCTCTCCGGTGGCACTCAAACGTTGAGTAACTTGGGGATGTTCGGCATCGACCGTTTTGATGCGATCATCAATCCTCCGGAAGCGAGCATTTTGGCTGTGGGCCAAGTGAGCAAAAAAGCGGTTGTTCGCAACGATGCTCTGGTCATTGGTCAGGAATTTACGGTCTCCATTTCGTCTGATCTCCGTGTAGTTGACGGTGCGGTTGCTGCGGCCTATCTTAAAGACTTGAAGGCCGCTTTGGAAGAACCGCTTCTGATGCTGGTGTAATCAATCAACAGGTAGTTCAGAGTCATCTGCATACTGTTCCAGTGAATGCTGGGTATGATCTGAACGTGTTGACGATACGCGCCTGAATCAGTTGCCTTCTGCTTCCTTAATCACGAACTCCAGAGCCGCCTTCGCTGTGTTTATTCAAGCATGAAGGCGGTGCGGGCACGTTTGATAAGTCCCCGTCTTCAGCAGAGCGGGGCGTTTTCCTGCACAGGCCCCGGCTCCAAAAAGCATCCCGGTCCGCCCACCGGGGTGCTTTTTGTGTGTCGGGATGTTTGAGGTGGATTGTTGTCGATTCGGTGTATTTTCTTTCTTGAATTATTCACCAATCGCTTGACAACCGGGGGTTAGTCTCACTAGAAATTGCAGCCCTTCCCAAGAAGGTACCTCCCAAGGTTTTGAACATCCATGTACGCTGTCATTAAACAAGGTGGTCGCCAGTACAAAGTAACTACAGGCGATGTTATTCAGATTGATTTGATTCATTCAGAGGCTGGTTCCGCGGTGGAATTGGCGAACGTCTATATGCTTTACGATGGTTCGCAATTGCACATCGGGAAGCCCACCGTGGCAGGTGCCGTGGTGGAGGCCAAAGTGGTTCGCGAGGGCCGTGGCCGCAAGATTGAGATTTACAAGTACAAACGGCGTCAGGGTTACACCAAACGTCAGGGTCACCGTCAGGAATTCACGGAAGTGCGTGTTACGGCTGTTAAGCTGAACGGCACGGCGTTGGTGAGTGCACCTGCCGTGGAGGCGGAAGCTTAAGGGCTTCTCCGGTACTTTCTAACAATTCACCAGCACACTCTTCGCTTCACCAAGTTATTGGAAAGGAAATAGGACAAAATGGCCCACAAAAAAGGTGTGAGTTCCTCAAAGAACGGTCGTGACTCACAATCAAAACGCTTGGGAACGAAAGCCCACGATAACCAGCTAGTAACGGGAGGCTCCATCGTCATCCGTCAGCGCGGAAATAAGTGGTGGCCTGGCAAAAACTGTGGCCAGGGTACTGATTTTACGTTGTTTGCGAAAATTTCCGGTCACGTGAAATTTGAGTCAAAAGGCAACGGCCGTCGCTATGTGCACATTCTTACTGAAGAAGAGTTTGCAGCGGTTCGACCCTCTAACCAGTAAAACAATTGTTTCGGCGCTGCTTCTCTCCCGGCGCCGTCTCCTCTGATCAGCTTCCCTCTGGCTTCGGCCGGAGGGATGTTGGTTTTTATGTGTGTAAATTAGTCACTACGATGTTGTAAAAATGCCTCATACCGATCGATTTCCGCAACGATCGTTTTATACGCCAGGGTGAGGATGATCAAATCATCCACTTGGCCGAGACCCAGGATAAAGTCTGGAATGAGATCGATGGGCCAAACGGTGTAAAGAATACAGGCAGCAACCTTAACAACAGCCATTGGGCTGATGGTGTAGCGGGAATCGCCAAACATCTGCTTGAAAAGCTTCAAACGCTGAAAGAAACGAAGAACAGGATTGCGATATTCCCGCGAGGAACGGTGCGAGGATTCCCGGTGAAGGCTGGGGTGCTGAGTGTTTGCCATGAATCAGGGGGTCTTTACAGGGGTAGGAAGGTGGTTCAGGGTTTCTCTTTTTGGTCTTTGAGGAAGGTATTGAACTTGGCGTTGGACTCCCACCGTTTCTTGACTTCCGCGATATCTCCGGTGGAGATACGGGCTTTCCCTTCCTTATAGAGAACTTCTCGGATTGCCATGGCTTTGCGTTGGAGGCGGAATCCGGGCTTCTCCACAATGTCGGTCACGGTGCGGAAAAGAACTTCGTCTGTGAAGGGTTTAACGAGATACCCCACAACCCCTTTGCTGAGAGCAAGTTGCTTGTCTCGTGGGCTTCCCTTGGCTGACATGAAAAGCACTGGAATGTCCCGGACTTCGGTGGATTGATGGAGAATATCCAAAAGCTGATAACCACTGAGTTTGGGCATCATGGCATCGAGAAGAATCAGGTCGGGTTGAACGTACTCGAGTTTGGCCAAGGCATCCATGCCGTTGTTGGCTGTTACCACCTCGTAGGGACGCTCAAGGGTGGTGCGGGCAAGGAAAAGAAAATCCTCATCGTCATCCACCAAAAGAAGCCGGGGCTTCAACGTATCATGATCATGCTGGGCGGAAGCGCTTTTGGGAGCCTGATGAATGGCGGAGTGCGGGACGGGAGCGGTGGTTTCCTGAACGACTTGGTGGAGCGTCTTCTGGCCGTCGAGTTCTTTTTCCTTGGCGCGTTTTTTGGCTTCGAAAAGCTCCAATTCGCGGTCGGTAATTTCTTTGATACTCATCTTCTTGGCGCGGGGAGCTTTGCCTTCCAAAATAATGGCGAGGCTTTTTTCCACCCGCTCGGGCTGGAAGGGTTTGGTAAGATACAAGTTTGCGCCAGACTTGTAGCTTTCCTTGATGTCCGTTGTGGAGTTCAGGGCGGAGAGTGCGAGAACCGGGAGCTCCTCAAAATCGGGTTTGGATCGGAGTTTTTTGAGGAGTTCGAAGCCGTTCATGAGTGGCATCATCATATCGAGGATGGCGGCGTCGGGCTGGTACTTTTCAATTTTGAGCATGGCATCGAGGCCGTTGGTGGCTTCAAAGACTTCGAACGTGGGCTCAAGGCTGGTGCGGAGAATCATCCTCATGTCGGGCTCATCGTCCACGATCATAATGCGATATCGGAGTGCGCACATAAGAGGATTCCCCCGGTTCTCAGTTGTTGGTGCAGTTATGCGGAACAAAAGGCTTTTACCGCAAGCGTGTTTGTGAAAAGTCACGTCACGTTTTTTCTGGAAGCTTGGTTAGCGCCATGCGTTCCAAGTTGCGGGAAATAGGAATCGGACTGCATCGAATGACTGAGGCAAACGCGAAGGACTCTCCAGAGTTTATTGCACCGTTTCTGAGTGTGATTATGGCGAGCTATAACCACGCTGCTTATATCGGCGGGGCCATAGAAAGCCTTCAGGCTCAAACCGATGGGGATTGGGAACTGGTGGTCGTGGATGATGGGTCGAAGGATGACTCCGTGGCGATTGCTCGTAGCTATGAAGAGAAGGACCCACGGGTTAAAGTTTATGCACAGGAAAACAAAGGGGTAACGGAAGCCAGAAATCGTGCGGTGTCGCTCTGCACCGGAGTGTATCTAAGTCAGTTGGATTCAGACGATTTCTATCCGCCGGACCGCGTGGCAAGAATTCGCGAAGCCAGTATTCTACACCCCGATTCCGTTTTGTTCTACGGTGATGCGTGGCTCACGGATGATTCCGGCTCCCCCCGAAATCGCTTCTTTGAGCTTTATCCGCCGAGCGAATCGCCAAGCTTCAGTGCTGCCTTATGGAGTACGCACTGCTTTACCCATGCTCAGAGCGTAACCGTGCGGCGGGCAGCTCTCTTGGAAACGGGGCCGTTTTGGGGGCCGCCTCATAACATCGATTACCTGAAGTGGATCGAGGTGGGGTTACGGGGGAAGGTGGTACAGATTCCCGGGGCGCCCCTGAGTTATCACCGAATCCATGGGAAGAATGCCTCTACGCCGAATGCAGAAAAACGGATTCGTCAGTACCGTGAAACAGCAGAGGGGCTCCGGGAATTACTGAAACGCCATCCGGAGTTTGGGGGTAACATCCCGGCGGGAACGCAAAATCGGCGTTTGGCGCAATGTGCGTTCATGGGGGGATTTCACGCGCTGCGTTTTGGAATGAGGGCTGAGGCTGCTGTCGAGTTTGGTAAAGCCTTCCGCGAGTATCCAACGGTTGTTCATCTGTTGGCAATGGTGGGGGCGCTCCCCGTGGCGGCATGGTTCAGCAAACCGCTGGCCCGTTGGGTGGCCCAAAAAAAACTGGGAATCTACCAATAAGGGATTCCCAGCAATTCTTTGGTTTATGAGTTGGGCAGTGGCGTATCAGGCAAGCGAAGCCAACGCGTTATTTGCAGCGCCATGAACGGCATCGGCGTTGGCATCTATCAAGATGTTGAGATTCATGCCATGTTTGTGGAGTTGCTTCAGGAATTCGTTTCGGTAGATTTCCACATGCACCAAGTTGCCACCCCAAAGGCCGAGATCCACAGGAGTCTGGGAATGGGGGAACAGCTTGTTGTAAACAGGGGGAATGGTGCGGGCGAGTTCGTAGGCTTGCTCGTTCACAATTTTCAGAGAAGCTTCGTCGCCTTTGGCCGCCTCTTGAAAAACATAGCGGGCAAGGTTGGCGATATTTGCTTTGGTGCCTTTTTCGCCGTACACGTATTGAATGACGCTGCGGGGTTCGTTGACGTCGAATCCGAGGACTTCAAACATCACGGGGAGCAGTGTGGTTACTGGGCCACGACCGTCTACTCCTTGAAGAATAGCCTGTAATCCGCGCAGACCAATCAGGTAGCCGGAGCCCTCATCCGCGAGGAGGTGTCCCCATCCGCCGCAGCGGGCGTTTGTGCCATTTTTTTCATTCCATCCGAAACAAATGGAACCCGTTCCGGCAATCAGCAGCATGCCGTGCATGCGGGGAAGTACGGCCCGGGCCGCCACAATTGCATCGTTTACGATCGTCATCTTGGTGGAAGGGGAAAGGATGGGCTTCAGGAAACCTTCCAGAACCGCTTGATCCTTGGGGCTATCGCAACCGGACATACCAAGGGAGATGGCGCTGAGTTGGGAAACGGCGATGCCCGCTTCCTTGCACAAAGAGGTGACAAGCGTTTGAAGAACGCCTTCCACAACGGGATGTGGGTTGGCGTGGATGTTACTGGAGGCGAGAGAGGTGCGGGCGAGTTCGGCGCCTGTTTCGTCGATAAGGAGGCCAAGGGTTTTTGTGCCTCCACCATCCACACCGATGACGTAGGTTTTGCTCATGCTGGGTGTTGTTCCTTTTGGGGGTGGTTAGTTGTACAAATCAAAGCGGGTTTTGCGAACGAGTTCCTGTTCGGAGTTGAAGCGGAAAACCATCTCGCCACCATCGGTGGGGCGGGCTGGGATGGGAAGTTCCTGGCGCACCAACCGATCCTCCTTGGGTTCCACATATTGAAACGTCAGCACCATGGGTTCGCGAAGGGTGAAGCGGGTTTTCAGCTTTTCACCAGGAGCCAGGGAATTGGTACCGAATTGTTCGCCGGCATATTCCACCCCCACACTGCGAATGGCGGTGGGGGAATCATTCTGAAAGACCACATCCAGCGTGTTGCGTGGATAAGGGTTTTTGGCGCACCCCACGAGTAGTGCCATGGCACAAAGACCCAAAAAAAAGGAGGGGAAGGAAGAAAAAGTTTTCATGATGGTACGTGGATGCAGGGAGCCGATTGGGGGCGCAAGGGCAACTCACCAATCGGGGGGAGATGTTTCAAGGATATTGGGCAATCCTCTTACTCAATGATGCCGGTGATCAACCGATCCGCTTTGTGTACGCCTTTGATTTTGTAGAACGTTTGAATGACTTGGGTGAACTGCTCGTGTTCAAAAATCTGCAAATCAAAGTCGATGATAATCCAGTTTGGATTGGGTGCCTTGCGTGAATTGATGGCGGTGATAAAGATATTGAGGCTGTTGAGGGCGCTGGTAAGTTCCAAGAGAAGACCCGCCCGGTCTTCGGCCTCCACCCGAACAATCACGTTGCGGACATGGCTGCCGGAGATGTTCCAGCGAGCCTCGAGGATACGCCCGATGTTTTCTTCGGAAAGCTCCAACCGGGTGATGCTGTTGCATTTTTCGTGGTGAACAGTAACACCGCGCCCA
This sequence comes from Candidatus Sumerlaeia bacterium, assembly GCA_033761985.1. GTDB lineage: Bacteria > Sumerlaeota > Sumerlaeia > SLMS01 > JAHLLQ01 > JANRMB01. Next base: position 3,526 of record JANRMB010000089.1, on the reverse strand, counting down.
CGGGTGACGAATGCCACAATCGAATCGCCCGGGATCGGGCGGCAACAGTTGGCGATGCGGAGTTGAAGGCCTTCCACTCCTTCAATAACGATGGGTGGCTCGGAATTCTTCTTTTGCTGTGGAGCACGTTTGCGAGGCTGGCGCTTGGTCCACTCAGGGTTCATCCGGCGCAGAGCCGCTTGAGCGCTAATGGAACCGAAGCCGATCTCGGCCAAAACGTCGTCGATTGTTTCCAGCCGGAAGGGGTGTTTCAACTCCTCCAACCGGGCATCGAGTTCCACACGGGTGACATCGATGTTCCGCTCCTTGAGAAGGCGTTGAAGGCTTTCGCGCCCGTTATTGACCCAGAGCGCCATTTCCTTGGATTTGAGGAAGTGTTTGATTTTACTGCGGGCGCGGCCGGTTTTGGTAATTTCCAACCAGTCGCGACTGGGGTGTCCCGTGGGGCTGGTTTCAATTTCCACAATATCCCCGTGGTGCAGGGGAGTTTTGAGCGGAACCATGCGCTTGTTGACTTTGGCTCCAACGCATCGTTCACCAATTTTGGTGTGGATGGCGTAGGCAAAGTCGATGGGTGTGGCACCAAGAGGGAGTTCAATCACGTCGCCCTTGGGGGTGAAGCAGAGAACGACATCGGCAAAAACGTCAGACTTCAGGGCGTCGAGTACAGAGTTGGGATCTCCGGGGTCCTGAATCCAAGCAGTCAAATCCTTCAGCCATTTCAGGAAGCGGTCATCACCGGGTTCTGGTTTGCCTTCCTTGTAGCGCCAGTGGGCGGCAACGCCGTGCTCCGCAAACTCGTGCATCTCATAGGTGCGAATTTGTACCTCGGTAATAATTCCTTCAGGACCGATCACCGTGGTGTGGATACTTTGATACTTATTGGCCTTGGGAAGGGCGATGTAGTCTTTGATGCGGTTGGGTTGCGGTGGCCAGTGATTATGGATAAGCCCCATGATGGCATAACATTCCTGGGTGCTGTTACAGAATACACGGAGCGCATTGAGGTCGTAAATCTCTTCAAAGCTGAGACCGCTTTGCCGCATCTTTTGAAAAATGGAATAGAAATGCTTGGGGCGACCATTCACCGAAAATCCTTTGATTCCGGAGCGTGCGAGTAAATCACTAAGCTCTTCAATAGCGGATTGGATTTTGGCTTCGCGTTCTTTCTTCTTTTGCGCAACCTTGCGGCTCAGTTCCTTGTATTCTTTGGGAAAGAGCCAATACATGCAAAGGTCTTCCAGTTCGGTTTTTATGCGAACCATCCCCAGGCGGTTGGCCAAGGGAGCGTAGATATCCAGTGTTTCCTGGGCAATCTCCTGCCGCTTGGCTTCATCCAAGTGGCGAAGCGTGCGCATGTTGTGGAGTCTATCGGCAAGCTTGATGATGATGACCCGGATATCCCGCGCCATGGCGATGATGATTTTGCGGACGTTTTCAATCTGGGCATCGCGGGAGGTGACGAATTGCATTCGCCCGATTTTGGTAACACCTTCCACCAGTGTGGGGATGGGTTCGGGGAAGAGCTGCTTGAGTTCATCGAGCGAGAGGGAAGTATCTTCCACCACATCGTGTAGAAGGCCGGCTGCAATGGTGGGGGCATCCATCTTGAGTTCTTTCAGGATGGTGGCCACGGTGATGGTATGAACAATATAGGGAAGACCGGATTTGCGCTTTTGACCGGCGTGGAAACGTTCGGCAACATCAAAGGCAAGGCGCAGAAGCCGAAGGTCGGCTTCGCTGTACTCCATACCGCGCCAGAATTCGGAGATCGTGCTGTGAAGTATCTGCTCGGGATCGTCTACTATCGTCACTCAAAGCCCCATGCGTACGCAGATGCAGTGTGGTTGCAGGTTGCGTTTGATGGATGATAAGGTACCATGAGGGGGTGCTTTGTCCAGTTCAGTGTTGCTGAGATGGGCCAAAATTTTGAGTGAATGCTCTGAATGAATCACATGAGGATGGCTGATTTAGGCTGATGGATGTTCTGGAAGACGTGCGCGAAAGCCTTACGGGAACTCAACCGCTGATACCGTTGAAGGTTCAGGCGCATCAGGCGGCAACGACCCGTGGGGCGTTTCTTGATTTGCAGGCCGGTAACTCTGTGGAGGGGTTTCACCGGTTGGCAAGGCGTGGCTACAACACCGTGTTGCTTCCTTTGATGAAGAACGGCGATTTGGCGGCAAAGGTGGTACAGATCAACCGCTCAGTTGGAAGAACGGGGCTGAGCGGAAGTCTCCCCACTCTACTTCGGGAGATTGCTGGAGACCCGGGTTCCAGTTTGTGGATTTCCATGGATCCACTCAGTGCAGGAGACTCTGCGGAGGGTTCGCTTTCGCCTTTCGCGCGTTCCCATGCGGATTGGCTTCTGCGGAATTCCCAAGGAAGAATGTACCCTGTGGGGCGCAGGGGATTTTCGCCACTTTTTTCCTGGGTCAACATGGAATACCGCCGCTATTTGGGTGACTTATTGGTGAAACTGGCAGAGAACTACCAGTTCACCGGAGTTGTGTTGGATTTCCGGGCGTACCCCATCCGGAGCAGCGATCCCGAACGTTGGTATTGTTGTAGTTATAGCAGCCAAATACGTATTCAGGAGGAGTTGGGACTCCGGTTCGACTCGCTTTTGGCCCACGGAACACGGACGGAAATTCACCGGTGGCAGCGCTGGGTAACACAGGAGCTTACGGCCTTTATTCAGTATCTCAAATCGCGGGTTCGGGTGGCGCGGTATGATGTTTTCTGGAAGGTATTGGTCAACTACACTAACCCTCACGATCTTGAGGAATCGCCTTGGATCAAGTGGATCAAGGATGGTTTGGTGGAAGAAGTGCTGGTGAGCTGGAAACCGGAATCCACCACGCTCTCCACGTTGATACAGCAAACGGATTTGGCAGTGGGTGAGCACCGGTTAATTCTCCCCGTCTTGCGAAACGAGGCGGATCTTCAGGAGTATTGGGGCGGCATTCGGGATTCCTGCGTCACAGGTTATGTGGTGGAGCAACCCGATGATGAGTCCATCAAACTACTCCCCACCTTTCCTTCCTATTGGAGTTTCCGCAAAGCGCTGGAGGATTATCCACACGAAACGAGTATTGCGTTGGCGAAGTTTTTGGCTGAGCAGTTTGGTCGGGAACATCGGTTGGGGCGTTTGTTTGGTCGCATCGCCACAGGGTTGGAGAGCTTCACACCGGTACCGGATCAGGTGGCGTTGGTACTGAAAAAAATCAAACAATTGGAAAAACGGTACGGCGCCATTTCAGCCACACTGAAGAAGGACGAAGTGCATTTGAAGCGGGAAATGGAATTGATGATGCGACTGCTCCCCACCGTACGGATGAAACCAGAAGTTTATTGAAGAGAAACAAAAGCCGACGGGAACATTTCTGGGGTTGTCCTTCTCACACACCGCAAGAACGCTAACGTCGAATCATTTAACGGAGTTTCACAGCCATGTTGCACAAAGCCCTTTCCTCCCTGATTTTGGGAACAACTCTGTTGGTGGCAGGCGCTCCCGTACTTTCCA
>JANRMB010000088.1:0-5750 GCA_033761985.1 Candidatus Sumerlaeia bacterium | reverse complement strand
GGGGTGGGTTGAATCTTTTGAAGACGGAAAACCGTACGGAACCCTACTTCCTCACGGGTGTACGCAGGAACCACGCTGGTCCGGTAGGTGGAAAGGATTTCATCCGGATCGGACTGAAAGCTACCGCCACGGATGCTACGTGCTTCATCCAAAGCCGTATACTCAGGATTTTGTTTCCCGTTGGCAAACTTGTAGAAATCCCGAATGTAGTAATCCTTCACCCATTCCGCCGCATTTCCCGCCATATCCAAAACCCCAAACGGGGAACGGTCGCTCAATGTTGTTCCCACGGGAACAGTGCCGACAACCGTGGATTTATCATGATGGGATGCTGTTTTCGAGTAGGTGTTCCCCCATGGATAGAGTAGGGAATCCTTTCCGCGAGCAGCAATTTCCCACTCCGCCTCCGTGGGAAGATCCTTGCGAACGGCCTTTGCGTATTCTGTGGCATCAAACCAAGAGATCCCCACCACAGGCTTCAAATCCTCGCTGAGGGATTCATTCGTCAAAGAACGCGGCTGACCCAAACCAGCTTGTCTGGCGAGAAAGTTATACTGCTGGTTTGTGACCTCGGTGGCATCAATATAGAAACTGCCGATGGTAACGGTGGCCTGAGGTTGTTGATTGAGTGGCACGTTTACCGTGGGACTGGGTAGACGACCAATTTTATACGTCCCGCCGGGAATGAGAATCATCCGCTGGTTATCCGGCCCCCAAATGATCTCGCGGTAGTGCGAACCAAAGTCCGGGGTATCGATTTTGCCCGCTTCCTCCACCGGCGTCACTTGAGCGTGAACCGGAAGGGATGCGGCCAAAATGGCCAAGAAACTTACTGTGTGAACGATGCGTGAAAACATGACGCAATCCTGAAAGGGTTTCAAGAGTTACGTACCAAGCCCGATCTACTAGGGAAAGGACAAAGTCACATAAATCCAGTCATCGGATGGTCAAACCACGGCTTTTGTTCCCCGATGAAGGGAAAGCACCGGAAACTAGCGGACAAATCGCTTCCCGAAGCAAAAACTCGCCAACCGCCGTTCCCGAAAGTTTTCGTGCTCCGGATTGAAGCTACTGTATTGAACACCACCGTCGGCGGCTTCGATATACTGATCATTCCCAATATAAATTGCTGTGTGCGTAATCTTTCCACTACCACCCAAAAAGTACAACAGATCACCCGGCTGCAACAACTCACGGGTATGGCGCATGGCGCTCAGCCTGCCCATGTAGGCCTGCATATAAGCGTCACGGGGAAGGTTATACCCCAACACACGGTAGCTGGTTTGAACCAACCCGCTACAATCGATCCCATCCGTGGATTTTCCACCCCATACGTAGGGGGTCTCCAGTAAGGTCTCTGCTTTCTGTATCGCCCGGAAAGCCGGTTCCTCCACTTCGGAAAGCCGAATATGAGGGAACTGATTCGCAACTCCCAGAACTCTGCCATCGGCGGTTTCAATGACGCGATCCCCTTGAGAATTGGTCGAAAGAATCAACGTGGAACCCTGAGAAATCAGCGATTCCTCCACCGCCACTTCTGCCGAGAGGATCACACGTTCCATCTCGCGATACTACTGAAACTCTTCCATGCTCATCAATTTCAGGGCTTTGCGCTCAATATAGCACACATAACCATCTGGTGCATGAGCCAAAATCATATCGCCGTAGGACTTTAACGGGAAGAACTCATCCCCCAAAATTCCATCGGTCATGGTCTCGCGGGGTTCGAACGGTTTGTTGTAAACAAGCGACTGAGGGACAACTACCACACCGATGGGGGTTGCAGCAAACTCCTCAGTGGGAAGCATTTCAATCTGGTTGTTAATGTTTGAAAAACCCAGAATCTCCAGCGAGGTCACAAGCGATTTCACATTTTCAGGAAACTCCGCCACACCCGACAATACTACTTCCTGAGTATCCGTGGTGATGTTTGCTTTCACATCAAAAACGAACAGATTGGTATCGTTTATCAGATTGGTTTTGTGGAAATGCACATAGGAGCCGAGGCGTTCCGGACTACCCTTCAGCTCGGGCTCAATCTGGACCAAACGCGATTTGAGGAAACGGTTCGAAGGTGCCGGCGTCTGATCCTCTGTTCCGTCATAAACCACGCCCCGGCGAATTTCAGGCTGTTTGGTTTCATTTGTGGAAGGTTGCGCGTTTCCCAATTGATGAAAGACCGAAGAAAGGAGGATGTACGACAAGGCAACCACCTTCCTCACCTGATGGCGGGAGTAAAAGGGGAAACAAAGATCCATCATAAAATTCTTTGGAGGGGAGGGGTGGAGGTGCGGGTGGGATTCGAACCCACGAATAACGGTTTTGCAAACCGGCCCCTTAGGCCACTTGGGTACCGCACCAAAACTAGGGGAAGAATGAACCCTTACTCAGAGCTGAAAGTCAAGCGCCATGTCATTCAGTTAATCGCTGCCACCCGGTTCGGAAGGCCCTTGTGGTGCTGCATCACCACCCGTTCCCCGGTTGCGAGCCCCTCTTCTTCTGTGTCGACGTGCCTTTCGGGCTTCTCCATCCACACCCGTTCCGTCTTCAGCCTTTTTCTCCACAGGTGCAGCACCCTGCTCCGCTGGCTTCCGGTTTTGACGGCGCTCCTCCCGGGGTTTTGAGCGTTCGGGCGCTGGCGAAGCGGCCTCGCGCGGCTCTGCTGTACCACTCACCGCTTCCATGGAACGATTTCTGGAACGACGTCGCCCACGGCCACGCGAACGCCCCTGCTCCTCGGAAGAGGATTCATCACCCTCCGCTTTATCTACTTCCGGCTTATCAGAAGCCGAAACCACTGGTGGAGCCGCAATCCTCTCCCGTTTGCTTGCTTGCGCAGCACCCGATTCCTTCTCCCTTTGTGGCCGCTGAGCCGCTGCTGCGGCAGCCTGAGGTTTGCTTTTGGGCTGTGGTTCCGGAAGAACCGGTTCGTCCTCCTCTGAATCCTCCGTACCCTGGCGATCGAAGACTTCTGCCATGCGTTTCATCTGCTCCGGAATCCTTACTTCCCCAATGTCTTCCGCTTTCAGAACCGAGCTCCCTCCCTCAGCAAACTGAATCGTATAGGTTTGCAGCAACAGATTCCGGTCGATGATCACCCCATCCCGACCTTCCACCTTGATCGTAGCGCCTTTGGGAAGCATTTGGCGCCCCATCTCTTTGTACTGATCCACTTCGTAGGAAAGGCAGCAGAGCAGTCGACCACACTGGCCCGACAACTTCGCCGGCGGGAGGTTGATATCCTGCGTTTTTGCCATCCGGATGTTAATGGGCCGAAACTCCGTCAGCCAAGAGGAGCAACATGTCTGCAAACCACAAACACCAAAACCATCGATGGCTCGCGCCTCATCCCGAACCCCAATCTGCCACAACTCAATCCGGGCCTTCAATTCTTCGGATAATTCCTTCACCAGAAGACGGAAGTCCACCCGCTGCTCGCTGGTAAAGTGAAAAATGTACTTCCCGTTCCGCGCATCAATCCGTGCCATGGAGACTTTCATCGGAAGCTGAAGCGCCTCGGCTTTGCGTTTGCAAAGGGTGAGTGCTTTACGTTCATGGGCTTTCCGAACAAAGAAGGCATCCTTCTCCGCCTCGCTGGCTTTGCGATTCAACGGAGCCGTGATGTCCTTCCGCAAATTCAGTTGCTCTTGGGAAACCCACTCCAGCGCCGCCACAAAACCAACGTCTTCCGTACCATCGCGGTTGGCCACCACAAAGTCTTGTACCTTCAAGTCTTCAATGCTCCCCACAAAGTAGCGTTTGGGAATCATTTCTTCGTAAAATTTCACTGCCGCAAGCTGGGGCATAAACAGGTACACGCTCGAACAAAAAGATATTGAAGGGATTTTGCACCCAGCCGCCACCAGCACAAGTGCAAAGACTTTGCAGCCTCTTTGACACTGGGGATCAGGGAATTGTGATTACCGTGCGAGCACTCTCATTTCCCGCCGAATCCACCGCGGATAGCCCGAGGTACTCCAAACTCGAAAGCACATCCGCCGGAAGCAGCAGGCTGGATTTGTTATCTCCGTATACATTCACAAACCACTGCCCTCCACGCCGGCTTGTGAGCACATACCTCAATGGTTTCTCACCGGGTGCGGATTTCCAGGAGAGCATTCTTCCCCCATCAGAACGGGCATTCCCCAAGGAGGCCGTGGGTGCGCCGGGAGCCGTGGCATCAAGCCAAGTCGTTGCCGGAGGAAGCGCCGGAACTCTGTAGCTCTTAGCCTTAAGTTCCTGAACGATGCGCTCGGTATTACGGTCGAATGTTTGTGCCCTAAAGTGAATCTGACCCGTGGAACCCTTCCGCTGTTGCGTCAGTTGAATCTGGTTCATCAACTCGCTCATCCGCAACTCGTCGTCTTTCCCGTTCACATACTTGATGGTATTCAACCCAATCCAAAGATGGCGTTTCCGGGTGTTCTGGGAAATCCACCAGTCCAGAAGCTTGGGGAACTCCTGACCCTTCTTCCCGATTTCCCAGTATAACTGTGGGGCGAGATAGTCCACCGAGCCATCCTGAAACCATTTTCTGGCGTCGGCATACAACTCCTCGTGGGCGTTCAACCCGGTGATACCCTCCGGATAGCCCGGTTGCCAAATCCCAAACGGAGAAATCCCAAACCGCACATGGGGTTTGATGGCCTTGATTTCTTTATTCACCGCAGATACGAACGTATTCACACGCTCGCGCCGCCAATCACTGCGAGTGAGTTTCCCGCCAGACTGCAAATACTTCTGCCAATTGGCGTTATCATCAAAAGGCACCCCTTTTTCCGGGTAGGGGTAAAAATAGTCGTCGAAGTGGATGCCATCCAAATCGTATCGGCTCACCAACTCCCGAACCACGGCGAGCAAGTGCCGATGCGACCTTTCATCGGTGGGGTCCAGCCACAGATGCTTTCCATACTTCCGCACAATTCCGGGTTGCTGGTTGCTGATATGGCTGGGGGGGAAAGTGGCGTTCGGCGTCCCCACGCGAAAGGGGTTCAACCAAGCATGGAACTCCATCCCCCGGGCGTGAGACTCCCGAATCGCAAACTCCAACGGATCATAAGCCGGTGAGGGCCCCACACCGGTTTTCCCCATGATGACCGAAGACCAGGGAGCCAAATCCGTGGGATAGGTGGCATCGCCCATGGAGCGAACCTGAAAGATGATGGCGTTCAGATTGGCCTGTTGAGCGGCGTCCAGAATTTTGACGAGTTCGGCTTTTTGTTGATCATTGCTCAACCCTTCATTACTCGGCCAATCCAGCCCCCAGGCCGTTGTGATCCACACACCACGAAACTCTCTCGGCGTTGGCGGAGGAGTTGGTTGAGCAACAACCAGATTGTTCATCGGAAAAATTGCCGTCACAAACAGCCCCAACGCCAACAATCCTGCCGAAACCTGAGCACGAACCCACGTCATCATAAGCTTCCTTCTCAAACAAACGAACTATTTCAGCCATCGTTTCCCGGAGCAGACAATACCGGCAAGGAAAAAGCACCGACACATCAGTCGGTGCTTTTGGATGTTTAAGAGCTTGAAGCAACTGGAACTATTCGGCTTAGGCGCTCAACAGGTTCAGCAACGAATCGCACACGGCGGGGCGACGCAATTTGTCCAACGCCCGTTGTTCCACCCGGCGAACACCCTCCTGGCTGAGGCCCACATGCTTGCTCGCCTGACGAAGGCTCAGCTCTTCGCAATCTTCCTTCATACCGAACCGGAGCTCCAACACGTTACGTTCCCGCTCCGTCAGT
>JANRMB010000087.1:0-4671 GCA_033761985.1 Candidatus Sumerlaeia bacterium | reverse complement strand
CATGACCGTGCTGTAACCCAACTTCCGGAGAGTGATGCCGGCGTTTACGGCGCACCAGTCGAACTCCACCGAGCACCCGATTCGGTACGCTCCGGAGCCGAGAATCAACACCGAGTTATATTCCTTGAACTCGATGTCGTCTTCCACGCCGTTATAGGTGAGATAGAGATAATTCGTCTGAGCAGGATATTCTGCCCCAAGCGTATCGATCTGTTTTACGCAGGGGTGAAGGTTGTGCTTCTCGCGCTGTTGGAAGATGTCGTTTTCCGTGCGTTTGGTGGCGAAAGCAATCTGATCGTCGGAGAAACCGAAGCGCTTGGCTTCTTTCAGCAGCGGCAGCGGAACATCCTTGCCGGCATGGGTTTTGAGTTCCTTGGCGATTTCCACCAAGTTTTGAATCTTGTACAGAAACCACTTGTCGATGAACGCCGTCCGGTAAATTTCATCCACCGTGATCCCCGCTTCAATTCCTTGGCTTACAGCAAACAACCGCTTATCCGTCGGGGTGGAAATGGAAGCCGCCAAATCCTCAAAATTGAACCCTTCGTTACACACCACCCCACGGGCGCCGATTTCCAGCATCCGACAAGCTTTTTGAAGAGCTTCCTCAAAGTTCCGACCGATGGCCATCACTTCCCCCACGGACTTCATACTGCTTCCCAGCTTGCGGGAAACATTCTGGAACTTCTTCAAATCCCAGCGGGGAAACTTCACCACCACATAATCCAAGGCCGGTTCAAAAAATGCCTTGGTTACTTTGGTGATCGAGTTCGGCAACTCGTGGAGGCTATACCCCAAGGAAAGTTTCGTCGCCACAAACGCCAACGGATAACCCGTTGCTTTCGAGGCCAATGCCGAAGAACGCGACAACCGCGCATTTACTTCAATCACCCGATACTCACGACTCTTCGGATGCAGCGCGTACTGAATGTTGCATTCCCCCACGATTCCCAAGTGGCGAATCGTGCGGATGGCAATCTCCCGCAGCATATGGTATTCGTGGTCCGTGAGCGTTTGGCTCGGCGCTACCACGATGGATTCCCCGGTGTGAATCCCCAGGGGGTCGAAGTTCTCCATGTTACACACGGTTATGCAGTTATCCGCGTAATCGCGCACCACCTCGTACTCCACTTCCTTCCAGCCTTCCAGATACTCTTCCACCAAAATCTGGTGGGTGTGGGTGAGCGCCATCTCGGCCTTGGCCCGAAGCGCTTCCGGAGTGCGGCAAACGCCCGAACCCAGACCACCCAAAGCATAGGCAATCCGCACCATCACGGGGTAACTTAGGCGATCGGCAATCTCCATGGCCTGTTCCACGGTTTCTGCCGCCTGGCTTTTGGGGCACAAAACGCCAATCTCCGCCAAGCGCTTCGCAAACAAATCACGGTCTTCCGTATCCTCAATCGCCTTGGTACTTGTTCCCAACACGCGGCAGTTGTGCTTCTTCAGCGTCCCCGCACGATCCAGTGCCAACCCGCAGTTGAGGGCCGTCTGACCCCCAAAACCCAACAAAATGCCCTCGGGCTTTTCTCTCTCCAGAACCTTCTCCACAAAGTAGGGAGTTACCGGAAGGAAGTACACCTCATCTGCCAAGTAGTCCGACGTCTGAATCGTGGCCACGTTAGGGTTGATGACGATCGTCTTGATGCCCTCTTCCCGCAGCGCCTTGATCGCCTGACTTCCTGAATAATCAAATTCACCCGCTTCACCGATTTTCAGGGCTGAACTCCCCAAAATCAGCACCTTTTTGATTCCCTCTATCTTCGTGGTAACGGATGGTTGACCGGGCATTCGAATCTCCTATGAAAAGCTGCGGAAGTGAGTGCCACCGAGGGGGGCCGATGCCAAGTGGAAATCAGGGCTTTTCCCGGGAGATTTACTGAAAACTTTTTGATCCGACCAAGCGAATCTTTGCGGCTCTTTACTTCCCCCTCAATCGGTCGAGAATAATCCCCGCCGCCGCCCGCACCGACAAATGATTCCAATCCCCCGGCCCCCACACCGGATCCAAAATGTAATCCATTTCCGCCATCACACTTTGATCCAACCCCCATCCCGTACCCAGAACCACACAAAAAATCCGATTCTCCTGCGGATCCTCCAACCAACCCCGCAACCTGCTGTACGGAATCGTATTCGGCCACTTCTTCGCGCAGGTTGCCACCCACACAATCTCCCGACCCGGAAACTCCTGCTCAATCGTGCGTTCCACCTCACCCAAATCATGAGCCAAACGCGTAAACTCCATCGCCTCCATTCGCGAGGGATTGTACGTGGAGCCGAACCCCTTCTGCCAAAAATGCATCACCTTTTCCACATACCGGTGCATGGAAGAATACGGATGCACCACCCAATAGCGCTCCACCCCAAACGTCCGACTCGCCCGGCTGATGTCATGCACATCCAAATTGGTCACACTCGTCGCCGTCACCCGACCCGTCTTATCAACGATGGGAAAATGCAAAAGCGCCACATGCAGACTACTGGCCATTGGATATAAACACCCCGAACACGAATGGGAGCACTCAACCCTGAGGCGCTGGGGAGAGTCAAATGGCATGAAAGTCCTTCACCCTCCACTCCCTCTCCCATGGGCCTCTCATAGACCATTTCCACCCCATTAACAGACCTAGGCGAGACCTCCCCGGGACCTCCGCCATTCGGTTTCCAACAAGAAAACCGAGTGGAATAGGGCAAACCCCTCGTGGCGCGCACGTCCCGTCCGTGTTCAAATGTCAGAAAACAGAATAATATGGTAACTACTCAATCAAGTCAGAGAGCGCTTTGTGGTTCAAGATTTCGATTCGGCGTCTTCTCAGAACCAAATATCCTTCATGCTTCAGTTGCGAAAGGGCCCTGGTAACTTCTTCACGGGGCAAACCTACCATTGCTCCAATATCTTCTTGAGAAAGACCACAATCCACAATCACTTTCCCTTCACTGCGAAGCCCATACAGCTCCCCCAATTCCAGAATGAGTCCGGCAACTTTACACAAATTGTTTTTGAACAAGATACTCCTCAGGCGAAACTCTATCCGTTGTTGCCTCAGCCCCATATAGCGCAAAAGTGAAATGGCAATTTTGGGACGTCGTTCTATCATCTCCACAAAAAAATCACGGTCGTAAACGATTGCCTCCGTGTCTTCAAAGGCTACTGCGAGCAAACTTTCCGTGGAGTAAATTAATCCTGCAGTTGGTTCGTTCCAGCCTAAAACTCCACCTTCACCCACAAAATCATTAATTAGTTTTTTCCCGTTCATTTGATAGGTGGAAATCTCGATCCTCCCCTTGACGATGAAAAAAACCTGACTGGTACTAATATCCTGAGTTATTTCTGTTCCCCTGTCCCAGTGTATTAGTTTCCCATGAGCCGATAGTGAGTCGATGGATTCTTCCCTGAGGTCTTGAAAAAAGTCCAAGTTGGACAGATACCAGAAGATGGGATCCTGAGTTATTGATTTCAAATCTGTTCCTCCGAATGTTGGGGAGTTCTGATCTGCCTTATTGACATCAGAACTCCCCGATTTCATGTGATTGGTTCTGGGGTGTTACAAGGTGGTAGATTACTCAAAAACTTGGAAGTCTTCAATTCGGCTTGGGGTATTGATGACTCCAAACTCTTCTATGTTCTGGAAGATTACAGGTTGATCTGTACCTACCTGAATCGGAGAAATGGATTGGTTGGGTGTTACTCCATGAACATCCAAAGTCAAGGAATCGCCTGTTACTCCATTATTACCGCCATCGATGAACATCGAAGTGTTTGCATTAGAAAGAACTTGGAGAATTTCATCACCTTCGCCTCCGTTGATGCTAACACTCGTTACTGATGTTGCGGAAAGATCGCTCACTGTGATGTTTTCATTTCCACCCAGACCATTGATGAAGAATTCATCTACTTCTTCCGTCGTGATGCTGAATGGAACCAAATTTGTTCGCTGGAAGAATCCTTGGTCTGCAAGAGAGCTTAGCAGGAACGTATCGTCGGCGGAGTTTGAGCCATTGACGATTTGGACATCCGTTCCTGATCCGGCAAAGAATACATCTGTTCCGTCACCATTATTCCATACGCTTGTCAACGAAGTGGAAGTGGAAGTCCCTGTCAGGGTATCGGAGCCTTGACCGCCCACAAACGTTACGCCTGTTACTCCTGTGCTGGAGAGAGAACCCACAGTAAGGCTGTCGTTTCCAGCAAATCCGTTAACTTCCATCACCTCAATATCATCGGTGGTAACGCTAAATGGAACCAGGTTAGTGCGCTCAAACACAGCATTTTGGGCGCTGGCAACGATCGTCATCACATCACCTGTAGTTCCTGAAGAACCATTAACAACTTGCACGTCGGTTGCTGAGCCGCCCAGAACCACATCGCTACCATCGCCGCCATTCCAAATACTCCGCAGAGGAGTACTACTCCCGGTGCCGTCGAGTGTGTCCGTTCCTGGCCCACCAGTGTACGTGACATTTGCCACGCCGGTCCCTGCAAGATTACCGACATTGAAAAGATCATTATCCGCGAGGGAATTGACTTCGAACGTTTCCACCGCAGAGGTGGTTACAGAGAACAACCCAAAGTTTGTGCGTTCAAAGAAAGCGTTGGCGCCACTTGCTGCCAAAGTAAAAACGTCACCCGTTCCGCCAGAGGCACCGTTCACCACCTGAACGTCTGTC
>JANRMB010000086.1:0-10831 GCA_033761985.1 Candidatus Sumerlaeia bacterium | reverse complement strand
TCCGGGTGACGGTGGGTGGTGTCGCTACGTTGGATTGATTCCACCGAAGAAGTACAAGTCACAACAGTTTGAAGTGCTTCAAACCCAGGAGTCAGATAACATCGAACAACTGCGTTGGATGATTTCTCCGGCGCCGTTGGAACAGCGCAACGGCGTGCCGGGGGAATATCCCATCAAGGTTCAACCCTTGGATTACGGCGCGCAGAGCATTGTGCAAATCGGCGATACCCACATTCACCCACAACCCATGAGGGACAGAGGTTATACCTTTGGCGGTTATCATGTGGTGACGTTCGACTATGAAACAGGCCGAGTGTTTGAACACTTCCGACTGAGTGATGAGGGAGACCACGTGCAAACAGAACCGGGAATGCCCTACTATGTGAGTGTGATGCAGTAACGTTTTCTCTTGGATTCCGAACACATCAGGGGGTTGAATGAAATCATTCCCCAACAGCGGCGATTCACCAAACCAGAATGATGACAACTGACGAGCAAATAGCGGAGATTTACCGCGCACACTCCGGTAAAGCTTTCGCCACACTGGTGCGGTTGTTCGGCGGTGATTTTGATTTGGCGGAAGAGGCTCTTCAGGACGCCTTTGCCATGGGTATCCCCCAGTGGCGGGAACAAGGAGTTCCCCATAACCCGACCGCGTGGCTTGTTTCCACAGCCCGGCACAAGGGGATTGACCGTATCCGAAAGGATTCGCGGTTATCCCAAATGGAGCGCGATCTGCTGGGGCGGGTGGAGGAAATTGAGGAACACAATCAGACCCGCGCCGCAGAGGAAATCCACGACGACCAGTTGCGATTGATTTTCACCTGCTGCCATCCGGCAATCGATCCCAAGGTTCAGGTTCCGCTGACTCTGCGGGAATTGTGCGGCCTTTCCACGGAGGAAATTGCCAGCGCCTTTTTGGTCTCCCCCACGGCGATGGCCCAACGACTGGTGCGAGGTAAAACGAAAATTCGTGACGCGGGAATTCCCTATGTCGTCCCTGATTTGGAAGTACTCCCCGAACGATTGGATTCCGTGCTCTCGGTCATCTACCTGATTTTCAACGAGGGGTATTGCGCCTCGGCGGGAGAAAGCCTCACGCGGGTGGCGCTCACGGAAGAGGCCATTCGTTTGGGTCGTGTGTTAATCGAGTTGCTTCCCCACGCCGAGGTCATGGGTCTGCTGGCGTTGATGTTGTTGCATGAGTCCCGGAGAAAAGCGCGCGAGGATTCGGAGGGGGAGATTGTGTTGTTGGAGAATCAAAACCGATCCTTGTGGAACCGCGACATGATTGAGGAAGGGGTAGGCTTGGTCAGACGTTCCCTGCAGACCGAGGAATGGGGAGCCTACACCATTCAGGCTGCAATATCAGCCGTGCATGCGGAATCCCCCTCGGCGGATTCCACTGATTGGGAACAAATCGTGGCGCTGTATTCCCTGTTGATGCAAATATCCCCTTCTCCGGTGGTGGAATTAAATCGAGCTGTTGCCGTGGCCATGCATCAGGGTCCGGAAGCGGGTCTGGTGTTGATTGACGCACTCCTCGCAAACGGGGAGTTGGTGGATTATCATCTGGCCCACGCAGCACGGGGTGATCTGCTTCGGCGGGCTGGAAGATGGGAAGAAGCGGGGAAGGCATTCCAGACGGCGTTTGGTTTGGCGCGTTTGGAGCCGGAGAAGCGTTTACTGGCTAAACGATTGGCCACGCTGAAAGAGAAAAAATAATTTTTGCTGTGATGTCGATTTTGGTCTGTCGCATTCGACCACTGTGCAGGAGTAATCAATCCTCTGCATAAAAATCTTTTCAACAGGAGTACGACGATGAAAGTCATGGTGATGGTAAAGGCAACACCCGGTTCTGAGGCAAATGTGATGCCCTCAGAAGAGCTGATGCAGGAAATGGGGAAGTATAACGAAGAACTGGTGGCAGCGAAAATCATGAAAGGTGGGGAGGGGTTGAAGCCCACCTCCGAGGCTGTTCGCATCCGCTTTTCAGGCAAGAATCGCACGGTGATAAATGGCCCTTTTGCCGAAACAAAAGAATTGGTGGCGGGTTATTGGATTTGGGAAGTAAAATCCATGGAGGAAGCCATTGAGTGGGTTAAGAAGTGCCCAAATCCCATGATGGACGAGGAATCGGATATTGATATCCGTCCGGTGTTTGGCATGGAGGACTTTGCCGAGTGGGATCCCTCCGGCGAGTTTGTGGAACAGGAAAAACAATTGTTGGGCAAGCTGGCGGTTCAGTCTGCGGATGTTCGCCCCTACTTGTTTTTTGGCGGCCGCTGCGAAGAGGCACTGGAGTTCTACAAGCAGGCACTGGGGGCGGAAGTGGGATTGATGATGCGATTCAACCAGAGCCCCGAGCCGATGCCCGAAGGAATGTTACCACCCGGTTTTGAAAACAAAATCATGCACGCGGAGTTTCAACTGGGTGCCCTGAAGGTGATGGTCTCCGATGGTTGCGGACCGGGGGAAAAGATCTCGGGATTTAGCTTGGCGCTTACGGTGAAAGAAGTACCAGAGGCGGAGCAACTGTTCAACATTCTGGCCAAAGAGGGGACCGTTCAGATGCCCATGTCCCCCACGTTCTGGTCGCCCAGTTATGGTCAGGTGACGGATAAATTCGGCGTGGCCTGGATGGTCATGGCTGCTGGCCCGGAAAGCTGAGGAGCAACAGATGAAATACATGTTACTCATTTACGGAGCAGAGAGTGAATGGACAGAGGCTGAGCGCCTCGATTGTATGGAAAAATCAGGAAGAATCTGTGATGAACTTGCATCACAGGGGAAACTGGTTTCAGCGTCGCCGTTACAACCAATTTTCATGGCAACATCTGTTCGCGTTCGAGGGGGTCAGCGGTTAATCACCGATGGCCCCTTTGCGGAGACGGTGGAACAACTCGGCGGGTATTACATTCTGGAGGTGTCGAATCTTGATGAGGCGATTTCCATCGCCAGTATCCTGCCTCCTGCAAAGAAGGGGACAGTGGAGATTCGTCCGTTGTTTCCGCTTCCAGAGGCGAAAACAAATCATCCTGATTTTTTTCACGAGCAACTTCTCATCAATGCACCTGTTGAAACTCTCTACAACGCTCTCACCACTCAGCGGGGATTGGAAGGGTGGTGGACAAGTACTTGTACCGTCTCGGAGAATGTTGGTGGAGAAGTGAGCGTCGCATTTGGCGAAACCTACAAACGGTTCCGAATCGAAGCGTTGGAGTTCTCTTCCAAAGTTGTTTGGGAATGCACAGATTCTCATTTGGTTGTACCGGGTCAAAACATGAGCCCCAGCGAATGGGTTGGGACGCGCATCGAGTTCCGGCTGGCGGAGGTGAATCCGGGACAGACACAACTCAATCTCCGCCATCACGGTCTCGTGCCGGAGTTTCAGTGCTATGAAATCTGTTCCGGCGGTTGGAAGCAATTTCTCGCAAGCCTGAAGCAGTATTGCGAAACAGGATCGGGCACTCCCTACGGAGGGCGCGAAAAATGAACAAACCCAAAAATACCATCTGTTTATGGTTTGAACGCGAAGCCGAGCAGGCGGCGCACTTTTATGCGAAGACCTTTCCCCATTCAACCGTTGGTTCCATTTTGCGGGCACCGGGCGATTATCCATCCGGGAAACAAGGCAACGTTTTGACCGTGGAATTTACGGTACTGGGAATCCCCTGCCTTGGGCTCAATGGGGGACCCGCATTCAAACACAGCGAGGCCTTTTCCTTTCAGGTGGCAACCGCCGACCAGGAGGAAACCGACCGCTACTGGAATGCGATTGTGGAGAACGGAGGTGAGGAGAGCGCCTGTGGCTGGTGTCGCGACCGCTGGGGAATCTCCTGGCAGATTACACCGATTGCTTTATCCCAGGCGATTTCCCATCCCGACCCCGCAACCTCGAAGCGCGCTTTCGATGCAATGATGACGATGAACAAAATCAATATCGCCCTCATTGAAGCCGCGGTGAGAGGTTGAGCAACTTATTGAAATGAGGACAGTGCAGGAAAACAAATCATCCCTTATTGAGGAATCAATACGTCAGCCTTTGGATTTGCGGAGGATGACCAAATCCTGAACGTGTGCAACTAATTCCATGGTTTTGGAAACCTCGTAAACCGCCCTGCGGGTTCCGGCAAACCGCGTGTTATCCGTATCATGCATCGCCAAAAGACCACCGGGCGTGACGTGTTCACGCCAAGCGAGTATATCATGCAAGGTGTTATCATAATCATGAAGGGCATCAATGAAGACGAGATCAACCTCTGGACCATCCCATTCACGAGCTGCCTGGCCCGATGTTTTTCGCAAATGCCTGACGTTTGCAAAACCCTTGGTACGTTGAAGAAAGAGTGCGTAATCCTCTTCAGAGCCACCATAACCAATAAAAGGATCCACGGCATAGAGCGATTTGCTCGTGAGTTCGGCGAGTTTTGAAGTGGTAACACCCCGAAAACAACCGAGCTCCACAATACAACCACCACTATGCTGCATCATTTCCATTCCCATTTTGAGGTGAAGGAATTGAAGCGGCGTTACGTAAGTGTCTGGGATGGGTTGGTCTTCTTCCGGACTAAGTGTTGCCAAAGCTTTTTGAGGAAGCTCGTATCGGGAAAAATTCCGAGCAGCTTCCTTATTTGCCAAAACAGATTGAATTTTGTGATAGATGCGGTAGGGATGGAATTTATGGTACTGCTTTACAGCAAACGGATCAACGGGGAGTGCCATGAAAGAATCCGGAATTTGGATTGATTTGAGCGGAATTCAAAAGGGTGAAAGGCAAAGGGCAATTGAATTCCGATGTATTGGATTTTGAACGCCTTAGACTCTACAGATGTCTTGTGCTGGCAAGGGTGAGCATGTACAAATCTAAATCGACCTGATTGGGAGTGATGACGCGATGTTTACAAGGAATGTGTTTGCCGTATTGGGTATTTTTTTGGCGGTTTGGGCGCTTCCAGTGGAAGCACAGAACCCCGCTTGGAATCCTCCGGCGGGATACTACTCCACCGTAAACACCACCTCTGGAGCCACGCTGCGCACCACTCTTCACAGCGTTATTGATGACCATACGGTGTTCCCTTACACGGCTTCGGGAACGGATACTTGGAACATTCTGGAAGCCGCCGACGAAGACCCGGGGAACTCCGCCAACGTTATTGATGTGTACAAGAACGCCAGCTACCCCAAGGCAGGGGGCGGGAACCTCGACTACAACCGTGAGCACCGCTGGCCCTCCTCCCTCGGATTTCCCGATGAGGGAATTGATGCGTACACCGATTGTCACGGGCTTGCCATCTCAAACGATGGCTACAACAGCGCCCGTGGAAACAGCCCCTACGGCAATTGCACTGCCGGCTGCGATCCATTTGTCTACCCCACGGATAACAACAACGGCATCGGTGGTTTTCCTGCAATCCAGCCCAACAATTCCAACTACCTCAGCGGTGGATTGTGGGAAGTCTGGATAGGCCGCCGGGGCGATGTGGCCCGGGCGCTTTTCTATCTGGATGTACGCTATGAAGGGGATTTCGGCGATCCTCAACTGATTCTCACCGATAACCTTGCGTTGGTCCAGAACACCGACGCCAGTAACGGCGGCACCGCCTACATGGGGCGCTTGAGCGATTTGATTTCCTGGCACTTGGAAGACCCGGTGGACGAATATGAACGCCGACGCAACCACGTGGTCTTTGGTTTTCAGGGGAACCGCAACCCCTTCGTGGATCATCCCGAGTGGGTGTGCATCCTCTTCAACGCGGGGGAATGCTCGGATTCAACTCCACCAGCCGTCCCCACGGGGTTGGCCGCCACTGCCGGCAATGGAGCCGTTCTGATTTCCTGGAATGCGAATATCGAAATAGACCTTCAAACCTACACGCTTTACCGAAGCACCAACAGCACCACCGGTTTTGTTGCCGTGGCCTCGGGACTGACCGCGCTCGAGTATCTTGACATCAACGTGGTCAACAATACCACCTACTACTATAGACTGACGGCGTTGGATTTCAACAATGAGTCGGCACAAACAGCAAACGTCAGCGCCACGCCCAACACTTCGGGACCGGACTTCATTGCTCCATCGGTTCCCACGGGACTCGCGGCAGAGGGAGTTCCCGGAACAAGCCACACGCGGCTCACTTGGAATGCCAATCCCGAGGGGGACATCGCCGGCTACCATCTGTTCAAAGGTCCTTCATCCGCCGGGCCGTTTGTTCAACTGGGATCATTGATTACGGGAACCACTACAACAGATGCCTCCACGGCCTACGATGTGGCTTCCTCCTACCGGATTACTGCACAGGACACCGCAGGGAATAGATCAGGGCAGTCTGCGATTGTGGAATTCACCCCCCGTTTGTTGACCAACGATCCTTGGATTAATGAATTCCATTATGACAATGCCGGCACCGATGTGGAAGAATTTGTGGAGATCGCCGGGCCTGCAGGTTTGAACCTCACCGGCTGGGAACTCGTGTTCTATAACGGTAGCACCGGCGCCACCTACAGCACGGTACGCCCCCTTTCTTCAGCACTCCCTTCTGCCACCATTCCGGATTTGGGAAACTGTTTTGGTGTGGTAAGCCTCGTCTTTGAACAGGATGCCTTGCAAAACGGGAGCCCCGACGGCATCGCCTTGGTGAACCCCGAAGGGACGGTGGTGGAATTCCTGAGCTATGAGGGGAGCTTTACGGCAACGAACCGTCCGGCGCAGGGGATGACCTCCACGGACGTGGGCGTTACGGAAACGGGAACAACTCCCGTGGGGCACTCGCTCCAGCGCGCGGGAGTAAATGGGTTGGAAGCCTCCGACTTTACCTGGCAATCCCCCGCCGCAAACACCCGCGGGTCGTTCAATACAGGACAAACATTCGCCTCAGGGTGCGCCGAACCACCTTCCACCGTGACGGAGTGGGTAGTGTTTTAGAGTAGAAAACCCAACATGCTCATTCAGTTGAGCTCCTAATTTTTGCCACCAGCTTTTTCGAGATAAACCTTGCGAACCGAGTAAGGCAGGAGTAACATTATATTTGAAGGTTGAGGGTGGATGAAGCAATCTTACCCCCTAAAGTACCGGGACTGTTTCGGTCGCAACCCATGAAAAACGCGTTCACTCTGATTGAGCTTCTCGTTGTTGTCACCATCATCACCGTTTTGGCGGCGATCGCAGTACCGAATTTTTTGGAAGCTCAGGTTCGCTCCAAAATGGCCCGGGTGATGAGCGACCAAAGAACGCTTTCCAGCGCGATTCAGGCTTATGCCCTGGAAAACAACCGCTACATGGATGTCGGGAACCCCTCATTCTCCGGTGCCGGATTGACTCTCCTCCCCCGCTATGCCCAGCCGGGTTACGCCGAAGCAGCACTTCCGAAACTGACAACTCCCATCGCCTACCTCAATGATGCCACACTCGATGATCCCTTCGACCGCGGCGCTATCCCCCCGTTCTTCTATGGATACTGCAACTTGGCCATCGCAGAACCAACGGACCTTCAGACTTTGGGGTTGGATCAGGGTCGGTACATCAGCACGTTTGAGCGGCTTTCACTCCATGGTTTTTTGATTACGAGTTTGGGTCCCGACTCCCTGAGTGAGTTTTTCCCTGTTCAAATGCCTGCGAATGAAGGATTGGGTCGTTTGGTGGCGCACCTGTTGGAGCCCTCGGAACAGTCAGGGCGGGATCTGTTTTATGATCCCAGCAACGGAACGATTTCCCGAGGGGATGTTCTGCGCACGGGTTTGGGGCAGTTGGATTAACGGACATTTCACAGTTGAGTCAAAATTCCTCTTCACTCGGTTGAAGCCCACCGGGAATAAACCAAGGTGTGTCCCTTCGCTGTGGGAGGCTTGCCTTCAAACGTGGGAATGGGTGCACGGATTTCTTCCAAAATGGATTGGCTGTGGCGCTGAATCGGGAAAAACCCCTGAAGGGGAAAAAAGCGGTGGTGATTGGAGCCACACCCTCGGGTTTGGCTGCGGCGATTACTCTGGCCACAGCGGGCGCACGCGTACGCGTGTTGGAGGAATCCGACCGCTGCGGGGGAACTCTTCAGGATTTGCAGATTGGTGATTTCCGTTTTCATCTGGGGGCGGAGTTTATGACCTCCACCCAGGTGCTGGCGCGGTTGTTCTCCCTCGCCGATCATCGGTTGAGTGATTTCATCACCTTCCGCCCGTGCAACCCCGGGGCGCGTTTGATATTGCCCGATGGCAAAACCCTCGATTTATACCGCGAAACGGAACGCCTCTCCGAGGAGATTGCCAAGTTTTCCCCCAAGGACGCCGAACAGTTCCGGAAGCAGTGGTCGCGGTTTGAAGCCGAGGCCTTGGATGCCGAAGAGCATCTGTTTTTGGTGCCAAGCACCGGAAACTGGCGGTGGCGGAAGATGCTTTCCACCATCTCCGGCATTCGGGTGTTCAAGTCGGCGTTCTATGTACCGAGCTTTGCGCGCTACCTGCGGAAGAATTTTGCGGAACACGGGGTGTATGATATCTACCGGTTCTATCTTTCGCGCTTGGGAACTACTCCCTATTCCGGCGGGAAAATGTTGCGGGCCTTGGCCACATTGGAACATTGCCGGGGGTTCTGGGCTCCCGAGGGGGGCATGAGTGCGTTGGTGGATGCGTTGGTGCGCCTTGCACGGGAAAAGGGCGTGAAGTTCCACTTCAACACGCGGGTCAAAGAAATTACCACGGCGCAGAAAGCCGTGCAGAAGGTTCGCACCACCACGTTGGAAGATTTGGCGGTGGATATGGTGTTTTCAACGGCAGATCCCCGGTTGGTGTTGAACCGCTATTTTGAGTCCACCGCCTCGCGGGAGGAAGAGTTGCGCCGTTACAAACGCATGAAAGCCTCGCCCTCGCTTCTGGCGTTTTTCTGGGGATTGAAGAAACCCGTACCCGGATTGGAAGCGTTGCAGACGGTGCTGCTGGGGAGCGACGACCGCGAGATTGATCGTCAGCTGTTGCGCTGGCGGATTCCCCCGGCGGAAGGGGATCTGGTGATTACCAATGAGAGTGCACTGTTTTCCAACGCTGCGCCGGAAGGGCGTCAGGCGCTGAAGGTGGTGACGCTGGCCCCCTCGCTCAGTGATCGATTCCGGTGGAGTCCCGAAACAATCCGTGCGGAACGTGACCGCATTCTGGCGCGATTGAACGCCCGGGGGTTTGCCCTTCAGGAAGAGGATTTTGAGGAGGAGTATTGCATCAGCCCCGCCGATTGGGGAGATTTAACTGGAAACCCAGGAGGATCGCTTTTTGGTACCGGTCTGCTGCGACGCGGCGATTGGAGTCGGCGTTTCCCCAACCGCAGTAGCAGCATCCGCGGGTTGTATTACACAGGGGAGTTTACTCACCCCGGGCCAACGTTGCCCCTGGCGATTACAAGCGGAATGCTCGCGGCGGAACTGGCTCAGCGGGATGGGTTACGGATTCAACAGGCGGAGTTAATTGCAGAGTCGGTGGCGGCGGCCTCGACGGAGGTGTGATGCTCGCCCATCTCTTTCACAAGTATCGGCACGGGCTTCCTGCGGTTGCCGTTTTCCTCATGGCGCTGGCTGCGCTACTGATGACACATCACCCGAATACAGGTTGGAATGTGAACACCCGGTTGGCGCTGGTGGTGGCAGTGGTGGAAAATGGGACGTTTTCCATCGATGGATTGCACGAGGAAGGTGCGCCTTACTTCACCATGGATAAGGCGTTCTTTGAGGAACGATTCTACAGCGACAAAATTTTTGGCGTCAGCCTTCTGGCGTTGCCGTTGTATGCCGTGCTTTACCATGGGCTTCAATTGTTCGGGGAGTTTCCCTCTCTGGGTACAACGAATTTTCTGCTCACGTTATGGGCGGTGAAAATCCCCACGGCGATTGCGTTGGCGCTGTTGTGGTATTTGCTGATGCAGTTGACCGCAGCGCCTTGGCGTTCTCTGGCGGTGGTGATGGGGGCGTTGCTGGGCTCCTTATGGCATGGGTATGCGAGTATCTTCATGCCGTATGCACCCGGGATTGCAACGTGCACAGGGGCGTTGGCGTTGCTGGGGTTGATTCAGGGGGAACGGTTGACGATTCTCCGGAGCGCCGGAATAGGTTTACTCACGGGCTTCGCTCTGCTCTGCGATTTGATCTTCGTGATTCTGGTGGGGCTGATTGCCCTGCTCTATTTGGAGAAACTGGTTCGCGAGAACCGTTTGGGGGAGAAGGCCTTCTGGGCTCAGGTGGTGGTGGTTCTGGGATGTGGTGCCGTGTTTCCGCTGCTCTTTGTGGCGTACTCGGTTTCGATTTTTGGATCACCGACGATTCCCTACGAGTATGAGTACTTGGAGGAGTTCCGGGTGAACATGGCTCAGGGGGTGATGGGAGTAAAAGAACCCCGGTTGGCCGTGGCGTATTTTCTGACGGTGCATCCGTTCCGCGGAATCTTCTTTTGGTCGCCGTGGATTCTGTTGGCGTTATGGGGAGCGTTGGAAGGGTTGCGCCGAGGTGGGATGGAGCGGCGTTTGGGAGCACTGATTTTTGGTGCGTTTTTCGGTTATTTGGTTTTCAACAGTGGTTATTGGATGTGGTGGGGTGGTTTTGGGATGGGACCGCGGTTGATGTTACCGGCGTTTGCGGTCTTGCCGCTGGGGTGTGGCCTGTTTTTAGTCAAAGCGTCCAGAACTCGGTGTCTCATTTTGGGTCTGTTGCTTTTTCTTTCGGTCTTGGGGAATCAACCAGTCTCCTGGCTAGAGCCTCAGACGCCGGTAGGAGGCACACCACAGCAGGTGCTGGAGTCGATTCAATTCGGGGATTCCGTGGAGGTATCGCAGTTTGTCTATTGGCGTGCGTTTTGGCCA
>JANRMB010000085.1:0-11566 GCA_033761985.1 Candidatus Sumerlaeia bacterium | reverse complement strand
GAGGATGCAAACCAAAGGCGGGTAGAGAGGAATGGACGAACCGTGGGGAAGAAGTGAAGAAACTTGCCCGGTACCGAAAATCAACCGACCCAAAAAGGTAAGACAGTCGGATTCCCTTTCAGCGTTGGGCCGGGGGAAAAGAGGATACCGAAAAGGGTGGTGCGGATCAGGCATTCGCCCAAACTTCCAAATGCTGGCGAATTTGACGGCATGCCGTTCCATCTCCGAAGGGATTATGTGCGGTTGCCATGGAACGATAGTGTTCAGAATCGGTAAGGAGACGGGTGGCTTCGCCCACGATGCGTTCGGGACTCGTTCCCACAAGCCGAGCAGTACCGGCTTCCACTCCTTCAGGGCGTTCGGTTTTTTCGCGCATAACCAGTACGGGCTTCCCAAAGGCTGGGGCTTCCTCCTGAATTCCACCGGAATCGGTGAGCACAAACTGGCATCCTTCCAGAAGGTAAACGAGCGCGGTATAATCCACGGGAGGGAGTAGATGGATTCTCGGCTGACCCGAAAGAAGCTTACGGACGGGTTCCTGCACGTTGGGGTTCAGGTGTACGGGGTAGAGCAGGTGAAGATCAGGGTTTTGTTCGGCGAGTTTCAGGAGCGCCGTGCACAGATCGACCATTCCCTGACCGAAGTTCTCCCGCCGATGGCCGGTGACCAAGAGGTATTGCGCGGGAAGCGAAGGGATTTCGGGGATATGTGGTGGTTGGGATTGGTTTTGTTGGCGAACAAAATGAAGGGCATCGATGACGGTGTTTCCAGTAACGAAAACGTTGGAAGGGGAAACGCCTTCGCGCAGGAGGTTTTCCCGGGCAGTGGTGGTGGGGGCAAAATGCAGAGACGCAACCCGCGTTGCCATGAGGCGATTGAGCTCTTCGGGAAAGGGGTGATGGAGGTCAAAGGAGCGCAGCCCCGCTTCCACGTGAGCAGTGGGGATTTTGCGGTAAAAACAGGCGAGTGAAGCCGCAAGCACCGTGGAAGTATCGCCTTGTAGAATCACAAGGTCGGGCTTGGAACGCTCCAGATAGGCATCCACCTGCTCCAGAGCCCGGGCGGTGAAACCGGCGAGGCTTTGCCCGGATGTCATGAGGTTGAGTTCCACATCAGGTTGAACGCCAAACAACCCGAGCACCTGATCCAGCATTTGGCGGTGTTGCCCGGTGGAACAGACTTCCGTTTGAAGCGCGGAACTCTTGCGCAGTTCCAACACCAGCGGGCAGAGCTTAATGGCTTCGGGTCGAGTACCAAAGAGGACGGAAAGGCGCTTGGGAATCAAAGGGCGAACACCATGATTTGAGGGAAGTTAGACTTCGGGCATCTCCGGAAGGGGAAGACCGAGGGCACGGAAGGCGTGTTCGCGGTAGAGGTTTCTCCGGAATCCGCAAAAGCCATCGTTTTGAAGAAGATCACCGGAGCGCAATCCCATAAACGAGGTGCAGCCGCCGCCACAAAAACTTCTCCAGGCGCAGCGGCTGCACTCCTCCACGACGTTCTGCCGCTGGTGCATCCATTCCCGTGTGCGGGTATTGGCGGGGTGGTTCACGAGTTCCTCGGCAGAATGGGCAAGGGCATCGCCCACCTCTGTAATGGGGTCTTCCAAGATGGGGCAGTTGTAAGTTTTCCCACTGGCAGTGACGATGAGCATGGCACCGAGCGGGCACCAGTGATCCTCGGTTTCCTTGCGGTTGGGAACAAAACCGGGGAAGGAGGCCGCCACCCGGGTATAGGCTCCGGGGCGAGAGGAAGCCTCGAAAATCAGCCAGCGGAGTACAGCCTTCCACTGGTCGGGATCGGGAGCGATTTTATCCCAGTTGGAGCGCGCCGCATGGGTACGATTGAGGTTGATGAACCGCAGAAGAGGGATCCGTTTTGCGTCGCACAGGGAGAGGAACTCCTGCACTTGGGGAACCGCGACTTTAGTGAGGGTGGTGGAAATGGAAAGGCGATCCCCAAGCACCGGTACGAGAAGTTCGATGGCTTTCCATGTGGCCTTGAAAGAGTTCTTCCCCCGAATGAAATCGTGCATTTGTTCATCGGCGCCATCAAGGCTGACCTGGAGTTGAAGATTGGTGAGGGGCCCGAGTTTTTCTGCCACGGAAGGGGTGATGTAACTGCCGTTGGTGCTGATTCGAACGGTTTTAATACTTCGGCAGGCGGCCTCCAAGAGAGTGATGATATCGGGGTGCATAAAGGGTTCGCCCCCGAGAATTGCAATCGTCCCTTCAGGCATAATGCGCGAATACTCCTCCATCAAGCGCAGTACGTCAGCGGTGGTGATGCGATCTTTGGGCATCACGCCTTCCACCACCGCGCAGTGTTTGCAGCGCAGGTTGCATTGCTCAGTGATGTAGATGGTAAGGAGGTCGGTGGATTTTCGCTTGGCAGGTTGAGGAGTATCTGCAGGGGAACCTAAAAATCCTGTGCGGAGGAGTTCTTCGCGTACGAAGGCATGGTCCTGAAGAAGTTGATCACTTGAGAAGCCCTCGAACTCCTGAAGCATCGAGTGCTGAAGTGCGGAGAGGGGTTCATCGTTGAGAATTCCCAAGGCAATCCGCTCACCCGCAGCGGTTGTAACCAAATATCGGGGTTTGG
This sequence comes from Candidatus Sumerlaeia bacterium, assembly GCA_033761985.1. Taxonomy (GTDB): domain Bacteria; phylum Sumerlaeota; class Sumerlaeia; order SLMS01; family JAHLLQ01; genus JANRMB01. Next base: position 8,965 of record JANRMB010000085.1, on the reverse strand, counting down.
TGGGATGCACAAGAATCGACCATTCGCCCAAACGATCGATCATAGGTGTAATTTGTGGAGATTGCGGAAGGGGCTGATCGGGAATCATAAGGAACTAAAAAGAAAAAAGGGAACGCCTCGCGCTCCCTGATGAATGAAAAACTGAACAGAACTCGGGATCAAGGGTTCAGGAGCAAAGAATCGCAGGCATTAATCAAAGCCGTTTTTTGAGATTTTTCCGCTGTGGATTGTGTAGTGATACGCGGGGAAACATAGGCTTTACGAGTTTTTGTTTCCGTTTGTGTGGTGGTGGAAGCTGGTTGTTTCATGGTGCGTTTCCCAATAAATTTTTTTGGCCGAATTGCTGAAGCGTATCCTCAACATCTCTTTGGAGAATCTGAACATCCGCGTCGGGGTAAATCAAGTGGAGAGTTTTAACGAGCTCCGAGTTGGTTTTTCCCGATTGAAGAGCTTCCCAGATCAGGGAAGCGGTTTCATTGAGGACGTGAATTTGGTCTTCGTTTGACTGATAAATCAAAACTTGTGGACCGATTCGATGCCATTCAATGTTGTTGTTCAGCTTCATTGCGGGAAAATGTTTTTCGCCTGCAAGATTTGTCAACACCAAACGCGGCAACCTGCTCATGCGGAACTGATAAAGTTTTGAAAGCAGCGGTTGAATCTGTTGAGTATAGGAAGGGGGAGTAGATTGAAACCAATCTCCGGAGGGTCGGCGATAGACTACAACAACACCCAGTAAGGCTTCCATGCTGATCCATGGATCCCGAAAAACGCTGTGATCCCCGGAGGTTTTTAGCATCCTTCCACGAAGTTCCACCAGCCGGTGAACCATCCGCAATTGGCCCGTGGGGTTTGCAAGAGCCAATAATTGACCCGGCTTCAGTGATTGGAAGGTAGAGCCGGAATCGACCACAATCCAAGTACCGGGTGGGAGGAGGGGCATCATGCTCCGGCCACGCACCTGAAAAGTAAGGAGGGTACCGCTGATCTTCATCTACATAAATTGCCTAGGCTTTTGCAGGAACGGCGCAGGCCCCATTCGTACAGGCGAGGGCCTCCAAATCCGGGCGGTCGGAGGCTTTTTGATGGCGAAACGCCGCGGTCATTTTTCCGTTATGGAGAATAAAGGCGCCGGGCATCTGAAGCCCATCGCCCTTCAACCAGCCGACTCCGTGTTTTTCCAGTACGCCAGCTCGGAATCCTTGAATCCAACTGGAGGGGCCGAGAAGTTGTCCGATAGTACCCCGGCGAAGCCCGAAGGCGCGATATAATCGACGGGATGCATCGTGGAACCGGGGGAGATCGGCGAGGCGATACTGTTGATAGAATGCGCGTGCTTCGGAATCGTCTTCGTACATATCCACCAGAACGGGGAGAATGCCAGCAGCCTCAATGCGGTGGCGTTTGGAAGCGAGATCAGCCAACGTCTCGCGGCAAAAGGTGCAACCAGAGTGGCGAAGAAAGACAACGAGGAGGGGAAGCTCCTGAGAGTGCTGGAGAAGTGTTTTTCCCTGAGGGCTTCTATAGGTTTCCAAGAGGGAGGAAAACGACGAAACGGCCGCCGGGGGCTCCTGAGCGCGGGCAAACCAATCCTCACGCGCTGCTTGCCAACTCCTGAGTAAAAGAAAGCCGAATGGGAGCCACCAAATGAGATCGTTGAAGAGAATCAGCCACCCAAAGCTGAGGGGAAGTGCTCCAGTCACCACCGCCTGAACGAATCCGATTGGGCCGAAGATTTTGCCCATAAAGCCAACGAGGACCACCGGCCAGTGGCGAAGAGGATCCGTTGCGGCGGCGAGATATCCAACTCCGTAGACGCCAACAATCATGCCGATGCATTGCCAAAATTGAGGATAGTTGGGGCGCGGAGCGGAGGTGAGATCAAAGAAGTGCATGGGAAAGAGTACCACCCAAGCTCCCCAAAGGATGTTGTACAAACCCGCCAAAAGGAGAACGGGAACGGCCCAGCGTTGAACGGAGGCGATTTTTTGGCGGTACTTGTTAGCTGTTGCACGCGGCTGTGGATTCATGAGTAACCTTTCCGGCAGTCAATTCACTGAGAGCATTCCGCATACCGAATGACAACGCCTCAGGCTTCCCATCCGCCCCAAGGTTCCGTGCCGCCCAACCAACCGGCTCTGGGATTGTGGGAACGCATGAAAGGGATAGCCCGCTGGTTCGGCATTAATGAGGCGATTTTGTATGTGCTGATCGGCCGCGGGTGGTCGATCCTTTCCGCAGTGTTGACGATAAAAATCGTCCTTCTTTGTCTGACGCCCGAGTTGCAGGGCTTCTACTACATGATCAACAACCTGATTCAGGCGCAGTTGTTTCTGGAGTTGGGGGTTGGAACGGTGATCATGCACATGGCGAGCGCGGAGTTCGCCCGGTTGCGATGGAATGGGGAGTTACTGGAGGGTGATCAGGAAAGTAAAAGTCGTCTCGCCTCTTTGATTCGCCAAACGCTGACTTTCTATGGCGCCATCACGCTTCTGTTTATGGTGATCATCGGGATTATTGGTATTATGTTGATGTCCAAATCCGGGGTGGAAGCCGTGGCGTGGCTTATTCCCTGGATGTTGATTGTTTTTGGGAATGGGGTGAAGTTGGCGATGACGCCGATTCTACTGGTGATGGCCGGTGCGGGAAGAATCAACATCGTCTCGCGTTATCAAACCTTTGCACAGATCATCTCATTGCTTTTTATGTGGGCAGCGTTGCTTGCGGACTGGGGACTTTACTCGCTGGTGTTCTTAAGCCTCGGCAATGTGGTCATCCTCCAGTGGGGGGTTGTGCGGTACTTTTGGCGATGCTTGGTGGATTTGTGGAAGACCCCGCCGCTGAAAAAGATCAGTTGGATGAAGGAGATTTGGCCGTTTCAGAGTCGTTCCGGAATTAACACCATCGGGGATTGGTTGCTTCTTCAGTTGATTACGCCGTTGATTTTTGCCAATCAGGGGGCGGTTGAAGCGGGGAGGTTGGGGATGACGTTATCAATGGTGTTGGTATTTACTTCAATCGGCGGACTTTGGATGCAAACGCGTTCCGTGGAATTCAGCAAGATGCTCAGCCTTGGGAAATCCCGGGAGACGTTTGCGTATTATGCTTCCATCCAACGAAAAACACTTCCCGTGGTGATTGGGGGAATGGTTTGCCTGGTGGTGGGAATTGAGTTGTTGGGGTTGATGCCTTTTGCCTGGATGCGGGAAATTCAGCATCGAGTTCTGGATTCCTACGAGGCCACCCTTCTCTGTTTGTTTGCCTTGGGGAACTACCTCTACAACAACACACGGATTTATCTGCGAAGCTATCGTCGTGAGCCCTACTTTCTGGTCTCACTTTTTTTCCTGTTGGGGTTGCTCACCGGAAATCTCTTTTTCTCCACCTACTCACTACTTCACATGTTGTTGTTTCAGCTTCTTTACGGTGGAGTTGCTTTTAGCATTTTGATTTACTTGGTCTTCCCCCGAATGAGGGCATGGTTTGATGCGGAACTGGAGGTGGTTGAGGCATGAGATACGTACTTTTGGTGGCGCTGTGGAGTTGCCTCGCGTTTCAGATTTTCCAGTTTTTCCGGAAACCGGCACACTTCTTTACGTTCCCTTTTCTTCTCACGGGGACGATGGGGATTTTTATTCTCCCCACGCTTACCTACAACGCAACGAACCTGAATGTATTGCCGGACTTTGAGTTCAACCTGATGTGCGGGAATATCCTCGCGTGTATTCTTGCAGGTTATTTTGGGTACGAAATTGCGCGACCGAAGGAGACTCAATCAGGGCATACATTGCATCTGGATAAACTCTTTCAAGTAAATCTGGTTTTCATCTTCATCGGCATAATGAGCAGCATTTATTTGCTGCAACTGCGTGTGGAGGGGGCATGGTCCGGATTACCAGTTTATCTCCTGTTTTTTGCTCGTTTCCTGCGGCCTGCGTTGGTGATCCAGTTGGCGATCACGGTACTAAAACCGAATCGCTTGAATATACTACTTTCTTTGACTTGTTTTAGCTTTTTGTTCTACGCGGTGTTGTTGGGGCGTCGGTCGGAAGTAGCGATCCTGTTTCTTTTTGTGGGAACCATTCTACATCTCCTGAAGGGTTGGAATATTCCACGGCTAGCTCTTCCGATAGGGTTTGTTGTGGGGATTACCGTGCTGACTGTTGTGCCGGAAATTCGCGGAGATTTCCAACGGTTTGACTACTCTGGTTTTACGCGTGTGAATTACACCAAAGTGTTGAAAGAGCACTTTGGTGCAGAGAACCGAAATGAGGTTATTGAGTCAGCCATAACGTTGGCGGCCTATGAGCGAAGCGCTCAGGCTGGGTGGGGCGCGGGGATTGTGAATTCATTTGTTCAGCAGTACATTCCGCGGGGTATTTTGGGAGCCCAATTCAAGGATGCACTCCGTTTGCCGCAACCCAATGTGGAGGAAATCCGAAGGGAGTTTTCCGATCATCCGCAGGTGTACGCTTATCTGTCCCCCATTGGATATACCTCGGCGTTTATGGAATTCAGACACTTTGCATTTGTCTTCTTTTTTCTTTTGGGATTGGCGGCCAAGTATGCCTATGTGTTTGCCACACAATCCCGAAATTTGTTTTGGCCGATTTTCTACACCATTTTCACGGTGACGTTTTGCATGAGTAACGTTCTCTATATTGGGGAATTGTTTACGCTGAATTTAACGTATGGTCTGGTGTTGGCAGCCTGCGGATTGATTGCCTTGATACCAAGAAAATTGAATCAAGCATTTTTGCTTATCCCCAAGGACAAGCTGCCTGAATTTGTTCGGCAATGGCAGGAGCAGCGGGCTCAATCATGAGGAGAAAACCCGTACTGGCTGTTCTGGATGCCCACTATTTTTGGACTCGAGAATTGTTTACGCAATGCCGCGAACGGTTTGATGTGCTGTTGTTAAAACCCCGTGACTTCAGGGCTCAACGGCGTGAACTCGGGCGGTGGAGTCTTCAGTTCTCCGCAAATCAACTCAGCGAAGGTGTGTGGGAAATGCACCTTCCCATGCCACCAGGTTGGTTGTTTGGTGGCTGGGGAATGACGCAACGAGTTTTGGCGATGTTGATCAAACGGTTTGCGGCGGGGCGTCCTTTGGTTTTGGCAAGCTGCTACCCCTACTATCTGGGACTGGAGGAGCGTCTCCAGTGTCCCCTGATCTATTACAGCATCGATGATTATCATGATTACTGGCCGGGACGTGAAAAACAAACGGAGGAACTTGAGCGTCGTATTGTGGCGAAAGCCGATTGTTGCGTCTGCGTGGCTGAGTACCGAACCAAGTTGTTTCAGTCTTGGATTCCACAGGGGGACAGAGGAAAGATTCTGCATCTTCCCCACGGGTGTTCTCCGGCTTTCATGGTGGAAAACCCCTTGGTCACTCCATTGGATCTGCCGAAGAATCTTATGAACCATCAGCGACCAATCGCTGGGTATATAGGAGCATTAAATAATCGGTTTGATTTTGCGTTCCTGAGCAAGGTGGCGGCGTTACGACCCAACACGACGTTTCTTCTCGGGGGCGATCCCCCGAAACAATCAGAAGGAAGTGATGAGTGGTTTCAAGGGGTGCAAGCGGCGCGGCAGTTACCGAACGTTCATTTCATCGGCCGTGTCCCCCATGGGGACATAGGTCGGCACCTCCAGTCTTTCGATGTTCTGTTGATGTGCTATTCCGAATCGCGCTTCAATACCAGTGCCTGCCCGATGAAGCTCTGGGACTACATGGGGACTTCGCGACCGGTTGTGGCAAATGCTGCTGTTCCCGAAGTGCTGCAGTGGAATTCTGTAATCCGTGTGGGGAAAAACCCGGAGGAGTATGCGAACCAGTTGGATGCAGCCCTTGCCAATCCGGAATGGAAAAGCGACGAAAGGCTTGCAATCGCCCGGGAGAATAGTTGGCAGCGGCAGGGCGAAAAGCTGTTGGATTTTTTTGAACATCAACAGGCGGTTGCCGAACGGATGATGGAAAAATGAATCAACCACTTGTCATCCTTTTCCACCGACTCGGCCCATACCACGTGGCACGCCTTCAAGGGGCAAGCACGCTGGGAAGAGTTGTTTGCGTTGAGCTTGCCGCCCAAACGGATATTTACGCTTGGGAAGGAGTGGAGGCTCCGGTGGAACGCATCACTTGTTTCAGCGGGGAGCACAGCAGAGCCGTTCCCTTCAAGCGAATGCAAAAGCGGATTGCCGAGATTTTGGGTGGCCTGAATCCGAGAGCAGTCGCGATCAACGGTTGGTGGGATAACGGTGCCTTGGCGGCTCTTGGGTGGTGCAATCATCAACGTGTCCCCGCTATATTGATGAGTGAATCGCAAAAGAGTGACGGACAGAGGAGCGCTTTTCGCGAGGCAGCTAAAAGCTCGTTGGTGAAGGGTTATGCCGCTGGGTTGGTGGGGGGGATTACTCATCGGGAATACCTGATGGAACTGGGAATGCCGAGTGAGTGTATTTTTCAGGGATACGATGCCGTGGATAATTCCCACTTTGAACGCGAGGCGAAAAATCTGCGGGAACGAGAAACGGAACTTCGACATGAACTCGGCTTGCCACGCTCATTCTTTCTTGCTTCTGCACGGTTTATTTCCAAGAAAAATCTACCGCTTTTGATTCGCGCTTTTGGTCGTTACAGAAAGCTGGTTGATGCACCATGGGATTTGGTGATTCTCGGGGATGGACCTGATCGACCAATTATTGAGGGATGCATTAAGAATGGTGACATGGGAGATGTGGTGCATCTTCCAGGGTTTTTGCAGCTCAAACAAATCCTCCCCTACTATGCTTTGGCGAGTGCATTCGTCCATCCAAGCACCAACGAGCAGTGGGGACTTGTGTTGAACGAAGCGATGGCATCAGGGCTCCCAGCAATTATCAGCAACGCATGCGGTTCCGCGCAGGAGATGATTCGGCATCGCGAGAACGGGCTGCTCTTTGATCCACTGATGGAGGAGCAGCTGACAGGAGAAATGGTTTGGCTGCATCAACATCCCGAAGAACGACTCGCCATGGCACAGGCCGCGCGCGAAACAATTCGCCACTACGGACCTGAAGCGTTTGGCAAAGGAATTTGGAATGCAGTGGCCGCCGCGGAAAAACGTGGAGCACAAAAGGCGGGTTGGGGTTATCCCTTAATGAAGCTGCTCTACACCTACAAACAGAATACTCCTGGGGGACAGGTGAGCTGATGGCTATCACAGAACGGCAGCGCATTTGTGTGATGATGGCAGGGTGCTCCCGGTTGCAGGGGGGGCTGTTTCATTCCGTGCGCAAACTGTGGAAGCAGGTGGCACAGCAAGGCCACCAAGTGGAGATCAAAGCAGTGGAGGATGCCTATGCGGAAGAAGATAAAATCCACTACGATCCACTTCCTGTAAAGCTCACCCCGCGTGTGGGGCCCGAACGAATTGCGTGGTCGCCCCAACTCTTGGAATACATGGCCGCGCAGAAAGGAAGACATGATATTATCTCCAGTCACGGAATGTGGACGTATGCCGATTACGCCGCATGGAAGGCGAGCCGATTGCTGAACATCCCCCACATGATTCATCCACACGGTATGCTGGACCCATGGGCTGTACGCAATTCCGGATGGAAAAAACAGGTGGCGCGCTGGTTGTTTCAGGATCGCGCTCTAAAGGATTGTGCCTGCCTTCGTGCGTTGACGCAAAGCGAGGCGAAAGCAGCTCGCACCCTTGGCTACAAAGGTTGTATCGCTGTAATTCCCAACGGAATCGATCCCCTGGAATTACGTCAACAGAGGGACGAACGCATAGCGGAACAAATTAGCCAGACTCTTTCCGGGCGACCCTACATCCTTTTCCTGAGCAGAATACACCCCAAGAAAAATCTTCCCGTTTTGTTGAAAGCTTGGTCAAGATTGGGGAAAGAAATGGGGGACACTCAACTGGTGATTGCCGGCCCCGATGAGTTGGAGCATCAAAAAGAATTGTATCAGATGGTTCAAGAATTAAAGATATCCAATACCTATTTCCCGGGGTCCTTGTATGGAGCCGCAAAAACGGAATGGATTCTGGGGAGCATGGGAATGGTTTTGCCCTCCTTGAGTGAAGGCTTCCCGGTTGTATTGTTGGAGGCTGCGGCCCTCGGTAAACCTGTATTAATGACTCCGGCCTGTTACTTTCCCGAATTGGAACAAGCGGGGGGTGCACTCTGTATGAATCCGGATGCAAACTCTGTAGCCACGGGCCTTCGAAGTTTTCTTCAGCTTTCTCAACATGAACGCTATTCCATGGGGGACAGAGGAAAAGCTCTGGTGGAGACTCATTATGCATGGGATGGTATTGCTCGTAGAATGACTCAAACAGTGGAGTGGATTCTTAGAGGTGGTACAGCTCCCCAATGGGTGGAAACAGAACTGCGCCAGAGCAGAACAGATTTACAGAGAAAGGGGACAGGGAAATGAGTACAGAGGATCTGCTGGAGATAGAGCAAAACCGCAAGGCGGTAAAATATACTCGCAAGGAACTTCTGGGAAGAGTTCTCTGGGGGGTTGCAGCGACAACTCTTTTTCGTTTTTCTCCGCGTATTTGCTATGGTTTCAGAGCATTCCTTTTGCGATTGTTTGGAGCAAAGGTTGGGCGGAATGTTCACGTGTATCCTACGGTACAAATTATGATGCCATGGAAACTCACCATAGGGAATCACACAGCAATAGGCGATGGAGTACGGTTGTACAATTTGGGGGAAATGACATTGGGAAACTCCGTAACCATATCTCAAGGGGCACACCTTTGCGGGGGGACACATGATTTCAGAAACAAGGCGATGCCATTAATTAAGTCCGAGATCATTGTTGAAGATGGCGCTTGGGTTTGTGCCGATGCTTTTATTGGGCCTGGAGTTTCCGTAGGTCGCGAGGCGGTGGTGGGGGCCCGTGCCGTGGTGGTGAAACCGGTTGCCCCGCAGGCGATTGTGGGCGGTAATCCCG
>JANRMB010000084.1:0-49471 GCA_033761985.1 Candidatus Sumerlaeia bacterium | reverse complement strand
GCCTAGCCAGGGACGCGGGAGGTGTACGGATAAACGCCACGTTGTAAAGACCGTTTTGTGTTAGAAAAATTGACGATTCCGTTTTTCTTTTCAAAATCAACCAGAGTAATCAAGAAAAAATCCCAGAAGAAAAGAACCTAAACCAAACGATATCAATTATTTTAATATTTCACATTTAATCGAATCCGTGTGATCTCTAACAATTCACTGAGCAATTATGAGAAAAGCAGTAAATCATTCTGATGACGATTTAACACTTCCATCGCCATAGCTTCGCCCAAGTCGATGCATGCCAGTTCAAAAATCGGCTCATAAATCACGAGCCATTTATGAAACGATTAGTCAATCCAAGGCCAATTTACTGAAAACAAGACTCCAAAAAATCCCGGCTGGCAAATCGTAGGTCCAGCGTGTATTCCAAAAATCGGCTGAGGGCGTTGATCATTTGCAGGGTTTCACCCAACGTTACCCCAGCCGTGAGTGGTTCGCCTTTTTCAGTATTGTACAAAGCGCGTACTCCCTTGGGAGGAAGCGGCAAGAACTCCCCGGAACCGATGGGGAGGTTGGGCCAGTGAAAAGCCTCTCCTTCGCGCCCCGCCGGGGGAAGGGTGACGAGGGCATTCTCGCTGTGCAGGAGAAAGTGGGTGGGTTTGGGGAGTTCCGCCGGCCAAGGGCGCAGAACTTCCGGAGCAATCAACGGAAGATACCCCAGCAGTTGAAGCATCCCGAGCCATAGTGTCAGTAAAATGTGCGGCTCCTCCACAAAGTCGCCGGTTTGAATGCACTCGAGCATTTGAAGAAGTGCGGCGAACTCCTCTTCGATGGGTTGGCCGTTTTCAGTACTTTTGTGGAGCACCTCCACCGCCAAGGAGCCCAAGGCCAAAGGAAGAAGTTGCGGAAGGTTGGAGTCCAGTCGCCGGGGTTCCCAGGGGACGAGGAGTTCCACATCACGCAGGGTGGCGACATCAGAATCGCCGTGAAGCGCGGCGGTGACTTCCAGATAATTGAGTGGTTGCAGGGAGGATTGCCGGTATTCGCTCCCCTTGCGGCGAAGCCCTTTTACCCAGAGAGCCAACGGGCCGTGGCCGGGGGTGAGAAGATGAACCATGCTGCTGGTGTTCTGGGTCTCATGGAGTTGCACCACGAGGGCTCGAAACCGCTGAAGATTCATTCGCTGAGACACTTTGGGAAACTTAGGATTTGCCATCTCGTGAAGAGTGGGAGTACCACGTCAAGACGGGAGTCTTACAGGAGCGGCAGCGCATGCAGGAATTGGACATTTACAAGGCCCGGGTGGAACAGGGCAAATCCGTGCGGGACTCGGCAAACCAACCGGTGACGTCCTTGGTACGGCAGGAGGATTTGGCGTTTTGCGCAGCGCGGTTGCTGGTGGCTTCCCGGTTGTTGGCGCAGGATCGCCCTGCTTTGGCGGAACTCATTGAACAAACTCTCTCGGATTTGGCCGCCATTCAGCCCGAGGATGCCATCAAACGAGTGCGGGATGGCCGAACACAGCATCTCGAGGAACCCGTATTTTGGGCGCTGTGCTGCCATGTGCTGGGTCAAACGCTCTCGGAATTCAGTCGCGAAACCACTCCGCAAATGCTCACGGAGCTCAGGAGCTCACTCCCCGATTGGTATAGTCGTTTTCAGGATTCCTTCCGTTGCCATAAGCAGCCCTACAAAGATCCCGAACTCCTGGCATTGATGGTGTACTACACCCAGTCCTCGATTTTTCATGATAAATCCGCCTACACTTGGGTGCGGCCGCTTTTGGTGATGAACGTGGTGGATCAAACCTTTTGCTCGGATGTGGCGCTGGAACTCGCCGCTCTTGCGGGAGGAGCCCTTGATCCTCAGGCCGATCTCAATCTTTGGCGCCAACTGGTGCTTCACTTGGAGTGTGTGGACAAGGTTCCCCCAAACGCCGCCTTCGTGCGCCAAGCCATCGGCGGCCCAAGCACTCAGGCCATCAGCTTCTCTTCGGAACGCATCAATCAGCGCACCCTCAATCCGGTGCTGAGCAGCAACTCGAAGTCCCTCGCAGACCCCGACGATGACCTCGGCCCACCCAAAAAATCGCGCCAGTGGCTGGAGTCCACCGTGGACGCCCTGGCTCCGTTTCTTCCCTGGATGGCGGTGGTGGCTGTGGGAGCTTTATGCGTGGTGGGTTTCGGGATGGGCATCGACTGGGTCTTCGATACAAGCCCGGTGGGAAACCAAACGCTCAGCCAATCCTACGAACAGATGCGTAAACAGAACGAGGAACGGAGCGCCTCCGGAACAGATTCCACACCCGCCCTTACGGATCCGGCTCTAGCGACCCCTTCGCAGCCAGTCATCGCTCTGGAGCAACCCACACCCGTCCCTACTGCCGAGCCCTCCCCCACTCCGGAGCCAACACCCGCTCCCCCTGTATTCACGGCAAAGGATGCCACTCCCGAATTGGCACCGGCCCCTCCGGAATTGCTCGCCTGGGCGCAGGGGGTGCTGGCTGATCTTTCTGTCCATTTGAAGGTGGCGCGGCAAAACGCCATCGGATACGAAAAATATGGAGTACTCAACGGTGATCCGTTGGTTTATGTAAATCCCCAGAACCCCGATCAGGCACTGGTTTACTTCCCCATCCGCTGGATGGAAAACGATCGTGAGTTCCCCACCCAGGCGTTGGAGGCTCGGCTGGAAAGAAAAAACGGCCAGTGGACACTCATTCAGGCCATGCGCTGCACGGAGATGAGCCCCACGGGTGTTCAGCGTGTGCAAGAGCCTGCGGAGATTGCATGGGCCACACGAATTTTTATGGATAATCCCTTCTACCCTTGAGCCTCATTGGTTTTCCGGCTTGATTCAACCAAGCAAACAGTTATCAATCCTTCGAATCTACCTCAGAGTATCACACCATGCTTTCACGTCACTTTTCCATCCTCCTCGCCCTTGGCGTTGTTGCCCTTACGGGCCTTGTCACAACCGGATGCCGTACCTCCGATATCTCCCGTGGTTTGGCCAAGTATAACGACGAAAAATATCCCGACGCCATTGAGGTCTTTGACAAAGTTCTCAGCGTAAACCCCGAAGACAAAAAGGCACGCCTTAACCGTGGCCTCAGCCGCGTGGCAAACGGTGAATTCGAAGCCGCCATGGAAGACTATAACAAGGCCATCGAGATTGATGAAGAATACGAGCAGGCCTACAACAACCGTGGCGTGCTCCACTACCGCCAAGGGAACCAAGCCGCTGCCATGGCCGATTTCAACAAGGCAATTGAACTGAACGACGATTATGCCGAAGCCTACGTAAACCGCGGGCGTCTGCACTACGATCAAGGCGAGTACGACAAAGCCTTGAATGACGCCAATTCCGCCATCGAGGAAAACGACGATTTGGAAGCCGCCTACATGCTCCGGGGTGAAGCTCTGGAAGCCAAAGGCGACACCGCCGCGGCTACCGAAGACTACAAAATGGCCTACAAGAAGAATGAGAAATACGTTCCCGCTCAGGAAAAACTTAGCGAAAAGGGAATCGATCCCACCACGTTGTGAGCAGGGAAAGTTACATCGATATCAAGGATAGCAAGGATGGGTTTCTTCGGAATCCCATTCTTTATTTATACTCGTCCTCTAAAGATTTGTCCTGATAAAATTTTGAATGTACGATTATGGGAAAGTGAACGAAACAATTAAGTAGTTTAACGCAAAGGCGCAAAGAACCGCAAAGCGCGCAAAGTTTTTTGTAAAAATGCTTCCAAATTAAGAAGCTAAGTAAAATAAAATAAATGCCCGATAAGAAATTCCCCATCTATTTATCTTCAAATGAAAAGACTGCTCCTTTGCGCTCTTCGCGGTTCTTTGCGCCTTTGCGTGAAATAAACATATTAGGAATCAGTTAATTCAAAGTCAATTATACGCGACATCATTATCGATTGCTGGTAGATCTATTCGTTCCTTAAAATCGTACTTCCAAATGCCCACGTCCATACGCCCAACATCGCCAGAAACGGAAGCCCCACGGCAATCCGGAACAGCGTTTGAACACCCGCTCCTCCCGTTCCCCCCTCCACCAGTATCTTCCAAAAGTCGGGATTCATTCCCCACGCAATCCCGAGAAGAATCAGCACTCCCCATTGTAATCCTCTCCGCCAACCCTGCGACGAAGACTCCAACACGCTGGCCCCGCAGAGGATCAATGCCGGTACGGCATACAATCCATAATGGCTCCAACTCAGGTGGGGAAGCAGAGCCGGGAGCATCAGCCACAAGACACCAAGCCTTGGAAGCCCGGCTTTGCTACGCAGCGTAAAGATGAGCAATCCCAGTAAGAGAAGCAGTTTTGCACCTTTCAGAATGCCCCCTAGGATGAACGGCTCCACCGCCGTGCCCGGCATCTGCGTAAGGTTGGTGGAATACCAAAAGCGCCCCACAAACGCCTCGAGTGATTGATTTCCGCTCCAGTACTGCACTCCGGAAAGAAGCGCCCGGGCCGTATCGACCATCTGCAGATGAGCGCCCCACGGCGCCACCACGAGCCCCAACACCAACACAATCGCCACACCCGCAAGTACGCCACTCACAAGCGCCCAACGTCTGACCGCAAAAAGCGGCACAACCCACAATATCGGCAGAAGTTTGCTGAAAAGCACCACCCCGCAAACGGCGCCAAGCACCCCTGCGGGGACAGCCCCCAATCGACCCGCCGCCGTAGAAAACAGAATCAACCCGGCACCCACAATCATCGGCGTTCCCTGACCGCAGAAGAGCGAGAACTGAAGCGGGTGCGCAAGTGGAAGCAACAATAACGCGACCGCTAAGATCAACGACCCGTGGCGTTCGGAAGCATCCCGGCAGAACAGCGCCAGTCCACCGGCAAAAATCAGGAGATTCAGGGCATCCCACATGAATGTGGCCCATCGCCACGGAAGCAGCGCCAACCCCTGAAACAGCACCGCATACCCAGGGGTATAGGCAAACGGTGGGGCATTCGAATCCGGATAACCCTGCGCCAGCGCCGATTCTCGCCACTCCGATGAAGTCCTCACGGTGATAAGCGAAAATTCCAGCGGTGCGCCGGGCATCGCCCCTACGGGCGCAACATCCATCGCCACATTCCGGCGTTCCGCACGGGCGGTGTACATGGCATTCCAACGGCCTTCGGCTGCCAAACTACCGGCAGTGTAAAAGGCGATGGCATCCACTTTGGGAAATGAGGAGTCCGCGGACGTTTGCCGAAAAACCACAGCCAACGCAAAAGCCCAAACCACGGCAAGCAGCCAAGCCAGCCGCCAAAATCGCTCGGCCGGAAGTACACCCACGGCGTTAGCTCACTTTGCCGAAGCGCCGATCCCGTTGTTGGTAGAGAACCAGAGCCTCCAGAAAATGCAGCCTCCGGAAATCGGGCCACAACACCGGCAGATACACAAACTCTGTGTAGGCAATTTGCCACAAAAGAAAGTTACTCACCCGTTGTTCCCCGCTGGTGCGAATCAATAATTCCGGATCGCCCAGCTCGGGCTGGTAGAGGTGTTGAGCCAGCGCCTCCTCGGTGATTTGTTCCGGATTCAGTTCCCCGTTGGCGACCTTGGTGGCAAGTGCCCGGCAGGCATCCACCAGTTCCTGACGCCCCCCATAGCTCAACGCCAAATTCAACACGGTTCCCGTATTGCCGGCGGTCTTTTCCATGGTGTGGGAAAGTTTGTTCTGCACCGAACGCGGCAGCCGCGCAAGATCACCACTCGCCACCAACCGGATGTTGTTTTCCATCAGCTCGGGGATCTCTTTGATGAGAAAAGACTCCAACAAGGACATCAGCGCCGTGACCTCGTGCGCTGGGCGACTCCAGTTTTCCGAGGAGAACGCGTAAAGCGTCAGAGCCTTCAAACGAAGTTGGGCCGCACTCCGCACCGACTCCCGAACGCTTCCAATCCCGGCCTTGTGTCCTTCGATGCGTTCCATCAAGGACCTCTGCTTCGCCCACCGCCCGTTGCCATCCATGATGATTGCCACGTGCCGCGGAAGCCTGTTCAACGCAAGCTGCGCAAAAAGCTGCTGCTCATGATCGGTGGCAGGCTCCAACAGAACAGGTGTGGAGCCCAGCAAATGTGAACGAATGGAGGGGTCGGGTCGCGGGGTCATAAGTTGAAATCCAACCCCGAGGTTGTGGTGGTGAGCAAGAAGAATGGAGCGGTGGGGGTTACCCCAGCGTCTTCAAAATCCTTGCAGGGTTTCCCCCAACCACAACGTTAGCTGGGACGTCTTTCACCACCACCGCTCCCGAACCGACCACCACGTTGTCACCAATCGTGACTCCGGGGTTGATGACGCAGCGACCGCCAAGCCACACGTTCTCCCCGATTGTAACGGGCTTGCCGTACTCGAGTCCCGAGTTGCGTTCCCGGGCATCCAAAGGGTGCGTGGCGGTATAGATATGCACCCCGGGAGCCATGAAACAATTGGCCCCGATGGTGACTCGGCAAACATCGAGTATCACACAATCGAAGTTGGCGTAGAAGTTTTCCCCCACATGGATGTTAAACCCGTAGTCGCAGTGAAAGTTGGACTCGATGAGAAAGTTGTTACCGGCAGAGCCCAAAAGATGGCGAAGCAACAGGTGACGCCCGGAATCATCGCTCTCGGGGGTATCGTTGAATTGACGCAGCAACGTGCGGGCGCGAAGCCGGGCCTCCACAAGCTCGGGATCAGCAGCGGAATAGAGTTCGCCGGCGAGCATTTTTTCTTTTTCTGACTTCATCAGTTTTTTCCTTCCTCCGGGTGATGGACTGACAAAATACCCTTGCATGAAGCCCCATGATAGCCTTGGTATCAACTGAAAGTGTTTTTACCAGAGGATGATTCAATGAAACAATCTGCTCTTGTTGAGGCTCTTGCTCTTCCGGTTCAAGAAAGAATCAAACTAGTCGAAGACATTTGGGATTCCATCGCAAGCGAAGGTATTGTTATGGAACCGAACGTTCAGGAAAAAAGGATGATTGAAGAACGGATGGCCGCATTTCATCTTGATCCTGAGTCAGGTTCTTCATGGGAGGATGTGAAACGCAGGATTCTTGAGAAAAAAGGATGAGCGACAAAAAGTTAGTTATTAGACCAGAGGCAGAGCGTGATATCACCGAGGCGTTTTTCTGGTATGAGAGTAAATTGGTGGGTCTGGGCGTTGATTTTTTGTTACAAGTGGAGATAGGGTTAGAGTCTATTTCCAAAGAACCTCATTTAACAAGGCTTTCGTATTTGGGAACACGAAGGCACCTTCTCAAACGATTCCCTTATTCGATTGTTTATCTTGAGAATCACTCAAAACTTGTTGTCTTGGGGGTTTTTCATGGAAAGAGAAATCCCGAACAGATATCAAAACGGATTGATGCATTTGATACACAAGCTTGAGTTTGGGTTTATGGATTCAGGACACTTGGGCATACAGAACCAAATAACTTGCGCTTATTTCCAGAGTTTTATCTGCTGAGATTCACAGCGTGAGAATCTCGTCGGTTCTCTCAAACTAATTCGATTCACCCTGCTGGGGAATGCTTCCCACGCCTTTTTCCGCCGTGGCTCCGTAGCCTTGGGGATAGGCGAAGTAGCCTTTTTCACGAGAGGATTTTTCTGTTTCCGCCTCATAGGGGTGAGCCAGGGCGTAGGGATCGCGCCGTTCCGCATTTACCAACCAAGAGACCTTGGCTCCGGCAGCTCCTCCGGCGATTTCAAAGCTGTTCCCCTTTACCTCGCGGCTGATGTGCAGTTGTGGCATCGCCGCCCCGATCGGGGTGAGTTGATAGTGGATGGAAGCCCCTGTGCCGCCATTGAGCGACTCAAAATACGCAGGGAGCGCCACCTCCGCACGGCCTTCGGCGTTGAGTGTCACCGTTCCCTGATAATGCGTGTAGTACCCGGGGCCTTCCACCGCATTGTGGGAAAGCCACTGGGTATCGGGGTTTTGGGGGTGATCGATTAGGAAGTTTTTGGAGCCGTTGGTAACGTTGAAATTCCCCTGAACGCTGACCCCAAAACTGGGGCGAACACTGAACAAATCATCACCGGAGGAGTTTTCCACATTCAGAAAGTAGCTATCACCAGAACTACCGCGAATGTTGAATTGGGTATCGTCGTAGGCAGAACGTCCTATCCCGGTATTTCCCGTGCTGGAGGAGACTTGCATCAACACTGCGTTGGGATTGTTGGTGGAATCAAAAACCTCAAAGTCACCGTCGCGATCCACCTCCACCATCACGTTGTTGGAATTGTCCAAAATGCGAAGAGCAGTGGTATCGGTACTTTCGGCTTGAATGCGAACACGGTCGGTGGTGCTGGGGGCAATGTTGATGCCGACTTTACGATCGAAATCCACAACAAATGCCGGTTCATCGTTATCGTCCACCACGTCGAGAAGCAGAGCAATTCCATCAATTCCGCGCACCTTAAACCGAGCGTCGGTTGCCGTGTCACCAATCGCCACGGCCCCTTCATCACTGGTAACTTTGAGGATTTCTTCACCCGTTTCCGAAGCCAGGGAATTCACTCGAAGATTGCTGAGGTTTGTTCGGGAACCGTTGGAAAAAACGAGATCACCACTGGTGGTTTCCAACGTGGCGGTGGAACCGGATTCCTTGGCATAGAGTGCATAGGGCTGGGCACGAAGCTCCAAGCGCGGAGCCAACAGGGACAGGGGAGTTCCTGTGGGAGCCGAACGAATCTCCAGAAACCGACGATCCCCTTTGAATGGATCGCTCCCGAAATCCAACGCCAATGTAAAGAA
This sequence comes from Candidatus Sumerlaeia bacterium, assembly GCA_033761985.1. Lineage (GTDB taxonomy): Bacteria > Sumerlaeota > Sumerlaeia > SLMS01 > JAHLLQ01 > JANRMB01. The sequence continues at coordinate 40,714 of JANRMB010000084.1, read as the reverse complement.
TCCATTGCTGACAGGGACATTGACGGCTGATTGTGTGGCGCCGATTTGCGTTCCACCTGTTGCCGCAGTGTAGAGCAAAAACTCAAAGTTGTAGTTACCGTTGGCGGGTACACCATCATTCACAAGTGTACCCTGATAGGTAAACGAGTTCGGTAAAGTTTGGGCGGACAACTCTGCAAATGGTGCAACTCCACAAAGGAGTGCAAAGCATGTGGTGAAAAAAAGCTTGTTCATTTATGAATCCAGAAGAAGAGAAATGAGGCGAATATGTGGATGTGCAAATGGGATTGAGAGGAAAAGGGAGATCAGTTTCCAAGGATCATCCAAAGGGAATTCCCCTCGGGATCCTGATTGGCCAGCACCGTGACCAGGCAATCACAAGTACTCTCCAAACCACGAAAATCCCGCACGGTGAGCTGTACCGTTTGTACACCCACATCCGAGGAACTAAACTCGGTTTTGGAAAGAGTGCGTGTGGAAATACCCCTGTTGTCGCTGCTTCCGTCATCCACTTGTTCCACCGTAAGCGTCGCCAATCCGCCCACTAATTGAACCGTGGCATCTTTGCAGCGAGCCTGGGGATTGAGGATATCGCCAGCCGCAACCCCTGGAATTAGATTCAGGTTTGAACTCGTTGAATTGGCTGCAACCGTTTGCCCCACGGAGGAGTAAAGCTCCAAAGTAGAACCCTGCACCACACCACCCCCCGTAACTGGAGTGGCAACATCAAGGGTAATCACCCCGAATGCTGTTTGGCACACAAAAGCCAGAATCAACACAGGCACGGGATTTTGTTTACACGGAAGTAATTCAATCATGGGCAATCGTGATACTCTGGGAATGCGGAGGGCGAATCGCCTGGGAAAAGGCAAGATGTAAGGACTGGTTGGAAGCATCAGTCCACAATCCGGAACGCTTGAAACTCCGAAACCCTTCGATACCAGGAGTCGGTTTTTTGTTCCGGAGAATTTTTCTGGAGCCACCGGGCTGCCTCAAATCCCATGAAAATACTGTGATCCATGTTATTGTGAAGAAACAACCCTTGGCGTCCGGTGCTCAGCAAACCGGGAAAATCGGAAAGATAATTCCAAACGCTTTGCATCCGCTCGCGGTAGCCCAAGTCATAAAGGGGATACGTTTGAGGAATTCGGAAGACAAGGGTTTCCTGAACCTCCATGGGTGAAACGAGCCCAATCCGCTGGCAATCCTTCAGCGTGCGGCGCACGAGTTCCTCATCCGTCATCTGCCAAATGCGGTCGCCTTCGTAGCAAGTCACTTCAAAAAGGATGAGTGTTTCTCCCGGAGCCCCCATGGACTCCGAAAAATTCTTGGGCTCATACCCCCGGTTGAAGAGTGTTTCCTTCCCCGGGAAATAGAGCCACTGATTCTCTGTGATTCGGTCCCTCTTGACCCTCAAGGCCACCAGAAAGTTTGCGATAAAGCGGGCATCCGTAAGCGCCTTTGCGACGCGCGAACTCGGGGTTTTTGACAACAGAAGCTGACCCAGTTCCGTGACGGGAATTGTGGAGAGTACCCGCTGGGCGGTATAAATATCACCGGAATCCAGTTGCACGCTCCAAATCCCACCCGTGCGCTCAAGTCCAGCAACTGCGGCGTTGAGCTGAGTGCTTAGCCCCATCCGCTCGGTGTCCGCAGCAAGTTTGTGAATCAGGGTTTCCACACCACCTGGAAGGTAGAGAAACTGAGGAAGCGCCGTCTCCTGCCCTGCCTTCTCTTTCACAAAGAGGCGCTTCACCATCCGCTGCAACCCCCCGGCACTCACCCGAACCCGGGCGATGTCTCCGTGGATGCGTTTGGGATTCAACTTCCAAACCTTGCGCGTGTAATCCAATACAATCAGGCGGTAGAGTTCCGTGCCGAAGGCCGCCGCCATAACGGTTTCAAAGTTGTCTGGTTGCCGTTTTGCTGAACCCGGATTGAGAAGGCGACCCAGCGTTTCCAACCCGAAACGGAGAAAAACCCGCGCCACAGCCACCGGACCCAGAACCCGAAGAATCTCCAAGGGCTTGGGGGGATAATCGATCCACTCGCCCCGCAGCAGCATTGCAGACTTCCGTTTTACACTTTCAAGTTCCTTCTGGGCATAGCGCAGAAGAAACTTCCGAACCTCGGGGATTTCCGTGTGCAAACGATGCGGACCAAAATCGGCCCGTTGTTGCCCCAATTGAAGCGATCGAGCCAACCCCCCAAGGGTAGACTCCTTTTCAATCAACAAGACCCGGAGCGATGGCTGCTGCTTGAGAGCTTCATAAGCCGCCGCCAACCCACAGACTCCCCCACCGAGGATAATCAAGTCGTAATCGGCGGGACTTTCCATTTTCTCACTCAAGGCTGCGGTACCTTAATCGAGTTCCCAATAGCCGTGAGCTGTGGAATAATCTCAAAAAACTTGCTTAGAATCACCGGATCAAACTTGTGCCGTTGATCCTCCATAATTTGGGTGGATTTATCGATGGAGAAAGCAGGTTTGTAGCAACGCGATTGTGTCAGGGCATCCCACACATCCACAATCGCCACAATGCGCCCAAACAGGGGAATATCCTCGCCGGAAATCCCATACGGATAACCGCTTCCGTCATAGCGTTCATGGTGGGTAAGGGCGATTTCCGCACTCGCCTTCAGGAGTGGCTCCTCGTACCCGCGCAACAGATTATGCCCGATGATGGTATGCTGTTTCATCAACTCGTACTGCTCCAGCGTCAGCGGTCCCGGGCAGTGAAGAATATCATCGGGAATACCAATCTTCCCGATATCGTGCATGGGGGAGGCGGATTCCAGAAGCTGCACTTGTTCCGCTGGCAGGCCGATCGCCTTCGCCAACGCCGAGGAATACAGGCGAATCCGGTCGATGTGCTCACCCGTATCGTTGTCCCGAAGACTGGAGGCCCGGCGAAGCAACTCGATGGAACCTTCATACGCCTGCTGAATTTGGGAATACGTTTTCTGAATTTCCATGAACGCATCGGTGAGTTCCCGAGTGCGCTTGCTCACTTCCACTTCCAGAAACTTCTGGCGTTTCTGGCTCAGCATCCGTGCTCGACGCCGCTCCACGCCCTTGATGAGAGCGCCGCGAAGAAACTTCATGTCCAACGGTTTGGGGAGAAAATCCGTCGCCCCGGACCGCAGCGCCTCAATGGTGATCTCCATGTTCGGAGCACCGGTCATCAAAATCACCACCATGTCGGGGTCGAAGAGAATGGCTTGGCTCAGAAGATCCAGCCCATCAAGATCAGGCATCCGAATGTCACTGATCATGGCGATGGGGTGATCGATGCGCATCTGCTGAAGAGCTTCCATGCCGGAGAGCAGAGTTTTGACCTGATACCCGGAACGTTCCAAAAAGCGCCCCAGCATTTTACAGACTGCCTCTTCATCATCCACCACGTAGACCAATTCCTGATACTCGCCACGATCGAAGGGCTGCATCCGATCGTTTGCGTTGTTGATGGGGAGCGGAGTCATATCCATGGAGGAGTTGATCATCGAAGGAGGGTTAGCGTGCCGGTGTGGTGGAATGCGAATACAGAGTCTTCGTGGCGGCGTTTGCCTCGTTCACCACTTTTGTTGTGGAGAGATTGGCGAGACGCTGTTCGAACACTGTAAAGCGTCCGTTGACAAGGCTATAATCAACAGGAGCGTCCAGTCCAGAAAAAACGACGGTTGCCAAGGGGTCGCGACTTCCGCCCCCGGCGAATTCCAGTCGATCCAGATGAATCACCTGAACATCGGCGCAGGATCCCACCTCCAAACGCCCAATTCTGGAGTTGTGGAGAATCGAAGCGCCCCCACGAGTTGCCACACGGAGCATCTGGCGAGCGGTAACGGCATCAGGACCGTGCGCACTCCGCTGCAGCAGAAACGCCAACCGTACTTCCTTGCCAAAAGAACCGCTATCGTTGCTGGAAGAGCCATCCACACCGATCCCGACGCGAACCCCGGCCTCCAGCATGGCCTTGATTGGTGCCACACCGCTCCCCAACCGGGCGTTGGCAGAAGGGCAGTGAGCCACCCCGATTCCCTGATCGGCAAAACGACGAATTTCCTCGGTATTCAACGTAACACAATGGGCCAGCCACACCCGGTGACTTTCCCAACCCAAGCGGGCGATGTAATCCAAAGGCCGGCAACCAAACCGCTCCAGACAATACGCGGTTTCGTCATCCGTTTCCGCCAAATGGGTGTGCAGAAGAACATCATACTGCTCAGCCAGCCGGGCGGTTTCCCGAAACAAGTCCTCCGAAACGTTGAACGGTGCGCAGGGGGCGAGAGCTATACGCGTCATCGCCGTGGGGTCGCTCGAGTGGTACGTCTCAATCACCCGGGCATAATCGGCAAGAACTCGGTCGGTGGATTCCACCAGACTCATGGGAGGAAGTCCGCCTTCATCCACCCCTAGAGTCATGCTCCCCCGTGTGGCGTGAAAGCGAATTCCCAAATCCCGGGCCGCGAAAATGGTTTCGTCCCACCAGTCGGCGGATTGCGCCGTGGGGAAAAGGTAATGGTGATCCGTGGTGGTGGTGACTCCGCTCAGCAGCAACTCCGCAAAGGAAAGCCGCGCCGCAGCCCGAAGCGTTTCACGCGTGTGGTGTTGCCAGACCTGATAATTTGTTCGAAGCCAATCAAACAGCCCCACGTTTTGGGCTTCCGGAGCCACACGCGTCAGCGACTGAAACAGGTGGTGGTGAACGTTTACAAACCCTGGCATCACCAAAGCGTTTCGGCAATCCAGATACGCAACATCTGCCGGAAGGGACAGGCGGTTGCGAAGCCCCGAACCAATTTCGGCCACCAATCCCCCGCGAATGAGGATATCCACATCGTGCAATTCACGATTCTGGTCATCAAACGTGGCCAGAAGGGAACATCCTTCCAAAAGCAACATTGATTGTTGTAAGTCCACGAGATAGGCCTGATGAGGTGGAGTGATTTTGGAGGGATTTATCCACAAAGCAGAAACCACCGCAAGCATTTCATCGGTATGATTTCCACCGATTCCCAAAGAAAAACAAAACGGCTGGATCAGTCGATCCAGCCGTTAATTGGGATTTCAAAGTTGGAAGATTTTAGTGGGAGTGATCGGCTTCACCGTGATTGGATCCGCTGGTGGCATCGGAAGAATGGGAATCGTGCCCATCAGAAGTTTTGCTGTGCGCATCATCCGCATGACCATGACCGTGTGCGGCCCCGGAAGCTTTCTGCTCCATGAATGCAGCGATGGATTGCTCGTTGTTTGAGGCTTCCAGCGGTCCGGCCACCAATTCCAAAGTATAGTCCGTGGTTTGCTGAATGGGCTTCAACAAAAGGTTCGGGAAAAGGCCAATAACAAGCGCCGCGATGGAAAGCACTGTGAGCTGGAAAATCTCGCGGAAGTTCAAATCTTTGAGGCCGATGTTTTCCGGGTTCTCCAGTTTGCCGAAGAACACTTTTTGGTACATGATCAGAAGATACACAGCGCCGAAAATCACCCCGGAGGCAGCAAGCGCGGCCACTACCCAAGTGTAGTTCAGCATCCCAAGCGCGGCGTAAAGCCCGTCAGGGTTCGCCTGAGCTTCCATGATCATCGGCATGTTCTTCATCGAACCGATGAGAATCGGGAATTCACCAACGAAACCGTTCAGCCCGGGAAGGCCCACGGATGAGAGCATCATCACCATGGTGAGTGCTGCAAAGATGGGGAGGTTCTTCGCCAAACCACCAAACTCGGACATCTCACGAGTGTGGCGACGCTCGTAGATCATCCCCACCGCAAGGAACAACCCGCCGGTGGAAATGCCGTGGTTGATCATTTGAATGATTGCGCCGCTGAGGCCGGGACCGTTGAAGCAGAAAATCCCCAGAATGATGAAGCCCATGTGGCTGACGGAGGAATACGCCACCAGCTTCTTCACATCCGTTTGCACCATGGCACACATGGCCCCGTAGATAATCGCAATCACGGCAAGCCAAGTGAAGATGGGAGCAAAGCTCACCGCAGGGATTGGGAACAAGGGAATCGCAAACCGAAGCATCCCGTAGATACCCGTCTTCAGAAGAACCCCGGCCAGAATCACAGAACCTGCCGTGGGAGCCTCGGTGTGGGCATCGGGGAGCCAAGTGTGGAATGGCCAGAGAGGGGCTTTGATAAGGAAGGCGAGCATCATGGCCAGGAAGGGAAGGTCGCGCTGGAACCCAGGGCCGAGATCTGCCGCAAGGATGGCTTCCAAGCAGAAGGATTGAATGCCGTTGTAGTAAATCCATAGGATGGCGAGGAACATCGCCAAGGAACCCACCAGTGAGTAGATCACAAACTTGATGGTGGCATACAGGCGATTCTTGGAACCATAGATCCCGATTAGGAACGCCAGCGGAAGAACCATCACTTCATAGGCCATGAAGAACAGCAACAGATCGAGCGCCATGAACACGCCCAGCACACCGGTTTGAAGAACCATCAGGTAGAAGTAGAACTCCTCCACCCGTTCTTCAATGGCGCTGAAGGAGCAAAGCACTGCGATGATTCCCAAGGAGGTGGTCAGCAGAACCATGAGCATCCCGAGGGTATCCACACCCACCGTGTAGCTAATCCGGTATTGTTCAAACAACGGCCAAGGAGCGTGGAAGTGGTGTTGGAAGGTGGTCTCCACCGCTTTACCGAACAAATACACTTCCTGGGAGAAATTCCCCGACCAATCGAAGGTCATGGCAGCATACAATGAAAGGCCGAAGGTGAGCACCGCATTCAGCAACGCCGCGTATTTGGTGACTTTTGCCGGAACGAAGAAGAACGTCAGCGTTCCAAGAATAAGTGGAAGAAAGAGAATAAGCGAGAGTAGCATGGATTAGAAGCTTCCTTCTGTTGTGGCAACCACAACGGGTGCTGCCGAACGGGATGCCCCGGAGTTGGGTGCGGGAGATTGAATCAAAACAGAGGTCGTTTCACGGGGTTCTTCGCGCTGGTAGGATTCCCCAAGGAAAGTGCTCAAACCAAGAGCGAAGTATGCTACAAACACGCAGACACCGATGACCATGACCAACCCGTAGGCCTGTACACGACCCGTTTGCAGTTGGCGGGCGGATTCCCCAAGCTCACGGCAAAACTCCGCAACACCATTCACCATGCCATCGATGAAGCCTTTGTCCACTAGCCATACGCTACGGCTCAGAGACATGGTACCATCCTTGAATACTTTGCTGTAGAACCAATCCCAGCCCCAGCAGTAGTAGGAAATGGCGCCCAAACCGGAAGGCAATTTTTCGGGGTTCTTCACACCACGACCAAACAACAGGAGCGAGAAGCTGAGTCCCAACAACGCGATCACGCTGGAAACGATGGCGAGATTGACTTCGAGTGTTTTGTTTTCCTTGGTGGCGATGGCGGAATCAGCCAAACCGTTGGCTTGTGCCAAAACAAGGCTGCCGTAGATTTCCTCGCCCGCCTCATAATCCCACTTTGTTTTCAATTGTTCTTTGGCCACAAACTCCGCACCCGCATCAACCACGGGCGCAAGGAAATGGTGGAACTCGGCCTTGGAAACCGGGATCAACGTAAAGGCTTTTGGCACGTTCAGGAAACCCACAACCAGAGAGCAGACCGCCAGAATGATCAGGGGGGCGGTCATGTTCAGGGGAGACTCATGAAGATGTTCCGCAGTGTGGTGATCAATCCGCTCGGTGCCGCCGTGGAAGGTCAGGAACAACGAGCGCCCCATATAATAGGCGGTGAGCAACGCGGTAATACACCCAAGCAACCAGAGAATGGGGAAGCCGGAACCGGCATACAGATAAGCGTGGTAGAGGATTTCATCCTTGGAGAAGAAGCCCGCGAAGGGGAATATACCCGCAATCGCCAGCGTTGCCACAAAGTAGCAAATCCATGTGATGGGCATATACTTTTTCAGGCCGCCCATTTTCATCATGTCTTCTTCGTGATGCATGGCGTGAATCACTGAACCAGCGCAAAGGAAGAGGCAGCCTTTGAAGAACGCGTGGGTGAATACGTGGAAAATCCCCCCGGCCATGGTTCCAACGCCAAGGCCCAGGAACATGTAACCCAATTGGGAAACCGTGGAATAAGCGAGAACCTTTTTGATGCCCCGCTGAGTCAACGCCATCGTCGCAGCGAAGAACGCCGTCAGGGCACCGATGGTGGCAATTGTGGCCATCGTGGTGGGAGAAAGGAAGTATACCACATTCAACCGGGCGATCATGTACACCCCGGCGGTCACCATGGTGGCGGCGTGGATCAACGCGGAAACAGGCGTGGGGCCGGCCATGGCATCGGGAAGCCAGGTAAAGAGGGGAATCTGCGCTGATTTACCTGTGGCACCGAGGAACATCGCCAAGGAAGCTGCCGTGATCAACGCACCACCGTAGAAGAAACCAGCGGAAAGTGGCTCGCCGTTAAGAAGTGTTTTGGTGGTGAGAATCGTATTGATTTCAGAGAACTTGAGCGTTCCCAGACCCCAGAACAAAATCCCCATCCCCACAACCAGACCCGCGTCACCGATCCGGTTCATCACAAACGCCTTACGCCCCGCATCGGAGCAGCTCAGGGTTTCGCTGAATTGTTTTTCGTAGAAGTAACCAATCAACAGGTAGGAGCAAAGCCCCACGCCTTCCCAACCGATGAACATCACCGCCAGGTTATCCGCCAGAACCAACACAAACATGCTGGCGGCGAAGAGGCACACATACGTAAAGAACCGTGGATAACCGGGGTCGGCTTCCAAATGCCCATCATGGTATTCCTTCATGTAGCCAGTGGCATAAATGAACACCAGAGTACCGATGAATGAAACGAAGCAGAGGAAAAGGGAAGTGAGTTGATCCACCTTGAAGGCCAAATCGAGCACAAAGTGGCGATCAGGACCAAAGGCATTCGGAATATTGAACCAGGACCAAAGGGAAACTTCGACACCGGGCCAGTGGTGGTCGTGATGGGCTGCTGCCCATACTTCACCAAAAATCAGGAAGGATATGACGGCACAGGAAGCCATGGATATCCAAGCAATGTGACCGGTAAGTACGCCCAGCTTCCGGCCCAGAAGGCCGTTGATGAGAGCGGCTGACAACATGATCAGCGGAATGAGCCAAACGTGTTCAATCATGAAACGTTAATCTCCAGAAGGTGTCGAGTCATTGGGAATACTGAAACTAATAACGTTCGCCCAGGGAACGAAGACTGTCTTATCGCCTTGATCGGCAGCTGAGTTCGCTTCGAAAAAAAGCCCTAAAGTATTGGCGCCCTTTACCTGCACATGGTGCGGATCGGGTTTGCCTTCCTGCCATTTATCCCGCGAACGCAGAACAAAGAAATACGGCAACTCACGGAATTCCACTTCCGCCACAACATCACCACGATTCTGCAAATAAACCCGCGAGGGGTCCAGAATCAGGCAAACCTGTTGAAAGGCGGATGGAGAAAGAAAGCACTTGGAAATCAAGTCAACTTACCCCAACGCAAAAAAGAGGAAGGGAATCACACCGAAGAGGATAATCATCCCGGTGGTAAGGCCCAGAATAAACGGTGTTCCATGGCTGGATAGCACCACATGATTTCCTTTGGTAAAACAAACGGGTTCAATATCAGCCTGAGGACCGGAGTCGGCAGGTTGCATGTGCATCGCCACCACCAAACGCAGGTAGTAGTAGGCGGAAATTGCCGAACCTATAATCACCGCGGAAGCAAGAATATACAACTCAGCGCTAATCGCTTCTTTCACCACCATGTACTTATTCCAGAAACCAACCGTACCGGGAATCGCAAGCCCCATCAGGCTGATCATCGTGAGGCTCATGGCAGCAGCAACCCAGGGACGACGGGAGGCCAAGCCGCGGTAGTGCCGAATTTCCGTATCGCCATTGCGGTTGAGGTAAGAGGCGATACCGAAGGCGATCACGTTCATCAACGTATAACCAAACAAGTAGAAGACTATTGCTTCCCGCACTTGCTGAAGTGCGAGGTCATCAGAAAAGACGGTGGGCGCAACCAGCGTGGCGATCCCCACACAGATGTACCCACCGTGAGCGATGGAAGAATACGCCAGCATACGTTTGATATTGGTTTGAACCACCGCGGCTACGTTCCCCCAAAGAATCGACAAGATTGCCACAGCGGAAAGCAAGGGGCCAGCAGCCTTGGGGAAGTACGGCCAGAAGTTCATCGCCTCCACCAAGTGAATCAGGAAGGCAAACGCCGCAACTTTGGAGGAGGTGGCCACCAGCAATGCGGTAACTGTGGGAGCGCCTTCATAAACATCGGGTGCCCACATGTGAAACGGTGCGAGGGAGAGTTTGAAGCAAAGCCCCACCAAAATCAGGGCAAAACCCATGAACACCCAAACGGGATTGAGTGGAGCAGTCTTCACCACGGCATCCATTGTGGTGACCACATTTTCGCCCGCCATCTCCGCCACCGGCTTGTCCACCACCACCAACCGTTCACCTGATGCCAGTATTTGATCGATGCCCAAATTGTAGGAGGGTTGATCCTGAGGAAGGCCGTAGGGAAGGCCAGCGGCGCGATTGGCAAGAACTTTGGCAGTTTCGCTTTGTGTGCCGAAGAGTTGAGTGGTTCCGGTGGCACCGAAAATGAACCCGATCCCCAAAACCAAGAATGCAGAAGCAAACGCACCAAGGATGAAATACTTGAAGGAAGCCTCGGCAGATTTGCGGCTCCGGCGGTCAACACCCACCATCACATACAAGGCAAGGGAGAGAATTTCGATACAAATAAAGGCCACAATTAACTCATTGGCCACGGCAAGCATCGTCATACCGAACAGAGCAAAAAGCAACAACGCATACATTTCACCGGCAGGGAGTTTGCGTTCGTGCAAAACAGGAGGAGCAAGGATGGTAAACACCAAACCACCGAAAAGAATGACCAAAGCACCCCACTTGGCAAACTCATCAGAGCGCAGCGAGCCTTCGAGGAAGGGTTCCGCGGTGGCGCCGAGGAAGTTCAGGAGGAACGTTGCACCGGCAACCACGATGGTGGCCAAAGTAGTAGCCGTGAGGACACTATCCCGACGACCGGGGGTGATTCCCTTGATGACCAAATCCAGTACGGCATCCAAAGCAAGAACGAAAAGGCCCCCCAACAGGAGGATCAAAAACGGAGCAACTTCATGCAGCCCAATTTGGGGAACGTAGGCAGTGATTTCAGAGAACATGGAAGGAGAAGTTCCCATCCTGTGTGGAATTGAGGTTCAAAATGTCCCGAAGGCGGTTGAATGGTGTGAAGATAGGGAGAAGTCAGCCCCGCAAAGTGTCAAGTTCATCCGCCCGGATATGGCGTTGAGAGCGGAAGATGGCGATAAAAATCGCCAAACCCACGGCAGCTTCAGAAGCGGCAACCGTCATGATAAAGAGCACCAACGCGCCCCCCTGCATCAGACCAAATTGCGTGGCAAATGCAACAAATGCCAAATTGGCGGCATTCAGCATCAGTTCCACCATCATGAACAACGAGATGGCGTTTCGTTTCCACATCACCCCCAAAATACCGATGGTGAAGAGCGTGGCAGCAAGAATCAGCGTGTTGAGAAAGTTTGGTTCCATGGGTATCAGGATGCGCTTTCGATATCTTCTGGGATGTATTCCTCACCCGTTTCTGGATCGAATCGGCGACCCATTACCACGGCGCCAATTACGGCAACGAGGAGCAGAACGGAAGTAAGGATGAACGGAAGGAAATACTTGGTGGTCAGAAGGGTGGAAAGCTCCACAATAGAAGGAGGAGTGGCGGAAAAGCCCTCGATGTCATCGGTACCGAAAACGCTGATTCCAAAGGCCAGAATCAGGAAGAAAACGGCGGAGAAAACACCCGCCATGTAACGGGAATTGCGAAGATACCAGGGAGTGATTTCCTGCTCCCGAACGTTCAGCAACATAATCACAAACAGGAAAAGCACCATGATGGCGCCCGCATAGACGATGATCTGAATAGCGCCGATGAACTCCTGCCCCATGTAGAAGTAATGGCAGGCGAGGGAGAGCATCAACAGTACGAGAGCCATGGCGCTCTTCACTGTATCCCGGAGCGTCAGCACCAGAATGCCGGAAACAAGAGTCAGGATGTAAAGAAGGGTATAAATCAAGTCAAAGCCCATGGATCTGCTTTCGCGCTCTGATCGGATTCAGGCGTCACGTGGGAAATGTAGGGGTCATAAACGTGGTAATCGCCGAACCCCTTTTCAACGGGGTCGAGCATGTCTTCTTTGTTGGCGATGAAGTCGGGACGGCGGTCGGAGGCGAGCTCGTACGTGGGGCCCATAACGATGGCATCCTCCGGGCAGGCCTCTTCGCAGAAACCGCAGAAAATACAGCGGAGAAGGTGAATCTGATACAGCTCTGCATGCCGCTCACCCGGGGAAACACGGTTGGTGGGTGAGTTTTCCTTGGCTTCCAGATAGATGGCCTCGCTCGGGCATACTGCTGCGCACAGCGCACAGCCGACACAACGCTCCAACCCATCCGAATACCGTTGAAGGCGATGGCGACCACGGAAGAAGACCGGCTGTTCACGCCGTACTTCCGGGTACTCCACCGTAACACGGTTTTGCGGAAGAAACGATTTCAGCAAGTGTTTTCCGGCTATACCGAAGCCTTTTGCCAGTTCAACCAGCATGGTTCACACTCCTTATGGTACAAGTCAGATAGGGATTCACAAGTTGGCACATGAAACGGTTCAACACTCAACGGCTCGCCGCGGTCATGGGTGCAAGAGCCCGACGACCCGCATTGAACGTGCGGTATTTGGTTTTGATTTCCTGACGGCGACGCGCTTGATACACGCGGTCGGCAATGACGAGAAGCACCAGAGTGACGATTCCAATCAGGAACTTGTAGTTGTGAATGGTTTCACTAATGGCTTGTTGAACAGCTTCCTGAGTACCACCCGCTGCTGTTTGAGCTCCCCACAGAGAAAGAAGCGCAACACCCACAGCCGTAATGACCAAGTTGATCAAACCAGCGACCAGCATCACTTTCCAACCAAGGTTCATCACCTGATCGTAACGCATACGCGGCCACATGGCGCGGAGCATAATCATCAACAGAATCACAGCGGCGATTTTGATCGCCAAACCACCCGGAGCAAGTACCGAGGCGATGATCAATCCCAACTGGGACGGGAATGTGATACCGGCTTGGGAATCTGAAATGAAAGCAAGCCCGGCGTTGATGCCCGAAACAATCCATTCCTGGGGAACGATGTTGTAGCCACCGAGGAACAACACCACCAAAGAAGCGGAAGCAGTAATCATGTTGGTGTATTCCGCCAGGAAAAACAGCGCGAACTTCATCGAGGAATATTCTGTGTGGAAACCACCCGTAAGCTCGGATTCCCCTTCCGCCAAGTCGAAGGGCAGACGGTTGGTCTCAGCGATGATGGAAACCAGGAAAAGGAAGAAACCCACGGGCTGAGCCCACACGTTCCAGAAGCGGATATCGTTTTGGGAATCAATAATGTCGTACAAGTTCAGAGAGCCCACAATCAGCAGAACGCCGATGATCGACATCGACATGCTGATTTCATAGCTGATCATTTGCGCGGAAGCACGAATACCGCCGAGCAACGACCACTTATTCTCCGACGCCCAGCCCGCCATGGTAATACCGTAAACACCCACAGAGGTGATGGCGAAAACATACAGAATACCAATGCTTGGGTTGGAAATCGCAATCGGCAGCGTACTGTTGGGGGTATACATTCCCTGAAGACCAAAAAGGGTGTACAGTTGAAGAAGAGCTTCGCCTTCGATAATCGGACCGAAGGGGATAATGCACATCGCCATAAACGCGGGAACAACCACCAGAGAAGGGGCCATCAGGTAGAGAGTACGATCGGCACCTTTCGGGATAAAGTCTTCCTTCATCAAAAGTTTGATACCGTCCACCAAACCCTGAAGCAAACCGAAGGGGCCAACGCGGTTGGGGCCGGGACGATCCTGAATCAACCCGATAATGCGGCGTTCAGCCCAAACAGTGAGCGGTACAATCAACAAGACGTGTTGAAGAATAATGAATATCTTGAGAAGTGCGAGAACAACCACCAATGCCGTGGCGGGTCCCCCAAGGAAAATTCCCAGAAAATCAAAGACTGGTTGCAGATTAATGAGCGTCATAGGCGGCGGATCTCGAAGTCAACGGAGCAGATTTCCCGGTAAAGTTCGGCCAGTGATGTTTGGATGGCCATGGTTCTTTGCAGGATGGGCTCCAGAGTCAACGGCTATTCCATTCCCTTTTGGGAAGGGATTTAGTGCTGCTCTTGCGGAACGAGGGTTTCTCCTTGATTGGGGGCTTTTTCATTCAATGGTTCAAGAGTCACAACAGCAGGACCACCAAGCGACGCGGCATCGAAAGCGCCGTAGCCGCCAGAGGTCAGATACACACAACCGGGTGCAGTACCACGGCTGTACTTGATCGCAGCTTTGGCGCGGCGATCGCCGATGTGAAGAATCACAAACTGATCTTTTTCCAGACCCATCTCCAACGCATCCTGGGGTTGAATCTCCAGGAAGGGCTTGGGAAGAAGGGTTTCAGCGATGGGCGATTGGTTTTCCACATGGCCTTTGCTCAACACGCTGGGACCCCAGAGAAGCACGAAGCCTTTTTCACCGGTCTCAAGCTCCACAGAAGCGTGCGGAACGGCCAGAGCCTCCGAGGGGAGAGTGCCCCGAAGATTGAGCCCATCCTTGCGATAGCTTCCTGGGTTGTAACTGGTGCTGCGATTACGAGCTTGGGATTTGTTATCCACCACAACGAAATCTGCGGAGTTGGTGCTCCCTTCCAATTCCAAACCACGAATCGGAAGCGTGGAAGCAGGAGCAACTTCTTTACGGAAGGCCGCCCATGCGGACTCCAGCGTTGCGGGCACAGCATCGCTACCGAGGGACTTGCCGAGACCAGCAGCGATTTCCAACGCGGAACGGGAATCACCCTGCGGCTCAACCGACTGATTGAGAAGCGCAAGGTTCCCCTCGATATCGGCAAAGGTACCGGTGCGCTCCAGATTGGTGGTAAGGGGGAACACGGTAGTCGCAACACGGGTAAGAGGTGTATCGAAGTAGTCGGCGATGACAAACACCGGGAGTTGATCCAGAACAGGAGCAACCGAGGCGTAATCGCCAAACGCCGTAAGAGAATCCGCGCCGAAGGCAACAAGAGCCTTGATTTTGCCAGACTTGATGGCTGGAAGAAGCTCGCTTGGCTTCAACCCCTTGGACTCCACGCCAAGTCGGCATAAGCCCACGGCGTTACGCTGGGTAACGCAGGGAAGATAACCCCACTTCTCCGCACCGAGCGCCTTGGTGAAGTTGATGGTGGCGGGTACTTCCGCAGCAATCATCGCCCCTTCAAAATCCATCAATCCTTCCACCACCAACCCACGTTCCGCAGATTGAAGAAGAGCGATCAACGCGGAGACTTCCGCATCGGTTTGATTCAGAATTGTGGAGAGTTCACCCTTGGAGGCTTCATCCCCAGCAACAGCCTTGGCAAGTGCTTCCACCACAACCGAGGTGCGGCCGGGCTGATTGTAGAATTGTTTGGTAGCGTGGGCAGCCAAGTAGGCGCTGTGATGATGACCAAGCAACACCAGCTTGGAACCATGCCGGCGGGCATGCTCTTGAATCAGCATCGCCGTTACAGGCACCTGTTGTTCCAACTGACCGTTTACCACCACAATCACATCGGGGAATTGCTCGAAAGAACCTGTGGCATGCTTCAGAGCGAGGGAAACAGCATCGGCAGCGGCATCAGAAGCGAAACCGTAACGCCATTCAAGATTGGGGGTTTTCAACACGCTGTTGGCCAGAGCGCGAATCGCCAGAGCTTCCTCGTTGGTAGTCCGTGGGGAAACCGTGATCGCCACGGAGCTTGGGCCATGAGCGGCCACAACCGCTTGCAAATCTTTGGCGGCGCGATCCAAAGCATTCTGGAACGAGGTGGGAGTCAACCGATCAGCGATGATGATTTTTGCTTCGTCCAACCGGGCGGCGCTGAATCCGTAATCGCTGGCGAAACGCCCTTGGTTACAGATAAATTCTTCCGTGTCCTCGTTGATGGTGAAGGAATCATGGTTCTTCCGGGAGGGAGGAGTGCAACGGTACAACTTCTCATTCCGGGTCCAGGAAGTGACCTTGCAGCCCGAAGCGCAATGATCACAGGTGGACTGGGTTTGTTTCAGTTCCCAGGGGCGTGCTTTGAAGCGGTACTTCTTGTTGGTGAGGCAACCCACGGGGCAGAGATCAATCACGTTCCCGGAGAAAATGTTGGAAACAGGGCCCTGACCAAACGTTCCGATGTAGTTGCCGTTGCCACGATCGAAAACGCCCATCACGTGTTCGCCACCAATTTCATCCGTGAAGCGCACGCAGCGGGTACACATGATGCAGCGATTGCGTTCGATATCGATCAGCGGGTCGGCTTGGGGCTTGATGAACTTGCGTTTCTGATCCGCCATGCGGGTGTGGGTAGTACCATATTCCATGGAATAACGCTGAAGTTGGCACTCGCCGCCACGGTCGCAAATAGGGCAGTCGAGGGGGTGGTTAACGAGCAGGAACTCCATCATCCACTGCTGGTTTTCCTTGGCCTTGGCGTTTTCCGTGTTGATCACCATATTGGGCGCCACTTGGGTTTGGCAGGCGATCTGAGGCTTCGGTGCCTTTTCCACATCCACAAGGCAAAGGCGGCAGTTACCGGCGATGCTGAGCGCAGGGTGCCAGCAGTAGTGGGGTACAAACACGTTCTCCCGGTGGCACACTTCCATGATCGTCTCGCCTTTGCGAGCCTTCACGGTTTTGCCGTTGAGAGTGACGGTCAGAATTTCCGACTCAGGAACTCCGTCCAGGGCGTTGGCAATACCAGCGGCTCGCTGGGGATAACCGGAAGTGGCTCCGGTACCGGCGGCGGGTTGGGCGGGAAGAGGTCGCGTCATGGTGGAAAATACGTCCTTCAGAGTAGGGAGAGGCGAAGAAGAGGTCGAAAAAGTTATCGGGGAGGCCCTGTGATGACAGACCTCCCCGGCGGGAATCAATGGTGTTTATGTGGGTGGAACTGCTCGTTCACAAAACGGCCGTTCGCCATCCAGTAGCGTTTGTTTTTGTAGGGGCAATAACCGAGGCGAACGTGTTCTTCAAACTCGTTGCGGAACTGGGCAATGGCGGAACCCACAGGCCAGGCGGCGGCATCGCCCAAGGCACAAATGGACTTCCCGGAGATCATGCCGCTTCCAGGCTTCCCTTCGCCGGCAATGCTGTACAAGGCATCCAAGTCAGCCATGGTACCATGACCGTCCTCAATACGCTGAACAATCTTGAACATCCATGCCGTGCCTTCGCGGCAGGGGGTGCACTGACCGCAGGACTCGTGTTGGTAGAAGTGGGAAAGGTTGGCGAGCGCCCAGACGGGGCAAACGGTGTGATCCATCACCATCACTGCAGAGGAACCAAGCATGGAACCCGCCGCCGCTACGCCTTCATGGCTCAACGGAACATCAATCTGATGGGGCAGAAGCCAGGGAACCGAAGAACCACCGGGGATGACCCACTTCAATTCGTGATCATTCCGAATGCCGCCGCAGATATCGAAAATCAACTGTTTGAGCGTGACGGTGGGGGGAAGTTCATAAACGCCGGGACGCTTCACGTGCCCGGATACGGAATACAACCGAAGACCGGTGGTTTTTTCATGAACCCATTTCTTAAACCACTCCGCCCCATTCTTCAGAATGAACGGAATGTTGATGATAGTTTCCACATTGTTGATGATGGTGGGTTTACCGTAAAGTCCAGCCACAGCAGGGAACGGCGGTTTCAGCTTGGGATATCCACGATACCCTTCCAAGCTGGTGAGCAGAGCAGTTTCCTCACCGCAAACATACGCACCACCACCGCGATGCACCACGATGTCCACCTTCTTGCCTTGAACACCGAAAATGTTCTCCCCAAGGAATCCTGCTTCGTAGGCTTCCTCGATGGCTTTGTTCAAAATCTTGGCGGCCTTGTAATATTCCCCGCGAATATAGATGTAGGCGGATTGTACTTCAAGGGCGAGGCAGGAGCAGATAATTCCTTCGAGGAGCGTGTGGGGCCGCTGCTCCATCAGGGGGCGGTCCTTGCAGGTACCGGGTTCTGATTCGTCGGCATTGATACAAAGATAACGGGGGGAATCCTTTTTGTTGAGGAAGCTCCACTTCATCCCTGTGGGGAAACCGGCACCACCACGACCCCGCAAGCCGGAATCCTTGACGATTTGAATCATTTCCTCGCAGGTCATGCCGAGCGCCTTGCGGGCAACTTCATAGCCGCCCTGCGCTTTATAGGCAGAGAGCCACTCGGTTTCATTTTTTTCGATATTCGGGAGGAGTACTCGCTCCAGTTCAGTAATCGACATGAGATGAATCCTTCGTCAGGGTGAAAAATTGCGGAAGAGGGCGAATTAGGGGCAGCTGGCGATCAACTGATCGAGGCTCTCGGGGGTCAAATTCCCGTGAAGGTCCTCATTGGCGAGCAACGCAGGAGCCATGGAACAAGCGCCGATGCACTCCACCAACTCCAAGGAGAAGCGGCCATCCTTGGTGACTTTTTTGACTTCGATCCCGTATTTTTCCTCAAGGTAGGCAGCGATTTCGTGGGTCCCACAAATAGCACAGGCAAGGGTATCGCACAGCGCGATGTGCGTTTTCCCCGTGGGCCGTTGCTGGAACATGGTATAGAAGGAAACAACTTCATACACCTCGGCGGGGGTTACGGCGAGAATCTCGGCAACCTCTTCCATCGCCTCCTGGGATACCCAACCTGTTTTTTCCTGCACCATCCAGAGAAGGGGGAGCATGGCGGAACGGCGACTGGGGTACTTTTCAAAGAGCCGCTCGATACGCTCGGTTTCATCTTTCAAAATGTTCAACACAGCAATTATCTCCGGTCATTCCATTGATCTTTTTCCTGCTCCTGGCGAAACACCATGAAGCTCAAAAACGTAAAGAACCCAATTCCACCCAATACGAAGGGAGTGCAGAGCACCACCAGCCCCAGATACTCCATACGGAGGTTATTGTTCAGCAGAACCGCAAGGGCTCCGGCAAGCCACGCCAATGCGAGGAATACGGCCGTACCAACCTCAAACAAATGTTTTTTGCGTTTGGAACCGGGACCTTGACACAGGAGGTGCTCCGCGGTGCGGTGCACCAGAAGCAGGGCCAGAACAACGACAAAAATCCAAACGTACGTCATTAGCGATCCACCTCGCCCATCACGGGGTCGATACTCGCAATAATGGCCACCACGTCGGCAAGCAGAGCGCCTTCACCCATGCGGCGAAGACCTTGAAGGTTGTTGAACGAGGGGCTCTTGATGCCGAGACGATACGCTTTGGAGCTACCATCGGAAACCAAGTGGAACCCAAGTTCACCTTTGGGAGCCTCGATGGAGTGGTAAACTTCCGCAGGGGGAACTTTGAAACCTTCGGAAGCGAGGAGGAAGTGGTGGATCAGATCTTCCATGGATTTCTTGACGCGATCTTTGGACGGGAAAATCACCTTGGGATTATCGATGTTCATCGGCTGATCCTGGTGTTTTTCCAAGGCATCGAGCGCTTGCATCGCAATCTTGGTGGACTGATACATTTCCTTCATCCGCACCAAATAGCGGGACATGCAGTCGCCTTCGGTTTCCACGGCAACTTCCCAATCGAATTCCTCATAGGCAAGATAGGGATTGTCCTTCCGGATATCCCAATCAATCCCGGAACCACGGAGGGTGGGACCGGAAAGCCCGAGATCGAGGGCTTCCTGACCCGAGATTTTGCCCACGCCAATCACGCGTTGGAGGAAAATCTCGTTCCCGTTCATCATGTCTTCCATTTCCTGAAGAACTTTGGGGAACTCAGTGATGAACTTGCGAACGCGTTTACGCCATTCGGGATAATCCGCACGAGCAACACCCCCCACACGCATGTAAGAAACGGTGAAACGTGCGCCGGAGATGAATTCGAAAATATCGTAGAGTTTTTCGCGCTCAGTGAAGCTCCACATGAAAATCGTCATGGCGCCAAGCTCCAACGCACCCGTCCCGATGGCGAGAAGGTGGGCGGAAATACGGGCCAATTCACAAAGCAGCGTACGGAGGTATTTGCAGCGGGGAGTAATTTCAATCTGCAGAGCCTTCTCCACGGTCATCACAAACGCCGTGTTGTTGCTCATCGGTGAAAGATAATCCATCCGGTCGGTGTAGGGGATGAATTGGTGGTAGGTTTTGTGTTCGGCGTGCTTTTCCTTGGCGCGGTGAAGATAACCGAGAACGGGCTTGAGGGAGGTCACGGTTTCGCCATCCAACTCAAGAATCACCTGCAACACCCCGTGTGTGGAGGGGTGCTGAGGTCCCATGTTGATCGTCATGGTTTCCAGATTGGAATAGGATTTTTCAACAGTGCGAATGGCCATGGAGTGCTTCTTTCCGAGGGACTTGAGGGGAGAGGAGAGTTAGATGTCCGATTGCTGAACACGAATACGGGGAACAAGAGACTTGGGCTCGCCGACGTGGGGATCGCTGGAGCGCTTGAAGTAGAAGCTCTTCACGCCGCCCAAGGGGAAATCCTTGCGGAGAGGGTGGCCTTCCCAGTCTTCGGGCATCAGGATGCGGCGAAGATCGGGGTGCCCTTTGAAGGTGATGCCGAACATATCATAGGCTTCGCGTTCCTGAAAATTGGCTCCAGACCACACGGGGAAGACGGAATCGATGGTGGGGTCTTCCTCGGAAACGTGCGCTTTTATCCGAACACGGTGGGTTTTGGGAACGCTGTAGAGGTTATAGACAACGTCATAACGGGGTGTGCGCGCCTGGGCGCTGTAATCCACCGCGGTCATGTAGCTGAGGTAGTTGAACTGGAAATCCGTATCATCACGAAGAAACTTCATGATGGCCAGAATGGGAGCCTTCTCCACCAGAATGGTAAGCTCGCCATGGGATTGGGTGATGGAGAGGATAGCCTCGCCAAAATGTTCCTTCAACTTGTTGTTCAACAGTTGTTTGAGTTGTTCAAGATCAACGGCCATAATCGTTCCGATGGGGTGAGGGAATTAATCGAAGAGGTAAACGGGTTCCTGGCGGATTTTACGCTGAAGCTGCATGATGGCGTAGATCAGGGCTTCGGGGCGGGGAGGGCATCCGGGAACATAAATATCCACGGGGATCACTTCATCCACACCCTGCAGAACGCTGTAAACGTTGTACATACCACCGCAGGAGGAGCAGGCACCCATGGCGATGACCCATTTGGGTTCCATCATTTGATCATAAATGCGGCGCACAACGGGAGACATTTTCTTGGTTACCGTACCGGCCACGATCATTAGGTCGGCCTGACGGGGTGAGGCGCGAAACACCTCGGCGCCGAAACGGGAAAGGTCGAACCGTGAAGCTGCGGTTCCCATCATTTCAATGGCACAACAGGAGAGGCCCATCATCACGGGCCAAATCGCATTGCGACGACAGTAACTGATGGCCTCGGAAACGGTTTTGGTCAGGGCATTTTCCGGAGCCTGCATAGTCAGCAGTTCGGATTGAATTCCCTCACCGGTGCCAACGCCCGGCTGAATGATTAGTCCTTCATTTTTTATGTCCATGAGAGGGCTCCTTTTTTCCATTCGTAGAGAAGTCCAAGGAAGAGAATCACCATGTAAACGCCCATAAGCGCCATGCTGAAAACAACAAAACCCGGTACTGCTGCATTCTGGCGCAATGCGAGTGCCCAAGTGATGATGTAGATGAGTTCCATATCAAAGAGGAGGAAGAGCAGGGCAACGAGGTAAAACCGAACGTTCACTTGGGAACGGGCGCTTCCCACGGAGGGGACACCGCATTCGTACGGCTCACTCTTTACGGGGTTGGGCCGCTTGCGTCCGAGAATGGTGGAAAGAATGGTGTTGGCTACAGCAAACCCAAGTGCCACGCAAAACATGAGCAGGATGGGGAGATAGGCCTCGGCAATAGGGGAAGCGGAGGCGGTGAGCAGATGAACCATAGAGGTTTACTCCGGCTTTGTGATTTTTTTCACAAGCACAAAAACAGATACAAGAACCACGCCCGGTTTTCGCGTTGTCCTGTTGTGTGAGGGCAAAACACTTCGGATAACCCGGTGTCACCTCAAGGGAAAACACACAACAACCCCATTTTCCTGCATAAAGCGGAGGGTGATTCTCCGTGGTTGCGGAAACGATTCCCGCGATGCACCCCTCTTCCGTGCTTGATTTTTGGCACCCAAGCGCCGAATTCTCACGCCATGAACCTGCAAACCCTCACCAGTGCCTACCGGGCCTTTCTCGCCATCCCCTTCCACGGTACCATGCGCGTGTTTCTGCATCCGCTGGCCAATGCCCTGGGGGCAGTGGGTTTTGCCATGGGAGCTTTTCTGCTGACACCGGTCGGGGGGGATTTGCCGCAATCCTGTTCCTTCTATGCCACCACTCGCTACCCATGCCCGGGGTGTGGTTTGACTCGTTCCGTGACGTCTTACCTGCAAGGAGAATGGGCCATGGGGTTTGGGTATCACCCGCTGGGGGTTGTGTTCGCCTTGTTGTTTGCGGCTTCTTCGATTCTGTTGCTAATTCCTCCGAGTGTAAAGAAACGGCTTCTCCCCCGCCTTTCCCGGTATGATGCAGTGCTGGGACGCTTCCTTATTCTATTTGCCGTGGCTCTGGTGTTTTTTGGGTTTGTTCGAATCGGATTGGTGTGGGCCGGTGCTCCGGGGTTTGGGTGGTGGAGGGAAACCGATTTGCCACCTTTTGCCGAGGAATACATCCGCAACCACGGACTCCCTGAGGCATTTGCCCGGGAAATTGAGGATTAAAGAAAACTTTTCTCATTTCCTGTAAAATCACAGCGAAGGATTCCCCCCTCAATCTCGTTCCCCCTACAGAAGAACACGCCCGGAGGTTCAGATCTCATGGAATCCAATTCCCGCAAACGGGCCCTAATGGGTTCGGCGGTAGTCCTCCTCATTGCTGGACTTACTTTTTCCGCCTATCAACTGCGGCCCTTTCTTGTGGGGCCTTCCGCTGCTCCCCGGCCGGTGTTTGCTTCCGCCCAAGGCCCCGCTTCAACTGAGAGCAACACGCGCAATCTTCCGTTTCCGAATCCCAGCAGCCCCTCGGATGTGCGCGCCAACATGCGGCACCTAATGGAAACGCAGTTGGATCTTTCGGCGGAACAAAAGAAAACAATTGAGGGGTTGATGGAACAGGGGCCGCCCAAGTCTCCGGAAGAAGCCCGCGAGCGCTTCCAAAAGGTTCGGGCCACGCTCAACGATGAGCAGCGGGAAAAGATGAAGCAGCTTTTCATCGAACGGCTCAAAGAAAGCCCCATCAGCCCCATTAAAAATCTTTCTGAAGATGAGCAGGCGAAGTTCATGGAAAAGCTGGAGAAGAAACTCGATGCCGGCGAACCGCCCATGCTGATGCTGGGTCCACCCCCCGGGATGTTCCCCGGAAGACCTTGAAGGAGGTGCTTGAAAATGAACAATTTCCGCTACGGATTTACCCTGATTGAACTACTGGTGGTGGTGGCCATCATCGCCATCCTGGCAGGTATCGCGATGCCAAACCTGCTCACAGCCCAAATTCGAAGCAAGGTGGCGCGGGTGAAAGCAGATCAACGCACCATCGCCACGGCGCTGGAAGCCTATGCCGCCGACGCCAACAAATACCCGCCCAGCACCCTTGTGCCGTTGTTTCAGCGATTGATTCCCCTTACCACCCCCGTTTCCTACTTGACTGATATCCCCAAGGATATCTTCAACGGCATCGATCTTCAGGCGGGGAGCTTCCGGATTGGAGGGAACTTCGCCTACGGCGCCACGCCCATCGATGCGGAGTCGCGGTATGCGCTGGCGAGTTTCGGCCCTGATCAACGCCCCGATCACTTTGACATCACTTTCTATCCGGGTTACAATAAAGCCCCCTGGGAGGATTCAACTTCCGGAAGCACGTATATACGATACGACCCCACCAACGGTACCGTAAGCGCCGGAGACATTTGGCGCACGAGTGACGGTCCTCAGGAGTAGACCCGAGCCCATGAGAGAATTCGTAAACCGAAATCGATTGTTTCAGGGATGGACCGAACAGGTTCAGGGTTTTTGGTCGAGCTCACCAAAAACCCGATCCTATCAAGGTACTTCGGCGCCAATGGGTCGCGAGGCTGAGTTGATGGCCCGTGTGGGACGCGGTGACGCCGACGCCTTTGAAATCCTTCTTCTAGAACATGAACAGTGGGCGCGCACGTTTGCTTTTCGCATTCTGGGAAATCTCGACGAAGCCGAGGACGTGGCTCAGGAAGTGTTTCTCAAGTTGTGGACGCATGCCTCCCGGTGGAAACCCGAGCGGCCGCTGCGCTCCTGGTTGGCGACGCTTCTTTCCAACCAAGCGATGAATGTTTTAAGGAAAAAACGCCCCGACCAGTGGGATGACACCCGGGAAGTACCCGATGACTCCCCCGGTTTGGTGGAGCGGTTGCATCAATCTCAGACGCGGGATTTGATGAGTCGTTGGATTGCCGAGCTACCAGCCCGCCAACGCATGGTGTTGATGCTCTTTTATCAGGAGGAGCAAAGCATGAAGGAAATCGCTGGAGCGTTGGAATTGACTGAAAAAGCCGTGGAGTCGTTGCTCTCCCGCGGGCGTCAAACCTTGAAACAACGTGCTGAGGTGGAATCATGAATGAACTGGACGAACGCATAGAAAAGGGATTGGCGGAACTCCCCCAAGCCCCGGAAGGAAGTGCCTTCCGGGCGCGGGTAATGGCCAGCGTTGCCGTGGTTCGGCAGCATCAAAGCAGCGGTGAAGTGTTGGCACTCAGCGACCCCATGGAACCGTTGGCTCTCCGCTTCGCCTACGGGTTGGGGGGTTTTGTCTTGGGGATCACCTGTTTTCTGGTGGCGATGCTGTTGCTGCTTCCCCAAGGAATCGGCTCACCGACAGATTCAACCCTGAGCGGCACTCTGACGGGTTCGGTTTTTCTTCCGGCGCTGGAGTACGATCCCTTGGAAACGGCAACGCGCGAGTTGATTCAACCGCAGGAATCTTCCCCACAGGAGGTGAAGCCATGAAACTTTGGTACAAACGAAACGGACTGTTGTGGCTTTCCGCCGGATTGAACGTGGGATTGCTCTGCGTGTGTCTGGTGCTGGGCTGGTTGCTCTTCAGTCCCAAGAATCATCTGATTTTCCCCATGGTTCCACCCCCCGGCATGCCCCCCATGGCCCCCGATGTGGATTTGATTTCCAACAAGCTTAACCTCAATGAAGATCAACGCGAGAAGCTCACTGAAATGGTGGCGGTGATTCGTGAGAATACAGAGAGTGATTTTGAGGAACTTCGGCAAATGCGCCTGCGCACGATCCGGCAGATTGTGGAATCACCCGGAGATTTGGAATTGGTGGAGCGCCTACTGCAGGAAAACGAACATGTGCCGAGGGGGATTGCAGGAAGAATGCTCGGCCATATGAGCAACTTTGCAACGATTCTCACTCCGGAACAGCGGGAGTTACTGTTGAAGGAAATCGAGGAGATGGATCAACGACCGATCCGGATGATCCGGGAGGAGTGAGCAGGGCCACAAAAACACAAAACTGATTTCTTATCATCGATAGCAGGGATGGGGAATTCACAAGGATGAGCAGGATGAAAAGGATAAACAGGATGGTGTTCTCGGTCGTTCACATCACAAAGATAAATGGGGCGACTGCGTGAACCGGGTCCAAAGGTGATTAGGAGGGTATCGAGAAAATCCAGCGCCAAGGGTGCGGCCTTATACCAGCCTAGGCCAACGGCCTAGGTATACCAACCATGCAACAAAACCGAGGGCCAACGGCCCGGCGTCATCTGAACTCCAAGCAGTGATTTTAACATCGATTTCAAGGATGATGAGGATAGGGGATTGAGGTAAAGTCAATCTGGACAATGGGGCCAATTTGACCTTACTGACCTTATTGACATCAATTTGAGCACAAACTTCCGAGAAGGAATCGGGCGGGGAGGGGGAAGATCAAGGCGGGCAAGGCGAAGCCCCAGGAGCGTACTGAAGTACGTGACGAAGGGATGAGACCGATGCCCAACACAGAGATTCCCCCTCCCCCGCCCGATTCCTTAGATGGCGGGTTCTTCCTCTTCCGGTTCATCCTTCGCCAAGCCAAGCATCTTGACACGTAATTCATCGGGATAGTGAGCGCGTTCCAGCACTACTTCGCCATCAACCTTCTTCGCTTTGTAGAGGTTGAAGAGGTAGTCGTCCATGGAGACCATCCCGTGCTTCATGGAGGTCTGGATAGTGGAGATAATGCGGTTGGTTTTCCCTTCGCGGATCAAGTTCTGCACGGCGGGAATACAGTGAAGTATCTCGTAGGCGGCGACGCGGCCCTTGCCTTCCAAACGGGGAAGAAGCGTTTGGGCAATGATGGTCTTAAGCGCCACGGCGAGAACCGAGCGGATTTGCTCCTGCTGGCTGTGGGGGAAAGCGTCGATAATACGGTCGATGGTGGCGGCGGCGGAGATGGTGTGGAGAGTTCCGAAAACCAAGTGACCGGTTTCCGCGGCGGTAAGGGCGGCTTCCATGGTTTCAAGGTCGCGCATCTCCCCCACGAGGATCACATCCGGGTCCTGACGAAGGGCGCCCCGCAATGCGTAGGAGAAGGAGGGCGTATCGACGTGCACCTCGCGCTGGGTGACGATGGATTTCTTGTGCGGGTGGGTGTATTCGATGGGGTCTTCGATGGTGATGATGTGGGCGTCACGGTTCTCGTTAATATAGTCAATCATCGTGGCAAGCGTGGTGGTTTTTCCGGAACCCGTGGGGCCGGTGATGACGCACATGCCGCGGTGGGCGTGAAGGAGTTCCACAATACTGGCCTTGGGAAGGCCGAGAACATCGAAGGGGAGAAGCTTGCTGGGGATCAGACGCATTACAATGCCGACAACACCGCGGGCTTTCATGACGTTCACCCGGAAGCGGGCTTGTTCGGAGTAGGAGTAGGCGAAGTCGGCGCTGCCGTGTTCCTGCAGCATTTGCTGGTAACGGGGGGGAGTAATTTCCCGCATGAGGCGCTCGGTGTCCTCGGGGGTGAGAACGTCGGGATCAACGGGGGCAAGACCGCCCCCCAGGCGCATGACGGGTGTTTTGCCCACGCGCAGGTGCAAGTCGGCACCGTTGCGCTGCACCATGATCTTGAGCATCTCATTCATATCCATCATGGCCGGGGGTACTCCTTCAGAAGGGGAACAAAATACGGTATGGGCCGCTGGCACCACACGAAAGGGAATCTAACCAAAAGGGCCAAGGGTACGCAATGAATTGTGGTGGGGAACGATGATTTTTTACCAAAAACAAAAGGCTTGACAAATAAAAAAACTTTTTGATACGTAAATAAAACCATAAAGGAGAACTATGATGAAAAAAACTCTGTTACTAATTCTTATTCCTAGTATAGCAATCTCATTCACGCCCGATCCTCCAAACGTAATAACTGACCCCGAATTAAAAGCATCTGAACCTGTAATAGCTTACGATTCAACAAGCAATAAACATTATTTATTATATAGTTATATACCTGGTACTGGCACAACAACGTTCTACACCTATTTGTATGATTCGAATAGCGGAATACATAAAAGAATTACCTTACCAACTGGTGAGTCAACCTTTGGAATGAGAGATATGATATCTCATAATGGTGTAATATATTGTGTATTCAATTCATCAATTTCTATAAATGGAACACAAATTGATGGCCTATATTTTATTGAGAGTTCAAATGCGGGTACAACATGGTCACAACCTCATTACTTGGGAAATGCCGCAACATCAACACCTAGAATGTCAATTGCCAAAGTAAATGGGAATTACTATATCGCCACGACATGGATTACTGAAGAACTCCTGCAACAAGGTACTAATAACTACAGAACATCTTATATCATAGCAGAGAAAGCTATTGGTACTACCACTTGGATTTCAAAAAATATCCATACAATCAATCATACATCCATACCATCTGAACGTCCAGATACAATGTTCATTAGCAATGATTCCGCTTTGAATTCTGGCAACAGCAATTGGCTTATCGCTACCAATGTTTTCTATAATTGCTATTATACACAACTACCCGTTGGCTCAATAAACTCAACTAACAACTTTATGGAGATTGGTTATTCTAGCACTAATCCAACACCTAAAGAACGTCCAGGCGTAGTCTTCGATCCTAATGCAGGAAGAAATGGCCAATATGTTTATATGTACATAACTCCAAACAATGAATCTATCGTTTATCACAGTAAAGGAAGCCTTACCGGGAATTGGTCGGCAGCTCAATCAATTTCTAATACTAACGCATTGAATGGCGCTTGGAGATATGAAGATATAGATATGAGTTACCACAATGGCCATATCTACTATTCATATATTGAGAAAAGATTCCCAGAAAACAATGGCATAATAGTACTGAAGGGCGCAGAAGCGGGTCGCAATACTTACAATTTCATAAAACAAAGGGTTACATCAACAAATTTTCTTCAAACTCACCCTGAATATGAAGCAGGAAAAATTACATTCTTACAAAGTTCATCGCAGTTAACGCTCAACAGTCCCGATGTCGTTCTTCAGGTAGAATGATAAATGTAAATTATCATATTTCGAAATGTAATGAGTTGGCCCGTATTTCATTGGGCCAACTCACTTAGTCAGTTTGTGTGTCTGTTTGATTTGTGCCTTCTGCGTCTTTTTGGTTACGGATAATATGACCAAGGGAAACGGTGCCGTTTGTTGGATCGTAGACAGCATTTATGCTGATGTAACTAAACGTTGAACCCCCTGAATAAGAAGATGATGGCCCAAGACTTCTCATCTGCCAACCACCAAAAGAATTTCTACCATCTTCAAGGCCCTGTTGTGATTCGAAAAATCCAAATGAGAGATCAGCTTGGACTAAATTGAGATACAAAAAAGCTCGGTCACGATCATTACCCGCAGACCATGGTTTTCCAAGTTGAGGACCTGCATCAACGGACTTACCGACTTTGAAAACATCAGGGATTTGCGAGGTGATGTAAGCAATAGGTGTGGTGATCAAATCTGGAACGGTTAGCGTGCCAAATTGGCGGAACAACGAAGGTGTAAATCCATCGCAATCATCAACAAGAGGTTGAGTTGTTGGGCAGCTAATGTTTGGAGGGGTTGTTGGATATTTATTATTATCGACATGGTACGCTTCAAGCGCGGTGGCAACAGTCCGCATGTCGGCGCGGGCGCGGGAGATTTTTGACCGTGTTTGAGCTTCCAGGAAGTTCGGTACGGCGATGGCGGCGAGGATGGCTATGATCGCAACAACGATCAGCAGTTCGATAAGTGTGAAGCCCGAAGGCTTTCGCGAGGTGGTGGTTTGTTTATTCATGATGTTCCCTTTCGGTAAGATAACCTCGACTGATCCAAACGGGTGATGAATTCGTCAACCCCAAAATAATGATTTTCTTGGTGGGCACCAAATAAAGTTTGGCGGCCAAGTAGCCTGAAAAGGGTAAAGTTACCGGGGTTTGTACTGGGTGGGGCAGTAGGCGCGGGTGACGTCGCTGGAGCGGAGTTTGGCGTGTTTCGTTTTACGACCACTCACCCGCTCGCGCCAAAGAGCAAAACTCCGGGGCTTCAAGCGGCGCCGCATCAGGGCAATGACCTGCGGCTCCCGAAGACCATAGAGCCGCTCAATCGCCTCGAACGGGGTGCGATCCTCCCAGGCCATTTCGATGATGCGGGAAAGATCTGCGGGGTCGGGAAGGGGTGAAGCCATGAGGAGGGGTGCCGAAGAGAGAGTTTGATAGGAGCGATGGTGCAAGAAGTATGCGCTGGTGATGGAATGAATGGATACCTATAATCACGACAAGGATTATCTCTTTTGTATAAATAGACATTGACATCCAGTTTATCCGTCAATAAACGCTCTGTTCAGAAACGACATCTCCGTTACGTGCCCTTCAGGCCGATGCTCCTCTCGCTTTTGCTCTGGAAAAGCAGTCGGGGGAACACGCCCTACAAGCAAGCCTTGCAGATGAGAGTTTTACCATCACTTCCCGTTGAGGAGAGCCCCTCATGAATTTTAAGTTTTACACTCTTGCTGCGGCGGTACTCGCCACCCTTGTTCAGGGAATGACGTATGCCCAGCAACAACCCGCCGTGGCGGACAATCGCCAGGATGAAAACGTGAATCTGAACCGCGATGTTGTTGCCGGCACCGATGACTTCCGGATTTTGCGTTCCGGTGATAAGCTGGAGATGAACCGCTACGTGACGAAGGTGTACCATCTGCAATACGCAAACCCTTATGAACTGCTCCCCTACATGCGCACGATTGCAGCTCTGGAAAAAGGAAATGTAAACACGGCCTACAATCCCCAGCCGGATGGTAGGTTCAAATCTTGGATTCAGGTGAACGTCCCCGAGTTTCAGTTGGAGAGCATTGATGCAGCGATCAAGGCTTACGACGTTCCCAACTTCCGTTCCATGACGGGATTCGTTGTGTTCAGTTACCGCACCAAGTACCGGAGTGCGTCGGAGGTTGCGGATTTCATTCGCGCCACTGCCCTTTCTCCCGACGGGCGAATTCAGGGGGATAACTCCACCAATACGATCTACATTCAGGATTCACCGAGTGACTTTGGTCGGGTTTTGGCGCACATTGAATTTTTTGATATTCCCTCTCCTCAGATTGACCTTGGGGTGGAAGTGATTGAACTGACGGAAATTGACCAAACGAGCTTGGGGTTGGACTGGGACTTCTGGAAGACCGCTGTGGCAGGTGATGCCCGGGTAGACTTGAGTACGGAGAACAGCAAGCCCACCACCGGCGGCACCTTCAACTCCCAATCCCGGAGTTTTGATGGCTTCCTAACGGTGAACGCGGCGGCCGTTGCGAAGTTCCTGAATTACCTCATCGATCAGGGGAAAGCCAAGACGATGGCGGAAACCAATCTCACGGTGACGACGGGGACAGTGGGGACAGTAGCCTCGGGGATTGAAGTACCTACTTTCGAGTATACCGTGAACCGTGACTTGGGGCGGGCGATTCTGGTGCGCAAAGCGGGTGAAGTACGTGGTGAAGGTTTTGCCTTGGCTGTGGCGCCGGTGATCGCCATGGAGGGGGCCCGGATGAACGTGGCTTTCTCCCTCAGCAGCCCGGTGGGAATCGATAAGGTGGGGCTCCCCATTTACTCCGATCAGGATGTACAGGCAGAGCTTACATTGGAACAGGGACAAACGTACAAACTGGGGGGCATCCGCCGCAGCTTCAACACGGTGGAAGACAAAGGCTTCCCTGTATTGAAGGATATCCCGGTGTTGAAATACCTCTTCGCCAATGAGTCTCGGATTATCCGGGAAACAGACGTGTTTGTCTTTCTAACACCCACCTGGACCGCTCCTCAACTTCCTGCCATGGATGCCATGCAGTCTGAAGCGCCCGTGATGGCGATGAAGATTGAAAACATTTTGAAGGAGAACCCGAATTTGGCGATGAGCGCGAAGGATGCAGCGATTCTTCAGCAATACTTCGACACACAAAAATCGGAGTAAGGAACGGCATTTCCCTTGATGATGATCATGGAATCGCTTTTGCATCCGTCTGCATTCAAAAGTAACTTGTTGTAAACAAGGAAAGTACGATTCCATGATCACCACAACCGGGGAATATGCCATCCGCGCGGCCGTTCACATGGCCCAACACGAGGGGGTTCCCATGACCTCTGCTGTGATTGCCGAGGCCACAAAAGTTCCCCAAGGTTATCTTTCCAAAATCCTTCAACAAATGGTGAAAGCAGCCCTCATCAATTCGCAACGCGGGTTGAATGGGGGTTTTGTTCTGGCGTTACCCGCAGCAAAAATCTCGCTCCTTGATGTGCTCAAGGCGGTGGATGCCTCGCCCCAACGGATTACCCGGTGCCCGCTGGGCATCCCCGGTCATACAAAGCTTTGTGGTGTTCACCGCCTTTTGGACGATGCCATGAGCCGCATGGAAAAAGAGTTTGCCGAAGCGAATCTGGAGATGCTCCGGCAAGAAGTGAAGGGCATAAAACCGCTCTGTGAGGTAAAGGAAGCAATCGCTGCGTTGCAGCAAAAATAGGGTGACAGGGAAACCGGCCTTAGCGGGACGAACGCTTTAGGAGTGCGTCCCCAGTCCAGTCCACGACCGCGTAGAGCACAGGGATAAACAAGAGGCCGAAAAGAGTGGCCCCCACCATTC
The DNA here is from genome assembly GCA_033761985.1 of Candidatus Sumerlaeia bacterium. Classification (GTDB taxonomy): domain Bacteria; phylum Sumerlaeota; class Sumerlaeia; order SLMS01; family JAHLLQ01; genus JANRMB01. The sequence goes on along the minus strand of JANRMB010000084.1, from coordinate 8,434 downwards.
CGCTAAATACCGCAGTACCCAGCGCCTGACGTGCGGCAGCTCCCGCGCCTTCTGCTTCAATCAGCGGAACAACTCCCAGAATAAATGCAAAACTCGTCATCAGAATCGGGCGGAAGCGTAGTCGAGAGGCTTCCACCGCTGCTTCAAGAGTTGTCTTTCCGTGGGCTTTTTGTTCCCGTGCAAATTCCACAATCAGGATGGCATTTTTTGCAGCCAGAGCGATGAGTAGCACCAAGCCAACCTGTGTGTAGATGTTGTTGTCCATGCCGCGGAAGATTAACCCCACCATGGCTCCGAGCACCGCAAGCGGGATGGAGAGAATAACAGAGACCGGAGCCAGCCAGCTTTCATATTGAGCAGCGAGAATGAGGAAGACGACGAAAATTCCCAGGATGAAGACGTACACCCCCTGGTTGCCGACGCGTTTTTCCTGATAGGCCATGGACGTCCACTCGTAACCAATTCCCTGGGGTAGAACGCGATCGGCAACTTCTTCCATCAGGGCGATGGATTCCCCGGAGCTGATTCCTGGAGCAGCGGCTCCGGTAATGGTGGCGCTTTCATAGAGGTTGTAGCGCTCCACTTTGGAAGGACCAAAGGACTCCACTACGCGGGCAAAGGTGGAGACGGGAACCATGTCCCCATCGGCGTTGCGCACTTCCAATCGGCCAATATCGGCCGGTTCAATTCGGAAGGGTGTATCCGCTTGAACATACACTCGATACACACGGGAAAACAGGGTGAGATCATTGATATAGGCAGAGCCGAGAGCTGTTTGCAGTGTTGCAAAAACGCTGCTCAGGGGGATGTTCAGTTTCTTCACCCGCTCGCGGTCGATATCCACATAATACTGGGCAACACCGGGGCGGTAGCTGCTAAAGATCTGCGAAATACGGGGATCTTTTCGGGCTTCGGCCAATACGTTTTGTACCGAGGCGCTGAGGACCTCCGTCCCCAATCCGGCGCGATCCTGCAAGCGCATATCAAAACCCGCAGTGGCACCCAAACCGGGGATGGAAGGAAGATTGAATGCGAATCCAAATCCCTCAGGGTACTTGCCAAAAAGGGGGCGAATTTCATTCAGGATCACAAAGGCGGATCGGTGTTTTTTTTCGCGTTCCTTCCAAGGCTTCAAAACAACAACGATGGAGCCATAGTTGGAACCAAAACCGCTGATGAAGCTGGTTCCCACCTGTGTCACCAATCTGTCCACTCCTTCAATTTCGATGATTTCCTCACTGAGCGACAGCATTAGCTCATCCGTTCGGCCAAGGGCTGCGTTATCAGGAAGCGTTACATCCACCATGATCACCCCCTGATCTTCCGGGGGGAGGAATCCCTGGGGGACAGTGGTGACAAGATAGTAGGTTAAGGCGATACTTGATAGGAAGAGCGGCAGGCTGATAAACCAAAGGTTGATGGAGAGGCGCACAAAAGCGGCATAATAGCGGGATAGTGCCTCGAAGGCGTTGTTGAATAAACGTGTGGCCAGCCACTCTTTTTTGTGTTCGACGTGGGGACGGAGAAACACCGCTGAAAGTGCCGGACTCAGGGTGAGAGCACAGACCGCAGAAAAGAACGTGCTGGCCGCGATGGTGAGCGCAAACTGGCGATAGAGTTCCCCGGTGAGACCGCTGAGGGCTGCTGTGGGAAGGAACACCGCCATCAAAACCAGAGAGATGGCCAGAATGGCTCCACTGATTTCCCGCATCGCCTTGAAGGTGGCCTCCAACGGCGACAATCCTTCCGCCATGAGACGTTCCACGTTTTCCACCACGATGATGGCATCGTCCACCACGATACCGATGGCGAGTACCAATCCAAAAAGTGTGAGCATGTTCACGGAAAAACCCAGCGCCGCCATGAGGACGAAAGTCCCCACAAGAGCCACGGGAATGACGAGAGTGGGAATCAACGTTGCCCGCCAGTTTTGAAGAAAAACCAGCACCACAAGAAAGACGAGCAGGAAGGCCTCCACCAGTGTTTTGTATACCGACTTTACGGACTCTTCGATAAACACGGTGGAGTCATACATCAGGCGATACTCCACACCGGGTGGGAAGTTGCGGGAGAGCTCTTCCATGGCCGCTTCAACACTTTTTGCCATTTCCAAGGCGTTTGAACCAGGGAGTTGATAGAGGAGAAGGGAAACGCCCGCTGTGTTACTCACGTAGTTTTTTGTGGAATAGGATTGGGCACCCAACTCCACCTTGGCCACATCACCCAAACGAACGACACGCCCATCGGGAAAATCACGGACGATGATTTGTTCAAACTCAGCGGGTTCGCTCAACCGGCCTTTGGTGCGCACCGTAAACTGAAACGATAAATCCTCGGGTGCCGGGGGGAGCCCCAACTGCCCGGCAGCCACTTGAATATTCTGCTCCTGGATGGCATCCCGCACTTCCAAAACCGTGAGGCCTCTGGCTTTTAGCCTCAGCGGATCCAACCAGATCCGCATGGAGTAATCCTTCTCCGGAAGCAGGGTGGTGCCTCCCACACCGGGAATCCTTGTAAGCTCATCCTTGATATTCAAGGCCATAAAGTTGGCAAGAAAGAGGTCATCGCGTGAGCCATCGGGGGAGAGAAGGCTGACCACTTGTACCAGGTTGCTGGATTGCTTGCGAGTAACGATCCCCTGGCGGCGAACTTCTTCCGGGAGACGTGGTTCCGCGATGCTCACCCGGTTTTGCACCAGAATGGCCGCCAGATCCACGTCTGTCCCCTGCTCAAAGGTAATGTCCAACTGATAGGTGCCGTTGCTGGCGCAAGTGCTGCTCAGGTAGAGCATATCATCCACACCATTCACTTCCTGTTCAATGGGCGCGGCAACGGTTTGCGCAAGCACGCGGGCATCGGCACCCGGGAAATTGGTGGTGACACGAACAACAGGCGGAGTGATGTCGGGGTAGCGATCCACCGGTAAACGGAGAAAGCCAACGATCCCCATCACGAGGATCAGGATACTAAAGACCGTGGCAAAAATTGGCCGTCGGATAAAGAAATCGGAGAACATAGGATGATCCGTCAGGGGGTGGAAGTAGTCGGGGAGTTGGCGCTATCTTGCGAAAGGGTGCTGAAGCGTTCATCCACGTTGGGAATGACTTTGCTTCCCGGGCGTGCGAGAAGAAGCCCCTGCGTTATGACGCGACTGTTTTCCGGAAGCGTGGTTCGGATTTCCTGCCAGCCTTGTTTTTTTTCTCCTGTTTCAACCGAGAGGCGTTCCACGGTGTTATCTTCGCGCACCAGCAGGATGTAGTTCCCCCCCTGATCGCGGGAGATGGAAACCTCGGGGACCATACTGGCGGTGTACTCTTCCAAGGGGATCCGAAGCCGGACGTAAGCTCCCGGTATGAGAAGGCGAGTGGGATTATCAAATCGCGCCCTCCCCAACATAGTGCCGCTGCCGGCCTCCAACTGATTGTCTGCCGCGTCAAAGGCCCCCGGATGAACAAAGTCGCTTTCATCGGGGAGAGCGAGAAAGGCCGGAATCGCCTCGCGGGGATTGACTTCCGAGAGTCCTTGTTCGGCTCTCCAGCGGCGTATGGTAAACAACTCCGATTCGCTGGTGGTGAAGTAGGCATACACTTGGGAATCATTGATTACGGTTGCCAAAAGCGTGGGCTCGTTTGTCCCCACCAAGGCACCCAAATCTACCAGATTTCTACCGATGCGCCCCTCGATGGGAGAGTTTACCCGGGTGTAACCAAGGTTAAGTTCGGCGGTGGCCACATCCGCTTTTGCTGATTCCACATTCGCCTTGGCGTATTGGATACCGGCCTTGGCGGAACCCACCTCTGCGCGGGCAACGTTGAATTCCGCTTCACGATCATCCACTTCCTGCTCTGGAACAGCTTGGGAAAGGGAGAGGCTTTTGGCTCGATCGAGTCTTAACTTCGCCACTTGCTCCCTTGCCTCGGCTGCAACCGATTCCGCCATGGCCACTTCCAAATCGGCTTGTGCGCCCAGCAACCGTGCGTTTGCAGAATCCAGCGCTGCCTGGTATGGTTTGGGATCGATGGTGAACAGAAGCTCCCCTTTTTCCACCAGACTATCCGGGAGAAAGTGAATCGCCTCCACAAATCCCTGCACCCGGGGGCGAATCTCCACTTGTTCAATTCCCTCCAGGTTACCGGTAAACAGGAATGCCCGTTCCAGTGTTTCTTGTTTGGGCTGGACCGTCATCACAACCGGTTCCGTGGGGGCGGCTCCTTTTTGTGCCCCCCCATGCTCTGATGAACATCCCGCAAGGAGGGAAAAGCCCACCCCTAGAAGAACCCGTTTGTTTAGGAAGCGACTATTCATGGAAGCACCTCTTCAAATTTGAGGTTGATGGCTAACACGAGATAAACTTCCCTGTGATTGCTCGATAGGGCAGTTATGGGATTGCACCAAAAGAGGTATGCTCTTTGTATATGATCTGTGGTTTCCTCCGAACTGGGGAGTGACCAAGCCTGAAGCAGGAGAAGGGTGATTATACGGGAATGGCCGAACAATTCAGCAAACTGATCACCCCCAAAACCCTTTTGGGGATTTGTTTCTTGGCGGCGGTGGCGTGGTTCTTCTGGCCGCGGCCTGAGACTCGGTGGGAAGTCCGCCACTTGGATTCCGTCAAGTCGGGACCCATCGTGGCGCTGGGGGATAGTCTTACCGAAGGAGTGGCCGTTGCCCCCACGGAAAACTATCCCTACTACCTGAGCACGGCCTGGGGTGAACCGGTGATCAATGCCGGGGTCTCAGGGCACAGAACAGATGAGGGGCTAGCTCGGTTGGAATCCGACGTATTGGCCCATAACCCCCGTTTGGTACTGGTGGCTCTCGGCGGGAATGACCTTCGGCAAAACGTCCCCGTGGACGTGGCGTTTCGTCACCTGCGCGAGGTGGTGCAGCGGATACAGGATTCCGGAGCGGTGGTGGCTCTGCTGGGGGTGGACGGTGGGTTGTTTTACGGTCCGGAGTATGATGAGGCGTACAAGGCGCTCGCCGAAGAAATGGGATGCATTCTGGTTTCCGATATACTCGAGGATATCCTCGGACGCAGAAGCCTGTTGCTCGATCAGGTTCACCCCAACGGAGCGGGGTACAAGGTGCTGGCGAGCAAGGTGATTCGGGAGTTCAACCACTTCCATGAACAGTTGGGAATCCCTGCAGTGGGAGAAGTGGAGTAGCGGCTAGGTTCGGAACTCCAACTGATGATCTTTGGCAAGGGCGGTGATAACATCGGGAGAGAGCTCACCTTTTTCTGAAGCTCGACTGATGCCCGCAAAGAAGTCCTCAAAACCTCCCGGTATAATGAAGGCCATGAGCCTTCCCTGATCTGGGGACACCCTTCGATAGGTGTGAGTTTCCCCCCGGCGAAGAATGGCAATAGTACCACATCCTCCTCGATAAGATTGGCCATTCAGCAGGAACTCGTATTCCCCTTCCAGCACGATGAGCACTTCATCTTCTTGATGATGAACATGGGGTGGTGGTCCGCCGCCCGGTGAATCCATAGCAGTAATAATGGAAAAGCTCCCATGGGTTGCATTCGAAGCAATTTTCAAGAGTATCTCGGTACCAAGTACATGAAGCTGTGTACCTTGGCTTGGGGGAATGATTACTGAATGGGAAAGAACCGACTGGCCTGGATTTATCGCTTCTGTACCGAAGGCATTATCGATGATCAGCTTCCATTCGCCTTGGAAAGTTTTTTTGAAAACACTTGTGGCGGTTTTGTAGCTGGAGCGTCCATGGGGTGATCGTAATTCCCAACGAGCAAGATATAGGGCGGTGTCCGAAGTCGTTAATGTACAGGTTTGGTGCTGTTTTGCGAGGAGACCCAATTCCAGGATTCGGGAAAAGAAATCGCGGATTTGGTCGATGCCCCGTAGAACTTTCCCGGGTTCCGAAACCAAAATGGCATCGGGATGATAAAAATCCAACACCGTACCTAAGTCACCGCGATTGAACGCGTTATCGAGTTCGATGACGACTGATTCCAAGGAGATTGTATTCATGAGCTTGCCTCCATATTTGAGACCTTCCTTTCTCAGGAATAAACCGTGTGCAACTGCGATTTTTTTGTGTTAGATTTCTCATAATTTGTGGATAATTCGGCAAAAGAAAAGCCTCCAATCGAAGGACTGGAGGCTTTGATTTGGAGTCTTTAGAGTTTACCGTGGAGTTTTCACCGTAACTTCATTGGAATAGGCAGAGCTGCCGCTTCCGTTGATGGACTTCACGCGGAACGTGTAGCTGGTGTTTTTACTGAGACCCGTGTTCAGGAAACTGGTCACGTTGGCTCCAGTGGTAGTGACAACCGCGTAGGCTCCAGTGCCCCTTTTGCGTTCCAGCGTAAAGCCGGTTTCGTTGCTGGAGTTATCCACCCAAGTTAGAGAGATACTGGTGTTATTGGGTGCGGTACCTGCAAGACTTGAAGGCGCTGCGGGTGGTGGAGGGGGAGGTGGCGCAGCAGGAGTCAGCTTGACGGCATCGGCGATGACTACCACTCCGCTTCCGCCGGTGCTGGTGGCTGCGTTCAGGCGTACGGTCGTATTGCCAGCGTTGAAGGAGTGCACTCCAAGGGAGACCCAGGAATTACTGTTCAGGGTTTGATTGATTGTGGCATTCGCCGTTCCCGTGGAGGTGGCGATTTCGTAGGCTGCCCCGGTGGAGCGATTGGTGGAGGCGAGGTAGTACACGGAGACATCATAGGTGCCAGCCGTGGGGACACTTACCGTCCATGTGGCGTTGGTGCTGGCGTTCCCCGCTGTGGCGAAGCGGTAAGTTCCCTCGCCGTAACCGGGTGAAGCACCTGTCCCCCAGGAGCCTGCTTCAACGTAGGCAGGTGCCACGTTATCCACGATGATATCCTGAGAGCCACCACCATTTCCAGTGATGCGGGAATTAATGGCGAGGCGTGCCTCACCGCCGGAATAGTTAGTTCCGATGTAGGTGTACAACTTGTCACCGGGGCATGCCGTGGCAATCACGTCGCGGTGGCCGGCTAGGAAGCCAACGGTGTTCCCACCGTAAGTACCGGAACCAAGCGCTGTGTAGGGATCGGGCATGCGCCAAGCAATCAAGTCATAGAGAGCCTCGCGCATAACCGATGGTGGTTCGGGATCGTTGGCATAATGGTAGGAGCCCATGCAGTTGAATCCAAAGCTGGCGGTATTCACGCTGTCATGGGCACCGCGGGTAAGCTGTGTGAGTGATCCTTGGCGACCTTCCGCACGGTTTCCGAGTTTATCCACAAGAAAGTGATAACCTATATCGCACCAACCGTTGCCATCCATGTGGGAGTTTTGAATGGCGCGAATGTTTGCAGATGTGGTGGACCAACTGGTGGTGTTGTAATCCGAGGCGATGGCTGTATGGTGAATAACCGCCCTGTCCAGAGAGGATTCCACGGAGATGGCGCACTGGGGAGCACGAGCACTCCATTCCGCACGTGTGTAGATGGCAGGCTGTGCAGCGCTCCCCGCGGCAAACACGGATGTTTGACACAAGGTGAGCACGGTGGCGATTGCGGCGAATAATTTGGGGATTTGATGCTTTTGTATCATGGTGTATTCCTTTTCCTGGGAGTCGAGGGTTTGGGATTTATCTACTCTTGGCCATGTTTTGGTGAAATTGTTTGATGGGTTGAAACCTCTCATTTTTGGGATGATCTTACTCGGTTAGTGTGAAGGAGTTTAGAGCCTCGCGTATGGGTGGTTTGATGTGCAGAAGCGTTGCCTCCATAAAGATGTAGGATTCAGGAGAGACAGGTTTTTCGGCGAGTGAGGGATCAAACCAGCCGCTTTGAATCAACGGGGACACAGGAAGATGAAAGAAGCGCTTTTCTCCCCGCTTCATGTTTTTGAGGATGGTTTGAATAGTGGAATCACCCACGCCGATTATCGTCATCACCGGGATCCGCCCTTCATAGGTATTGGCAAGAGTGTCCCCCTGTTCTGAATAGAGAACAAAGTGTGCGTAAGTATGATCGTTGAGTTTTGGTGTTTCACCATCACCGCTAAAAAGAGGGACGGATTGCAAACCATGCCAGCTTCCCCAAGTGGGATTCTCCGGCTTTTTACCCAGGGCAACTTCCATCAAATGAAGCGCCACGCTTTCCGTTGTACCATCATCAGAAGTAAAAAGGTGCTCATTCACTGGATGAAGAATGTTTCGGTCTGTTGGGATCACGCGCTCCAACAAATTCTTGTTGGTGAGACCGCGTGTGTTTTCTCCATGCGGATATACCGGAGAGGCAAATACGAGGATGAAAACAGAAAGGATAAGGAGAAAATGATTCTGATTCATTTTGATTAGTTGCCCAAACTACTGCCGCCTGATTTCGCTTGGGGTTGTACGAGCGTCCCCTCGCCCAAGGTGCTATCCTGATAGAAAAATCGGACGGAATCCACGATGGGAGACTCAGCAGTTTCACTGTAGAGGGTGATGC
>JANRMB010000083.1:0-9728 GCA_033761985.1 Candidatus Sumerlaeia bacterium | reverse complement strand
AACCGTACTGCCGTTGTCGTTTTCAATCAGGATGGACCACTGAATTGTGGTGTTGGTACGGTTAATAATTCCCTGAATGTTGGTTTGCAGTTGGGCCAAGGTAATGGCGAAGGCTTGGTAGGGGAGAAGTGCGAGGAGTAGAAGAAGACTCACTATTCCAATGTGTCGATGTTTGAGGTGTTTCTTCATAAGCGGATAGTCCTTTTGGATGGATGGGATAGAATACAACTATTTATTGATTAACTGGTGATGGGCAACTCATTTATTCGCAAAATTGCGAAATGGCTTTATTGTTTCTCCAACCGAATAGAATCGGCGACGACGTAGCTTCCTGAACTTGTCCAGCAGGAGAGCCCGACTCGTGTGGCGTTTCCGCTCGCAAAGTTAAACGTGCCCAAAAGCATCCACTGGCCTCCGTTGATTTGTTGGTTCATTGGAACGGTTGTGCTTCCACCCGTGTGGTAAACAACATAAGGAGCGGCTGATGCTCGGTTGGGATCCGCTGCCCAGCGCGCATAAACCTTGTAGGAACCAGCGGTGGTTAGGTTGGCCTTCCACGTGGCAGCATCACTCACGCTTCCTGTGGTTCGGACTCGGTAGTTGGTTCCCAGATAACCCGGGCTGGAAGTGCTGGCCACCCAGTTGGTGGAAGCGGTGAACCCTGCATCGGTGTTATCCACCGTAACTGTTGTGGGAGCGGCTGTGACGTAAACACCCAAGGCTGAAACCACACTGCGTTCGGTACCGTCGCTCGGGGTATTGATGATGCCGTTGCTTTTCGTCCACATCGTTGTGGAGCCGCCGCCGTCCAGATTCATCGCTTGGGAACAGCCGAGGTCGCGCATCGTGGTGGCAAGTTCGGTAAGCGTCATACCGGCACCAGCGGTTGTTCTGCCATCCACCGTGACCAAAAGAAGTTTGTTTGTGGAGGTGTAGCCGAGTGCGGTACGGGGATTTCGGCTGGCGTAACTGCTATCGAATCCCTCCTGGGTGAGGGTTACGTTGATTGTCCCGTTGGTGACCAAATTGGGGCCTCCGCCCAACGCTTGGCTGGCGCTGGGCCAGGAGTCGGAACTTGCGATAGCGGCAATCATGGGGACATCGGTTGAAGTAAGCCCAAAGGTGGAGCGGGCGGGCTTATAACTCGGGTTGGTACCGAGAACGACGTTATCGAGTTTGATCATGGAAACGGTTTGGCAACTTCCAAAGAAGCCTCCGTTGATGGCTGCCACGGCTCCGGCGTTGTTGGCCAGAGTTGAAGTTTTTTGGCAGGTGGTGGAATTAATCGGCTTCACTGTTACAGAGGCATGCGCCAAGTCCACCTCCAATACATTCACCGTTTGTTTGGCACCGTAGAGACTGGTGTACACTTTGTTTTTCCATACCACTCCGGTTGCCACGGATTGATTCGTCCAAACATCAACACCGGCTCGTGCAAGATTTCCCAAAGGCATGAGGGACAGGGATAGGATTACGGCACAGGTGAACGAACCGAAGCGTGGAGCACGGAGAGAGGGGGACAGGTTCATAAGGACCTCGACGGGATTAGGAATGAAAAGTACCGATTAACACCATCGGATAGAATTCCGCTGATTAGTTGTCCATGAAATAACGCATGGATTTAAGATTCTTTTTTCAACTCAAACAACTTTTGTTGTAAGATTTCTGTTGCAAACCAGGGGGACATAGGTACACACATCCCCACCTTTGTGAACCCAATCTAAAGTTTTAGCCATGTATCGTTTGTTTATCCCCACGCCTTCATTTGGAGCTCAAAAGCAGTTCAGCAGCCCAAGCCTATGGCACGGGATGAACTGCTCGATGTTCCCCTGTCCCCGGTGGAGTACAATGTAACGCCTCTCTTTCAGGTTGTTTCCGTTGTACGCCCACCCTCACCCGGTGGGCGTTTTTGTTTCCTGCCGAATTTAGTTCTCTGTCACCCAAACAAACCCAAGCTTCAACCCACACCGTTTGAGAATTTTCAACGATCCCACTATGAAAGGAGGAATCGTCTCCGTCCCCCCTTGCCTATTTGGCTTGTCGGGTTACACGCCTATCACGACCAGCGGTTGCATTCAGGCGCACCACCTTCGGGAGTGTGTTCCTGCAACGTATTCCGAACATGGGTTATGACGTGATAGACGGATCGCCTGATGGGTTGTTCGTTTTGTAGCTCAATTGGTAGAGCATTGGATTCATAATCCAAGTGTAGGAGGTTCGAATCCTCTCAAAACACCACCTAGAGTTGTCTGGAAAACAACACCCACCTTGCAACAGTTGCGGGGGAATGGCTGAGGGAATACCAGAAAGAAATCCCAGTATCAACCCGGGAGGGTAGGAGTTGGCTGGGACGTATTTCAACTGCTGAAACATCCTGCGTTGGTTTGCACAAACCTTGTTCGCATGGGATGCTGAACCACTTCATCGCGCGAACTCCGGAGATGACGGGGGATATCTCTGTCCCCCTTCTGAGGCGCTTATCGAGTAGTGGATTCACATCACATGTCACCTGGTACGTGATTCCAACCCATGCATCTGCAGTGGTTTTCCTTCAATTGCTTATTCCCTCGTGCTGTTGGTTTTCATATGCCAAATTAATAGGAAACGCTAACTTAGATTTTTTGTGCAGTCCAAGCACCCAATTTATTCCTCGGAAAGGAGGTACTCAAAATGTTTTGGACTCATATCCGCGCCAACGAACTCGGTGTACTGTTGCGGTATCAAAAAGTAGTGAAGATTCTGGAATCAGGTTTTCATCTGCTTCCCGCCTACGGCACCGGCGTAAAGCTGGTCCGTGTCTCCACATCGGACGTTCTGGCAAAAGGGGAACTTGTTCCCTTGCTGGCTCGCTTCCCCAAGACCCAAGCCTATGCCGAGGTGGTAATTCTCGGCAAAAACGAACGGGCTCTTGTGTATCGCGATCTGCAACTCCACGCTCTTTTGGAGCCTGGTGTACACGTAATTTGGAAAACGAATTCCGTGATCCAAGTTACTGTATATCAAATCAGTGTCCCCCAATTGAACACCCGCGATGCTGATAGCCTCAGCCGCGAGGAGTTGCTCAAGGACGCTCTGGAAGTGGTGACACTGAACGAGGATCAACGCGCCTTTGCGTGGTCTCAAGGTCGCCTTTTGGGGATTCTTGGGCCCGGGACACATGCGTTCTGGAAGGTGCTGTCACCTGTAACATTCGAAGTCTACAACATTCATGACTCCGAACTAAAGCACAAGCACTTGCCGATTATCATGAAGCATCCCCATGCTTCCGGGTATTTGACGCAATTCAACATCGCTCCGGGATTTGCCGGTGTTTTGTATCGAGACGGTAACCGTCTCGGTCTTTTGAGTCCGGGGCTATATGCCTTCTGGAACAACAGCCCAACCATTACCATTCTCAAAGTTGATCTGCAAATCCGGCCCTTGGAAATCAACGGTCAGGAATTGCTGACCAAAGACAAAGTAACGATTCGAATGAATCTGTTTGCTCACATCAAAACAATCGACCCTGTCACTTTTGTGGAAGCTAGTGCAAATACTGACCAAGCACTCTACCGTGAGGCACAACTGCTTCTCCGGGCAGCCATCTCCAATCGCGAGTTGGATTCCCTGTTGGAGGATAAGTTGGAAGTGACGGAGGAGATAACTCGTGGACTTAAAGCCAAAGCAGATACTCTCGGAGTGGAAGTTACCTCCGTGGGTATCCGAGACTTTATCCTCCCCGGGGACATGCGTGAACTGATGAACAAAGTTGTGGAAGCACGCAAAGTTGCCGAAGCGGCCAACATTCATCGCCGTGAGGAAACCGCTGCCACCCGTTCACAAATGAACACCGCAAAAATGCTGGAAAACAATCCTGCCTTGGTGCGCATGCGTGAATTGGAAACCTTGGAGCGTGTGGTGCAAAAAGGGAATATCACCGTGATTTTGGGGGAACAACACAACCTGATGGATCGCCTGACATCATTAGTCACCAAGACGGAGTGATACTCCCACCCAAAAGATTCCACCCTGGGGAACCTGTTATTCGGTCTCTCCGGGGTGGTTCGATTTAAGGTCACTCAGTTAGTGATGGTCAATCTCGCCATCGGCTGGGAAAAAATGCCAATGCTCTTTTCGGAGCAGAATGTTCATCAGCGACCTCTGTTTTGGATCCCGAATCATCCAATAGATTGGCCAACGGGGACGCAGTTGTTCCACTCCCATGTCCCCCAGTGTGGAACCCATGGAACCCCCAAAAAAACTCAAATAGAGAGGCATGCCCCGCCGGGTGGATTTCTCCATCAACGCCTGCATCATTTCTTCGATTATTTGTTCGGGAACAATTCCATCCACCAAATGCATCTCATCGCCCTTTGTCCCTCTTGCGGTGCGTGATACCACAACAAATTCCAGCACTCCGTTCCGTCTTCCTTGAATCACTTCCCGGGATTCGCTTCCAGGCCATCCGTGCATCCAAAGAAAGGATTCTGGGTCACGCCGAAAGTGAAATCGGTTTTCCTCCACCAGTGCACGGTGGATCAGATCTGTGAGTTCACCAGAATCGGGAATTCCCGTGGTAAGCTCCGGAGTGTTTTTGTTTTTGAGCGTTTTCATATCCGCTGGAACACGCCAACGTTCCATGGCTCCGGCTCGGAGAAATCGTTCGCGGTCCAGAATGCGGGTCAGTTCCAATCCTGCTCCGGCCACCACGGTAAACTCGCTGCGTTGCACCACTTCCTGAAGAAATTCCCGCTGTCCTTCGGGGAATATATCCATCGGGTGAAAGACGAGTTCATGCAGAATCTGGGCGGGGAGTTGCTCATGGTTGAACAGGAGCGTTCGTGGGCGTGCGATGCAGAAGGCGACTGCTTTGCCGTGGTGATCCATGGCGACAAAGGGAGTGGATTTCCATTCTGCGGGTTGATCGGGGTCGAAGGATCGTTGCCAATATCGCGCGGAAATGGGAACCTCCACGGTTTGAAAAAGCTCCACCACGGCGGCGTCGTCCTGATGAGTGGCGGGGCGTATTTCCAAGGGCATGAGCGCAAACTACCTTTTCGTTTTCGTTTCCAGAGCGCTTTTGGTTTGGCTTTCGCCGTACACACAAGGCAAAACCGCTTTCAAGCCGGGATTTGTTGCAGCATGACTCATTTCTTTCTTCTCCGTTTTTTCGTTCTCATGGTTTTCATGCTGTGGATTCCGCTCACCGTTGCGGCTCAGGGAGGCGATAGTACGGCGAAACCAGAGTTGGTTGACCGATTTGAGCCGAAGCCCGGAGTTGTTCGATATGATGGCTCACTCCGCATTCTGGGTTTGGATGACAACCCAACCCTGAAGCAGCATCTCACCGATCTCGCGTTTGAAAGTCGCCGCATCATCCGTGAAAAAACCACCCTTGATTGGGATGAAACCGCCTACATCGTTTGGACATCTGAGGATGATTTCCAGCGATTCACCAATTTCGCTTCGGAATCGACTGCCGCGGCTGCAAGTGCACAACGCATGACCATCTGGATTAATGAGCGCGCCTGGAAGTCTGCCACGCCTCAGGAACGTGCCCAAACGCTTACCCATGAGATGGGGCATCTTCTGCTGGGGCGTATTACTGGCGGAGAGCGTGTACCTCTTTGGGCCGAGGAAGGAATAGTGCAGCATCTTGCGGAGGAATGGTCGTGGCTGAGGGGACAGGAGTACGCCATTGGCAACGCTGCCGATTCCATTCCGTCGCTTTTGGATATTCAATATGCTTTCCCCACGGACCCCAAGTTGCGACAGAATGCATATCTGGTGAGCTACAAGGCCGTCGGTGCATTGATCGATGAGTTGGGAGAGAACCAACCCGCTGGAAGTAATCAAAAGGCTGATGTGGGAGTACTCCTTCTCCTCTTGAACAACCCCTCAACCCGAGCGGAGTGGCTGACTCGACTTTGGGATCCATTGGAAACCAAGGCGCTCGAACACGTTCTGGAAAATGGAAAGGGCAACCGCTGGGTAAGTGTCATCATCAGCGTTTTTTCCGATACCACCTTTTGGTTAATTATTTTAGTGTTGGTGATTCTTGCATGGATTAAGAAAAAAGTGGAAAACGCTCGCCGTGTGAGGAGCGAACAAGAGGAAGCATGGAGAGAAAGTTTGACTCAGGATGATGTGATTGATGTTTATGGCCCACGCGAGGATGACCCTGAAGCAATCCCCGAACAACTCACTCCGTGGGATCGCCATTTGAGGGACAAGGAAGCGGAGGAAGAGGAAATGGAGCGCCGAAAAAGAGGTGAATAATTTGCAGAATCAACTCGCCTTATTCTCACAGGATTTTCCGTTTCACTGCCGTTTGCACCGGGGACTGGAATTTCTCACCTGGCCATCTGGTTTTCGATACAACGGCTTTGCTCCTGAAAAACTTCCCTTTCATCTGTCCCCATCTGATTTTACGGATAAACATCCAGCTCACTCTTTGTTTCTTACACTGCAATCCGCTCTCTCTTCCAAGCGTTCCATCCAACAATATGTTCTCCCGGTGGAGGAACCCAAGGGCTCGTCAGTTCTTTATTATCTCCTGAGTGGAGAATTTATCCCTCGAGTCGATTCTCCGGAGTTCCGCTTCCAATTGGAGGACATCACCGAGGTAATTGCGGCTCGTCGGCGTTCTGCTTACATCGGGATGTACCATGGGATTATTGGTCGCTCTCCTCGAATGCTGGAAGTATTTCACCGCATCTCATTGTATGGGCCCACCATGGCACCTGTGATTATTACAGGGGAAACGGGGACAGGGAAGGAATTAATTGCCCGGGCATTGCATGAAGTTAGCCCCCGGGTGGGGAAACCGTTTGTAGCCGTCAACTGTACGGCGCTCTCCCCGGAGTTGTTTGAGTCGGAACTCTTCGGCCATGAGAAGGGTTCCTTCACGGGAGCCCTGAGGGAACATAAAGGCCGATTTGAGCGCGCCGATGGTGGAACGCTTTTTCTGGATGAAATTGGGGACATGCCACTGCTTACACAGGCGAAGTTACTCCGTGCGCTGGAGGAAGGCGTTATTGAACGCGTCGGTGGAGAGCGCGAATACCCCGTGGATGTGCGCGTAGTGGCGGCCACCAATGTGGGTTTGGATCAGGCCGTGGGGGAGAAGCTTTTCCGAAGTGATTTGTTTCACCGCTTGAATGTGTTTCGGATTCATCTTCCGGCGCTTCGGGAACGTCGGGAGGACATCCCACTTCTGGCGAATTATTTTCTCAGTCAATTCAATCGACGTTACAACAAACAGATCCAGAAGATTGCTCCCGAGGCAATCCGCCGGCTCCAGGACTATAATTGGCCCGGGAATATTCGGGAGCTCCGCAACGTGATGGAACGGTTGGTGGTGGAAACGTTCGGAGAGGCCATTAGTTCCCGAACGGTGGCGGCATGGGAAGCTGAGCGTGATTTTTTCAAACCCGGCGGCTGGAACCTTGATCAACGTGAGCACTCCGCTGAGCCCGTCAAGGCATCGCCGGTTTGGCCCGGGGGACAGGTGGAACCATTGGAACTTCTCCGTCCCCGTGGTGAAATCAATTCCACTCCCAAGGCTGAGCTAACTACTGACTCCATCCGTACGGCTTATCAACAAGCCAAAGGAAACCTCACAGAGGCTGCGCGGATTCTGGGTGTTCACAAAGCCACGCTATATCGAAATATGAAGACTCTTAACATCAGCCGGGAAGAATTGGAGAACAACTCATGAATACTCCCCTGTCCCTGAATGACGAAGAACAAGCTCTTGTGGCCTATTTGCTCGAGTCACCCCGGGAGTCGCTGGTGATTCTCACGGAGGACTTCCACCCCGGTTCTCGGATGGTGCAGGAAGCTGTGCAGCAACTTCAACGCAGCCATCGGAATTTGGAGGTGATTGAAGGATCCTTCGCCCGTTATGAGCGATTCGCTCACACACAGGATGTTTATGGGTTTCCGGCGGTCTTGCACTTTCGGAAAGGGGAACTCCAAACCCTTCTGCTGGGTGTGGTGGCAGAGAAGGATTTGGAGTCTTTGGGATTGGAGTGATTACTTTCCATTCCCTTTATTGGAACGGATGATGTCACCAAAGGAAATGGTGCCGTTGGTGGGGTCATAGGCATCGCTCAATCCGAATGAATGAGCGCGATCGGGTCCGGGGCTGCTCATTTTCCAAGTGCTTTCTCCGAACTTTTCCTTCCAAACGGGAGTCATCACCGGATCGTTCCCGATGTCATTCCAGTAGGCTGTGGAGAAGTCATAGAGGTGCTTGTTCCCGATATAGTGCGTGTGGTTGGGTCGGGTTGGTTCGGCGACTCCCGCTTGAAAAACATCAGGAGTTAAACTCGTCATATAGGCAACGGGTGTGGTTACTTGCGTGAAAACATTAACCCACCCGGCGTAAGTAAAACCGGGTTCGCCGTCATAAGGAGGGCGGTTGTAATCCACCTGATAAGCCTCCAGGGCGATGGTGATGGTTCTGAGATCTGATTCCACTGCTGCCACCTTGGCGCGTGCTTGGGCATTGAGAAAATTGGGAAGTGCGATGGCCGCAAGAATGGCGATAACGGCTACCACAACGAGAAGTTCAATCAGAGTAAATGCATAACGGGATGGTGAACGCATCGGAGTATCCTAAAGAAAAAATTGGGAGAGCGATATTAGTTGATGGAAGAATAAACAAAGTTTCGAAGTGCTTCGTTGAACTCATCGTGAGCCATTGGGTTTTTTGGTCGAATTCCTAGTTTCGCGGCATCCTTGCTGAGAGCTTCAAAGATTTGTTTTCTGCTCATGTTCCCAGATTGATATGCCTGACGATACTGGTCGATAGTCTCCATCAGTTCAGCACTTTTGAAGTGTTCGCAGTGAAAGACTATACCATCCTTTTCCTGCCGCATGAACATAAACTCCAAAATGTCATCCGAAAAAAACTGAAGAGAAAGGATTTTGGGATCGGTTGTTTGTTGTTCCACTACATTTCCATTATGTAGTGTTGCCTTCATTCGAAAAGTGTTAGTTGTATCGGCACTGAGTTGAATATTCGCAAGTTCTGGGTGATTGCTGACGCTATAAGAGTAAGTTTCACCCCAAGGGATGGTGAATTCGATGGGCTGCAAAAATTCATACTGAAAATGTTGATTAACAGTTTCCACAACGGCGGCATTCGAAGCGCCCCCGTGGATGCCTGATAGTCCGGATCCATCTCCGCTGAATTGTGTGTAAAGAAGGGCTCCAAGAAGGATGGCCCCTCCTGTGCCGACGTAAAGTGCTGTGCTCATGGTGGTGACTCCCGTAATTGAGGTGGTGAAGGACGTAACACCGGACCATACCGTTGCACTCAGGGTGGCGCTGGTGGTGGGAAGTGCCGAGGAAACCAGGGCTGATTGCTGGGAAGCTTCCAACAAAAGGGCCGCTTTGCCATTCTGGGGCATACTGGCCGCGGCAGCGACCAAGAGCGCTGCCCGGGCTTTCCCCAATGATTTGGTGGTGGCACCTTTTTGAGGTTTCTCCCCCAGAATCGTGGTGGTCAGTTCGCCTTTTAACATCTCCAACGCTTTGGCAAGTCGACGATTGACGGTGGATTTATTGACACCCAGTCGCTCGGCAATTTCCGTTTGGCTGAGCCCTTCCTGATGATGCAGAACCACCAACTCACGATCTTCCGGAGCCAGTTTTTCCAGTGCTGCCTTCAGCAACCGATTGCGCTCGGATTGCTCCAGTTCTTCTCGGGGGGATGCCTGTTGCATGGTAATCTGCTCCAG
>JANRMB010000082.1:0-9903 GCA_033761985.1 Candidatus Sumerlaeia bacterium | reverse complement strand
CGGAACCGAATTCCCTGCTGCACTTGTTGAGGTCGGGTTCAAGTTATTCCACCATTTTTGGTGCCGGACCCCAATCGGGCTGCGTATTCCGACCCGAAGTGGTGATCTGGCTTTGGTTGGAGCCATCGTCCAACATCAGGTAAATCTGCCAACTACCGGAGCGGTCGCTGGAAAAGGCCAAATGGCGACTATTTGGTGCCCACGTAGGGCTCTCGTTGTTTCCTTGGCCCATGGTTAGCCGTTTGATGGTGTTGTTATCCCCGTTTGCATCAATCACGAAGATATCGTTCACCCCTTGAATTCGGGAGACGAAGGCAATCTTAGTCCCATCGGGGCTCCAGCTTGGGGCATCGTTCCAGCTCCCGCGCGTTGTGACGCGGCGCCGACCGCTGCCGTCTGCATTGGCCACAAAGATGTGGGCTCCACCGGCCTCATTACTAACGAACAGGAACCGGGAACCATCGGGAGACCACGTTGGGCTTCCCTCGGTGAATTGCGTTTGAGACAACCGGCGAAGATTCTGCCCATCGCGATCAGCGGTGTAGATTTCTGAATTCCCGTCCTTGGAAAGAGCCATCAAAAGCCGCCCGTTCTGTTGATTCCAATCGGGACTATGGTTGGTGCCGCCATATCCGGCAATCTTCCAGTTTTGATTTGTTCTTAACAACTGACCGTATATATGCGCCTGACGCCCATGGTAACTGGTGTAGTAAATCTCTGTGCCGTTGGCACCCCAAACCGGTGTTGTAACCAAATTCTGGAAACTGGTCAGTGCCCGTTGGTTGAACCCATCAGAATCCACAATCCCTACTTCGCGCACCCCGGGAACCTGCTCCGTAACAAAGAGGAGCTGAGTTTGAGCAAAACCTTCCGTAAACTTGGTGAAGCGAACCACTTCGTCGGATATGCGGTGGGCCAATGCGCGGGGGTCATCGGCGCTCCCTTTGATCACCCGATTGATCACTGCCGCGCGGGTGGGGATATCATAGAGCAACACACGCACTGCCAATTCCCCGGGGGAGGGTTGGCTGACGCTTCCCATCAGGTAATGCTCCACGCCGAGCTTTTCCCATTCCGGGAAGTTTACGGTCGAGTTCGCCACATCAAAAATATTGAGGGAGTTCACTGCCCGCTGGTCTGCCGGCATTTTGAAGAAACCGGTCAACTCCAAATCCCGACGAATCACTCGGGGCATCGTGTCCAACTGGAGCGGAACGTTGGAATCCACTCCAAACTGAACCACGGCAATCACCGTCGGTTCGGTCGTCAATTGGGGGCGAACGGTCCCCAAACTGTTGCTTCCGGTTTCCTCGGGGGCGGCGGGTTGAGCCGAAACACCTCCGCCGGTAAGCAACATCGCACACGCCATACTGCACAAAAAGGGAACAAAACGGGAAGCAATCAACATCAGAACAACATCCTTCACAGAACTGAGAGGGTACAAAAGGGCGAAGACAATCAGCCCCTACAGAGACTCTACTTCGCCCCGAAAGGTTGGAACAGAATCAAGTGGGATTTTGAGCGTTTGAAAGAGGGGTGTTGTTGAAGAGAAATGGCGGAGTTGGAAAATTCAGGAAATGTTCAAATTGTCGAGATCAAGGCGCGCAAGGCGGAAGCCGACGTGGAGCGTACTTCGGTACGCGACCGAGGTTTTCGACCGTAGCGCAACACGGAGATCGGCAATTTCAAAGACATCTCCGGGAGGAGCGTGGGACATTTTCAAATTGTCGAGATCAAGGCGCGCAAGGCGGAAGCCGACGTGGAGCGTACTTCGGTACGCGACCGAGGTTTTTGACCGTAGCGCAACACGGAGATCGGCAATTTCAAAATGTCCTAGTGGTGGGCCCAGTAGGACTCGAACCTACAACCAACCGGTTATGAGCCGGGAGCGCTAACCAATTGCGCCATGGGCCCCAAATCAGGCGGAAAACACTCCCCAAGGCTCGTTCACTCGGCAAGCCAAATGATCCACCCCATGGGGTTGAACGATCAATTTACGTAGATGGTTTCTTCCTTGCGGATCAATCCACGCAGCCAGTTGGCTGCCTTGATCAGGCGCGAGCCCTTGAGTTTATCCAACTCCTGACGGTACAACGCTGCTTGCTGTTCGCTTTTACGCCGCTGGTATTGCAGACGCTTCATAAAGCCGCCGTAGTTGATTTCCTTCGCCAACCAGTTGAACTTCGTCCAGTTGTTCCAGAATTCTTCCTGGGACTGCTTTTCGCACATGAAAGGGAATGTGGCGAAATCAAACTTGTCGTAAGTCACGCCCAAAACACCGAAGTCCATATCATCAGAGACGAGCCCTTTGGATTTGGCCTCGTTCCAGATTGGAGTCCCGGGGAGGGGTTGGAGGGGTCCCACACTGCAACGATCGATCTTGATGCGGTTTTCTTCCGCAAAACGGTACGTCTCCATCAAATCGTCGGATGTCTCATCCGGACTGCCGATGATGAAGTTCGCACCCACGGAGATGTTGTGCTTGAAGCACAAATCCAACGCCTGTTGATTGATCTCAGGGGTTACGCGGGTCTTGGTCAAATAAGTGAGGATCTTCTGGCTGTTGGATTCCAACCCGAAGTCGATAAACCGGAAGTTCAGTTCATCGAACTCCGAAGCCATTTGGTCGGTCAGCAAATCCACACGAGCGTACGCACGGAATTGAACGCCTTGGTGAAGCTTCCGTTCCCGGAAGAGTTCCACAACCTTCCGCCAGCGACCAATGTGGCCCACAAACAGGTCGTCGAAGAAGTACAATATTTCGGGATTGTAGCGATTCCGAAGATACTCGATTTCCTTCGCCACATATTCAGGAGAAAAGAACCGGAAGCGCTTCCAGTGCAAAGAGCTGGAACAGAAGGAACACTTATAAGGGCAACCCCGACTGGAAATCAGGTGAATCGTGTCGCTGGCGTCGAGCTTCCAACCATGGTCGATGGTTTTGCGGTCGGGGTAGGGAAGCTCATCCAAATCCTTGATCAAATCCGCGGAAGGATTGATCACCACTTGACCATTCTGATGCCAGCAAATGCCGTTGATTTTAGCCAAGTCCTGCTCGATGGGGCGGCGACCGGGGCTGCTATCGTAGAGCCTTACCAAGTTGAGGAAGGTATTCTCCCCCTCGCCAATCACGCCACAGTCATAGACCTTTGGAAGAACATGGGGAATACTGGTGATGTGCATGCCACCCAAAACAACGGGAACACCGTTCAACCGGTCTTTCGCCTCTTCGGCGATCAATGTTGCATCGGTGAAATTCTCAGAAGTGGAACTTACCGCCACCATATCTGGTTTGGAGTCCACCAAATCATCCACTGTGTGGTGGAAACTGGTCGTTACATGAGGGCAATTTTGTTTCACCCATGCAGAAAGATACCCGATTCCCAGGGGGGGAAGGCTCACCTGATAAGGATTCCGGATATCATAGGCGGTGATAAAGGCAATATGCATGGGGTGGTAACCAAGTTTCAGCCGGTAATTTCTTGTACTACTCACAGGAGCAAGTACTGTTCACAGTATCACTCATGGGGAATGAATCCGTCAAGACTTCTCAAAGCGTGTGGTGCTTCTTGAAGAAATCATTCCCCGGTTTGTAGACCACTTTGCCATCCTTCACCAACAGTTCGTTGTTGAGGAAGAGTTGCGTGGCCTTGCTGAGCACGTTGGCTTCCAACTCCTGACCCTTCCGCTTCACGTCCTCCAGGGTATCGCTTCCCACACTGATGTGGAACACGTCCTGAAGGATAATCGGGCCTTCGTCCAAGTCTTCTGTCACAAAGTGGGCCGTACACCCCGCCACGCGGTTTCCCTTTTCAAAGGCTTGGCGATACGCGTTGGCACCTTTGTGGTAGGGGAGGAGGGAGGGGTGGATGTTGATCATTCGATTGGGGAAGGCATCGATGAAGAACTTGGGGAGAATCTGCATGTAGCGCGCCAGCACAATCAAATCAGGATTCAATTCCTGCAACCGGGCCACCATTAGCTCATCGCGCTTGGTGCGGTCTTCATGCACAATACACTCAAACGGCAATCCGGCAGCCTCGGCCATGCCGCGCAATTCCTCGTGGTTGGAGATCACCGCCGCCACCTCTGCGGTAATGGTTTCCTCCTTGATGTCCTCCATGAGGCGCACCAGACAGTGCGGCTCCTTGGAGACCATGATCACCATGCGCTTGGTCTTCTTCCGGCCCAACAGGCGCACCTCGATGTCCATGTTGATATCCTGTCCCACACGGTTCAAATCCCGGAACAACTCATCCAACTGGATGTCCAAATCCGCCAGATCCACCAGCATGTTCATGATAAACCAACCCTGAACAACCTTCTGTTCAATATCCAGAATATTCACATTCTGGTTGGCCAGGTAGGTGGAAACCTTCGCCACCACACCTTTTTGGTCCTGACCCACCACGGAAACAACGGCGGGAATGGGGTTCGATTGATTGGGCATCTGTTCTGCGCTCCACCGCTCATTCCCCGGTAAACGGGAAGGCGGCACGGGAATGGATTTACGAGTGGGAGGTTCTTGCGTGGAACGCTTGCAGGGCGAAAGCGAAAACTACGGCATTATGCGCCGCATGCGCCACCATCGCTGCCACAAGCCCCAAACGTTCCGCGGCAATCCCCAACCAAACCCCCGCCAGAAAAACTATACTGAGATAGACCAGCAGCGGTGCCAACCGCAGCCCCACAAACGCATGAGCCAGCGTGAACAATAAGGCCGCCCACCATATCCCTACCATCGGCTGCAATGCCCCCCGGAACAGCAACTCTTCCGCCACCCCCGAAATGATGGATATCCCCAACAGCAACCCGTACCCGGGCTTCAATACCCGCAGGAACACCTCCACAATGGTTCCCACTTCCTGCAATAACCGCCAGCGATTCCCCGCCACGGTTGCCACCACCGCTGTGATGGCACCAATCACCAATCCCCACAAAACTTGTTCCCCCAAGGGTTTACCTGCTTCCCATACCGAGGGCCCGTCCGATTCCTGCAACCCCATTAGCAGCAATGCCACCCCCAGCATTCCGCCATAAAGCAAAAGAACCGACTTCAAGAATACGGCACGATTTAGCTGATCGGGTTCCGGAGTAGGAGTGGGGTCTTCCATCTTCACTGGTTCCTGAAAAAATCAGAACACACGGGGTACAACCTGAGTTCCATTGCACCTCGTGTGTTCACTACTCTGCTGATACAGGGAGGTATTACTTCCCGTATTTTTCCTCGTAACGCTCGCGAACGCGTTCCACTACGGAAGGATCGGCAAGCGTTGTGGTGTCTTGGCTGGTTTTCCCTTCGGCAATATCCCGAAGCAACCGGCGCATAATCTTCCCGGAGCGAGTCTTCGGAAGATCGTCTGCCAGAATAATCCGCTCCGGACGCGCAATGGCTCCAATCACTTTCACCACGTGCTGTTTCAGCTCGTTGATCATGATCTCGCTGCGTTCAAACCCTGCTTTCAACGTCACGAAAGCAATCACTGCCTGCCCTTTGATTTCATGGGGCGCCCCCACCACGGCGGCCTCAGCCACTGCAGGGTGATCGACCAGCGCCGATTCCACTTCCATGGTGCCCAGTCGGTGACCCGAAACGTTCAGTACGTCGTCCACCCGACCCAGAATCATGAACCGACCCGCCGCATCGCGCTTGGCGCCATCGCCCGGGAAGTAGATTTTGGGGTCGTTCCATTTGGTGAAGTAGGTGCGAACATAACGCTCATCGTCACCCCAGATGGTACGGGAGATGGAGGGCCAGGGGCGGGTGATCGCCAAAAGACCGGAGCCTTCCTTCACTTCCTTCCCGGACTCATCGAGGATCGTGGCGGAAATACCGGGAAAACCGTAGCCCGCAAAACCGGGCTTCGTGGAGTCCACCCCGGGGAGCGTGGTAATCATGATCGCCCCGGTCTCAGTTTGCCACCAAGTGTCCACAATCGGGGCTTTGCCGCCGCCGATGTGTTGGTGATACCACATCCAAGCCTCGGGGTTGATGGGTTCACCCACGGAACCGAGCAACCGAATGCTGGAGAGATCGTGCTTCGCGGGGAGGTCATCGCCCCACTTCATGAACGCCCGAATCGCCGTGGGGGCGGTATAGAACACGTTCACTTTGTAGCGATCGATGATGTCCCAGAAACGATCGTTCTCCGGCCAGTTGGGGGCCCCTTCATACATCAACACGGTGGCCCCGCACTGAAGCGGACCGTACACAATGTAGCTGTGGCCGGTAATCCAGCCCACGTCGGCGGTGCACCAGTAGATGTCTTCTTCCTTCAAATCAAACACATACTTGCTGGTGGCATAGGTTCCCACGGAGTAACCCCCTTGGGTGTGCATGATTCCTTTGGGTTTCCCGGTGGTACCTGAGGTGTAGAGGATGAACAGGGGATCCTCGGCGTCGAGCACCTCGGCGGGGCACTTGGCGTCCACATTTTCCATCATGCGGTGATACCAGTGGTCGCGGCCCTCTTTGATACGGCAGGGGAAGGGTTCGCCGTGGGGGCGCTTCACCACCACCACGTTTTCAATCGTCGTTGTTTTTTCCAACGCCTTGTCGGCATCATTTTTCAGGGGAACGATATTCCCGCGGCGCCAACCACCGTCGGCGGTGATGAGCAACTTTGCTTGGGCGTCGTTGATGCGGTCGGCGAGGGAATCCGGAGAAAAGCCCCCGAACACGATGCTGTGGATGGCACCGATGCGTGCACACGCCAGCATCGCCACCGCTGCTTCGGGAATCATCGGGAGATAAATGACCACCCGATCCCCTTTCCCAACACCGAGCTTTTTCAGCACGTTGCCAAACTTGCAGACCTCATGAAGCAACTGCTGGTAGGTGTAGGTGCGTTGTTCAAAGTTTTCGCCCTCAAATATAATCGCCGCTTTGTTGCGGTTTTTCCCCTTTGCATGGCGATCCAGACAGTTGTGGGAGATGTTGATCTTTCCGCCTTCAAACCAGCGCACATGGGGCGGATTCCAGTTCATCACCTGATGCCACGGCGCAAACCACTCCAGCTCCTTCGCCTCATTTTCCCAGAATGCATCGGGGTTTTCCGCCGCAAGGGCGTAAATGGACTTGTTATTGGCGATGGCGGCTTTTTTGAAGTCTTCTGAAGGGTGAAACTCCCGTTCCTCATGCAGAAGGTCATCAAAAACTACATTGTCACTCATGGGGCATAGACTCCTGAAAAATCGATGGGTTGCGGGGAAAAAGATGAACCGCTCAACCCGGGAGCCTAGATGTTTCAGAAGGAGCGTTGGGGAGCAAGCATTTTACTAAAGCGTTTTTCATCCCAGGTAGCCTGCAAACCGCTCACCCTCCTCACCCCCTCCCATGTCCCGACTCATACAGGGCAAACCTCTCGTGGCGCGGACGTCTCGTCCGCGTTCTTACGACCCCATCCGGCCCGCCAGGCTCTTGCCTGGTCACCCTATCGACGACCCCCTTCAAATGCGCCGGAAGGACGTGTTTGGTTCCGCCGGGGCCGAGCGCCTATTCAACACGGAATCATCCTACTCACAGACGCCCAATTAAATGTGATTGCGTTGTGGAGGATGTTTCGACTAAAATAGGAAATAAATGTGTTTTCTAACGCGCATACAATACAATTAATGTAGATTCTACAATCTTGACAAATATAAAGAAAGTCATACATAATAATCATGCGCATACTAGCTTTCGCAAAAGATAAAGTATTTTTGGGCATTTGTTCAGTGATGGTGCTTCTATGTTTATTGTTAGTGCTTTGCATGTCAGCTATTCCACACAACTCTTATTCTATGCGAAATGTTGCAGCTATTAATGAAAAAATCGACTTGCAGCAAAATCCTGAAGCTCAAAATCTCTATTCAAGGATTGGCGCTTATCCTATTAGTAGGCCTAATAGAATAAAGTATGGTGACAAAATAAGCTACTACAAAAGCATAGATGGTTCTGTGAATGTTTTCACGCTAATTGATAGGGATGGGTATGTTGTCATATCAATTCCGACTGAATCCCTTCATCCAACTGTTTTTGATGAAGAAAAAATGCCTGTTTCGTTGGCAGCCATTCGGCAGTTAGCCTTGAAAGAAGTTGATGGTCAATTAGCTGGTTATCCCGCTAAATTTCTGTCAGATCGCTTTCGATACAGTTATGAGGCTCATGTTGGTGAACCTATAGATTATACGTATCCCTACTATCACAATTCAAAAGAAAAGCAATTGGTAATTAAAAAAGAGATGGGGTTTGTTGAATTTCTGTCAGAGGACATGAACTATATCTATATTGTAACTTGGCTTTCTAGTAATGGATATAGCTTTCATAAGTTTTCGAAAAATGACGAGTTATATGCGCTAAGAAAAATAGGTTTTCTTCCGCCAAAACAAGGCTTAGTCGGAATTGCAGATATCACTCCATCTGGCGATCTGATTGCTTATACTTGGACATTTTATCCGATGCACATTGGAGTGTATGTCTATAAAATTTCAGAAGACAAGCATTACATATTAGACGTTCCATATAGTTCTGGTGGTGCAATACAATACATACCGAAATCTGTTTATGACAAATTATCCGAGATTGTACCAGCTTCAACAACCCATAATTCCAGTAAAGTGAATCCCTAGAATCGTAAGGAAAATTAGTATTTATCTACCCGCCTACACTGATTAAGCAACACCTTCGTAGCTTTCTGAAAAATATTTATCGAAACTCATGCATTAAAACCTAGGTTTTCGCCGGTTAATATCTTCATTTGTTCCCTTTCTCCTGCTGATGGCTCCCACGAAATCGACCGCGTGGAGCGTCTTCTTGCCTCTCTCGCCACCGAGCGCGACACCTTCACTCACGATGCCAATCGAAACCAAACGCGCCTGAATCGCACCGTCACCCTCGACGGCACTACAACGGGCACACAGGAGACTGTTCTCACTTACGATTACCCAAATCAGCTCACTCATTTTCGCACCTCCGTTCCCGGTGGGGCGATAACACAGGAGTGGGAAAACCGGTACGACGCGTTTGGTCGGCGCATTGCCCGCCGCAACGTCCAGACCGGTGAGCTGATCCGCTTCCTCTACGACGGCGGTCGGATTATTGAGGAGCGCGGCGAGAACCCCGAGACGGCTTCGCCCTCCAACAACGAAATCCTCGCCGAGTACCTTTTCGGCCCCACGTACCTGGACGACCGTCTGCAAATGCGGCGTCTCTGCCCTCCCCCCAACACGATTCCCCTTGCAAACCCAACACCCACGCAGCACGCTACGAACAATCGACATGTAGGAAGTATTCGATATGATCGCAGCCGTGAAATCCCCCGACACACCCTCTGATCTTCAGCAGCCCGGTGCCCTTCTTTCCCCTGCACAGGTGAAAGAGCTTCTTCAAAAAACCCAGACCCATCTCGTGGATGTTCGTGAACCCGATGAGTGGAACTCTGAGCGGATCGAAGGTTCCCACAACTTCCCCCTCTCCCGGTTTCAACCTGAGGAACTCAAGGCTTTGGGTGGAACGCTCATCCTTCACTGTCTTTCCGGAGCGCGCCAGGCCGATGCCACCAAGCGACTTTTGGCCGCCGGTTTGACCCATGTGTATCAATTGGAAGGGGGTCTGAAAAACTGGAAGGCCGCCGGCATGCCCACCAAGGTGAAAACCACCGGAACGACGCTTAGCATCATGCGTCAGGTGCAGATCACGATTGGTGCGGTAAACTTGCTCGGCTTTGGGTTGGCCTATGCGGTGAATCCGATGTTTCTGATCATTCCCGCTTTCACGAGCGGGGGATTGTTGTTTGCCGGGGTGACGGGTACCTGTGCCTTGGCCGCAATTTTGGGGATGATGCCGTGGAACGGTGGCAAAGCCTCCGGGGCGAGTTGTGCGCGGTAACGATTCCGGCGCTTCCCCGGAAGCGTTACCCCCCT
>JANRMB010000081.1:0-26428 GCA_033761985.1 Candidatus Sumerlaeia bacterium | reverse complement strand
GCCAAGGGGTGATTGTGTGTGGCGGTACAGGTCTTTTTCTGAAGCATTTGATTGAGGGGTTGGTGCATGC
Organism: Candidatus Sumerlaeia bacterium; assembly: GCA_033761985.1. Classification (GTDB taxonomy): domain Bacteria; phylum Sumerlaeota; class Sumerlaeia; order SLMS01; family JAHLLQ01; genus JANRMB01. The sequence continues at coordinate 26,358 of JANRMB010000081.1, read as the reverse complement.
GCACCCGGGGGATCCCGCCTACCGGGCGGAGATGGAGGAGCGCATTCGCCGGGAGGGTCTGGGGTCGCTTCGGGCGGAGCTTCGCCGGGTTGACCCCCTGCGCGAGGCGGAAATCTTCCCGAACGATCCATTTCGTGTGATGCGCGCTCTGGAGATCTTCCACACCACCGGCAAAACCATGAGCCAGTGGCATGCGGAGGATGCGGAGAGTCGCACGTTGCGGCCTCATTTGTATTACGTGTTGCAGCGCCCCACTCCGGAGCTGGATGCCCGTATTTTTGCCCGGATCGACGCCATGATGGAGGCGGGATGGTTGCGGGAAGTGGAGGCGCTGCTGGAGCGATTCCCCCGAACAACGCGGTGCTTCAAGGCTCTTGGTTATCGGGAGCTGATGGAGACGGTGTTGGATTCTCGACCGCTTCCGGAGGCGTTGCAGGAGATTAAGACCAAGACGCGCCAGTTTGCGAAACGGCAGCGGACGTGGTTTCGTGGGGTGCGGCAAAACCCGGCGTACAATGTTCGGGAGGTGAATCTTTCGGAAACACCTCATGAGGTGTTGCTGGAGGAATTGGTGACCCGAGCCGAAGAATTCTTTTCCCAGATTTGATGCTTGCCCGTTTTCCGGTTTTGGCGCACTGTGCATTATTCCCCATGTTTCGTTGAGGTTTCACCCCATGGCAGCAAAATTAACCGTTAAACCGAATGGTTCTCTTCGAGTGGAAGGCGAATTTGAGTTGGTGGATATTGAGGGCAATTCCTATACCCTGACCCCCGGAACGGGGATCTCCATTTGCCGGTGCGGTAAAACCCAAAAGGCGCCTTTTTGTGATGGCAGCCACAAAACCTGTGGGTTTGAAAGCCCCAGCAAGGCCTACTAATTCCCGCGCTTCCCGAATGCGATTGTTTTCCTGAGGTTTTGTATCTGTGAAGATTTCTGTGATTGGTACCATCATGCGGGACGAAATTCATTCCGCTTCCGGGGAGAAAAGGGAATCCTTTGGAGGGATTCTCTACAATATTATCACTCTCGCCAGTCTGACGCGTTCCACGGATACCATCGAACCGATTTGCTGTGTGGGCGAACGGCATTTGGATACCATCAAGAATCTCTACTTCGAGATGCTTCCCCAGATTCGCTTGAACTCACTGAAAACCTGTGTGGCCGGGACTGATGAAAACGTTCTGCGCTACCGTACGGACAGCGACCGCGATGAGAAGATGACGATTCACACGCCGGCTCTTGCGGACGATCAGATTCAGTCCGCCGCCTCGAGCGCGGCGATCCTGTTGAACATTATCAATGGTCGGGAAATCACCCTTCCCCAGTTGAAGGATTTACGTTCCAAAACCCGTGCGCACATTCACTTGGACATTCATAATCTGGGGAAAACAATCGGGCCTGATGGAACCCTGACTCATACGGGGCTTCCCAACTGGCGCGACTGGCTGACGCTGGTGGATTCCGTTCAGGCAAACGAGTGGGAAATCAAGCTGTTGACCGGTGTGAAGCCTGAATCCGAGGAGGAATTCCGGACGGCTGTTTTGCAACTGATGAGCATTCCGCATATCAAAGCGGCGGCGCTGACGATCGGCGGCAGGGGAGCGGTCATGGCGCATCGGCTTTCCGATGAGTCGGGCAAGGTGTATCTGCTGAGAATTCCCGCCATCCCCGTGCAACAGGTGGTGGATACCACAGGCTGCGGGGATTGTTTTTCCTCAGCGTTTGTGGTGGGGATGTTGCGCTACCATAATCCCGCCAAAGCGGCGTTGATGGCCACCACGTTGAGCGGGTTGAATACCCGAGGCGGTGGTTTGGAAACGCTGTTTATGCGTAGCCGCAAGTTGGATAAGAACGCCCAGGAATTCTACCCTGAGCTGTTTGCGCGTGTCTCGGATGGTTGGTGGGGTGAAGAAGTGGAGCCCGAGGAAATCCAACGAGCGCAGGCGGCGTTGAACACCTGATTCGCCACTCACTTATGACAGAACTTTCCTTCTCCATCATCATTGTTTCCCTGAACGGCCAACCACGGATTCACATGCCGTTGGATGCCATGCGCCAATGCAGGGATTTCAACGGGGAAGTGATTGTGGTGGATAATGGTTCAAAGGACGGGCTTTCTGAATTTGTCCGTGAGCATTATCCGGAAGTGAAGCTCATCACCAGCCCCAAGAATCTGGGTTTTGCCGGGGGGAATAATCTGGGAATCCTGAATGCCCGTGGGCAAATTCTGGTGTTGTTGAATGACGACACGGAGCCGCGCCCCGATTGGTTGATTCCGCTGGATCGGGAGTTTCGGGCGAACCCTCGGTTGGGTATCGCCGGTTGCAAGTTATTGTACCCCGATCAGCAAACGATCCAGCATTTGGGGGGAACGATCACCCGCAACGGTCTGACGAACCACTTGGATTATGGTCTGCATGAGTCTCAGCAGACGGTGCTGACCCCCCGGGAGTGCGATTACGTCACGGGTGCCGCGTTTGCGTTCCGGCGAGGGTTGGTTCGTGACGTGGGGATGCTCGACCCCCGGTTTTGGCCCATATACTTTGAGGAGACGGATTATTGTGTTCGGGCCAAGCGAGCCGGTTGGAGTATTCAAGTGATTCCGGATTCGGTGGTGATCCATCATGAAAGCCAAACCACGGTGCGGTTTAGTTACCGGTTCATGTATATGTACCACAAGAACCGGATGCGGTTTCTGTTGAAGAACAACTTCGGTTTGGATCTGTTGCGGGTGCTTCGGGAAGAGGCGCGTTGGCTTTCGGGAAACGCCCCTTGGGACCATTTCAAACCGTTGGCCCACGCCTATGGTGAGACGGTGTTGAACCTGCCGGAGATTTGGAAAACGCGGCGTCAGTCAAAGCGTCAACACGCGGCGCGGGGTTGAGGGATGAGCAAGTCCTCCCTTCCGCTGCTGATTGTTGCCACGGGCCCCTTGTTGGAAGAGGGGAGTGAATTCGTCAGCGGTCAATGCTTGCGGACGCTGCATTTTGTGCGGCCGCTGTGGGAGGCGGGTCAGGATGTCCGCCTCATTACGATACCGATTCCTGGAACAGAGACAAGCGAGCATCGCTTTTCCCTCAGAACGCTGGAGATGGAGGGGCGCCGGTACCAAGCGGTGGGGACTTCTTCCATGGAGGCGATCATCCCTCCGCTTCGCAAATTGCTTCGGGGTGGAATGTTCCGCGCGGTGGTGGGAATTAATCCGTATCCTGCGGCACTGGTGGCGTTTTGTGGTCCGTTGGAGATTCCCTTCTGGGCGGATCTAAATGGCTACACCATGGCGGAGGGGCAAACGCGTTCGGCGCGGATGAATTCGGATCAGGATTTTCCCCACTTCTGGCGGATGGAAGCCCAAACGCTTCTCACCGCGGATCGCTTTTCCACGGTGACCAATCGCCAGGCGGATGCTTTGTACGGGGAGTTGGCGATGTTGGGGAGATTTTCCCGGTTCACTCATGAGGAACCTTTTGCACACGCTGTTCCGAATGCGGTGTACAAACTGTATGCGGACTTGAAGCGGAGTACAACACTTCCAAAAGAATTGTTCAGAGAATTTGGATTGGACGATGTTGCGTCGTCGGAAAAGCTGGTTCTTTGGAGTGGAGGTTTCAACACCTGGACGAACACCGCCCTTCTGGTGGATGCTGCAGAGCGAATCCTTGGGGCGGTTCCCAACGCCCGGATTGTCTGCACGGGAGGGCCGGTGAAGGTGCATGATGATGGCACATACATTCAGTTTCTGGAGCGGTTGGAGAAGATGCCGCACAAAGACCGCGTGCACTTGTTGAATTGGACGTCGCTGGATCGGGTGCTTGCTCTGCATGCCCGGGCGGACTGCGGGATCAATGTGGATGGTGCGAACTCCGAAACGCGTTTCGGGGCGAGGAATCGCTTAACGAACATGCTCGGTTGCGGGCTTCCCGTGGTGACAACCAGCGGGACGGAGATTGCCGATTGGATCCATCATCATCAGGTTGGGTTGGTAACGCCGTTGAATGACGCCGCAGCGTTTGCAGAGGCGGTGATCCGCACGTTGCAGGATGAGTCGGCTACGGATAAGCGGGCCAAGAAGGGTCGAAAGCTGGCGCTTTCAGAATTCGCCCCTGCCGCCACGCTTCCGGAGTTTCTGCAGTGGTGCGAAGCTCCGATCCATGCGGCGGATCATCACCAACCCCCGACCGCTATTCGGCAAAAAGTGGAGACTCTGCTTTCCGGCGAATACGACGACGCGTTTATCGCCCGGGCCTCACTTCACCACTTGCGTCAGAAGTGGCCTCTCAGGGCATGGTATTCTCTCAAACGTCTCCTGAAAAAGTGATGTCATTCCCCTATGAGGCGATCTCATGAATAAGTTCCTTGTACTCCTGATGGTTCTGCTCGGCTCTCTTCAAGGAGCCCTCCATGCGCACGGAACGGAGGAAATCACTCTGTTCAAGGAGGATTGGGTTCCTTCGACTGAAGTAATGGCGACCTATAACGGTGAACCGATCACCGAGATTGATTTGTATGTATGGATGGTGATTTCCCAGAAGGATGCGCTGACGCTGCCGGAATGGAAAACGGGTCGGACGAATGCGCCTCTTTCCAACTTTCTGGAACTCACCATCAAGGATTATCTGCAGGCAAAGGCGTTGTTTCCGGAGGCCTCAGCGTTTGATTCCCCTCAGGACTCCTTACTTCCCCGGGAAAAGGCGGCGCATCTGTTGGCCAACTGGCCCGCTGCGGTTTCCTATGCCGAAGAGCTTGTGCGCGACTCCGTGGAGGTTTCCGAACGGGACTTGCAACATGCTTATCGAATTAACCTGAACAGATTTGAAACACCCGAGAAAATCTCCTACGCAAAGTTGGATGTGGTTTTTGGGGAAAATATTACTGTGGAGGAGGGAAAACGCCGGGCGGAAATTATCCGAAATGCGTTGGTCTCTGGAACTCCCCTTCAACAGGTGGTGGAGCAGTACAAGGATTGGCTGACGATTGAATCGCGCAATAACCCGTTCTTTGAACAGCAGCTTCCGACTAACCTGGAACCAACCGTATTGGATCAACTCACCGGATTACTTCCGGGGCAAGTTTCTCCCCCTGTTCAACGCGCTCGTTCCATGCGATTGGTTCAACTTATCGCTCGGATTCCGAAAGATGTTCTTCCCTATGTTCAGGTTCGAGAACAACTGCGGACGGAAGTGTTTCCCACATTTTTCAAACAACAGTTTGAACGGCAAATCCGTGCGTTGTTGGATGAGGGGTTTCCGTTGAATCGGGTTTCTTCGTTGCGATTCATGGAGCCTGAAATGGCGATGCTTCGGTTGCGTGAGTATGAATTGCTGACCTCAGAGTTTCTGGCCTTTGCGGAGGAGTTCCCTTTCCCAAACGCACCCACAGACCGTAAGGAAAAGTTACGCCACACTGCCCGGGAAATTCTGCGTGCCGAGGCGATGCATCAGGCTCTGAAGCAACAAGGTTTGCTGGAGCAAAGCTTCTACCCAATTGCGGTGGAACAGGCTCATTGGTGGATTGCCCGGAAACGTCTTCTGGAAGCTCCCGTGGGTGAAGTTTCAAAGTCGGAACTTACCCAGTATATCTCCGAAAACAGGGCGATGCTCTTTCCTTTTGAAGACTACACCATATGGTCTTTTTCCGCGCGGATACCGGAAACCTTCCGTGGGGATTCGGTGCAGAGGGCTGAGTTGATGAAGTCCCTTTCCCAGCAGCAGGGCGACATGATTGTTCGCGCCCGCCAATTGTTGGAAGAACGTGTACAGATCGGTTCTCCTGCGGCCTATGGTCTTCCCGATCCCGTCTTGGCCCGCTTGATTGGTGCAAGCACTGAACCCACGGCCTTTGTGTTTCAGAACATGGGTGCCTATACACTTCAGGAAGCCGTCACCCAACTGGGGATGGAGCCGGGCCAACTCACTATTGGTCAGTTCACCGGTCCACGGGAAATCAACGGTGAGCAAGTGAGTTATTATGTGGCGGAAAAACGCGCTCGCCCTGAACCCACTGCCCTGCAACTGGAAAATGCTGCTCGTGCTGCATTGAATGAAGAAAAAAAAGTGGGGCGCGTACAGAAGGAAATCGCTGAATCCATTCGCCGTGGTGGTTTGAAGCTTAACTGGAAGTAACTCCATCAAGATATGAAGGCGATACTACTCCGATGACTCCAAACACCCCCCCGGTTTTCACGTTGGATCCCCACCTTAGAAAACTTGTTCTAACGCTGGGTTACATGCTGGTGGCAGCCGGAGTGATTGTAGCGCTGGTCTTTGTTTGGCCGGTGATTGCGGCGTTGTTCTCCATCCTTTCCCCATTTATTGTGGCTTTGGTGGTGGCGTATATCTTCAACCCCATCGTCAATTTTGTGCAGCTTCGGCTGAAGTTGACTCGGATTGGTGGTGTCTTCGCGGTACTGCTTCTGCTCCTTGCGATCATCACGACTTTTGTGGCGATCATCATTCCCATCCTCACCACGCAGATTCGCCAAGCTTCCCGTGAAATTCAGGAGACTGTTCGGGTTCAGGTGCTTCCCTGGGCCACGAACATCATCTTGGATGTACCGGCTCATGAACGCCCGGAACTAGTGGAAGACCTGCAGTCTTACGTACGCTCCAAAGGGGAAAACCTTGGAAGTGAAGTGGGCGCAGAGGAACTCCAAACTTTTCTGGAAAGTTGGCAAACGGAGTCAAAGCTTCAAGGCTCCAATCTCGTGCAGATTTCTGAACACTTGCTGTCGTGGCACGAAACGGAAACATCAACAACGATCCAACTGATGCCGATTATCGCGTTTACGACAAAACTGGAGGAATTGGACGCCCGGGCGCACCAAATGCGGACGGTTACGTTTGAGGATTTTATGGCTCGGATGGAGCCCTATATTGGGAAGGTTGATCTCTCCAGCGGCGAACTTTTTGAACGTGTGTTGAGAAGCAATCAATTCCGGAACGCTGCGAAAACGGCGGCGGAAGAAGGAGCTGGTTTTTTTGCCCGGACTTTCTCCGTCATTGGTGATGTCATCGGTTGGTTGATTGGCTCCGGGCTTTACTTAAGCTTCGTGGTGATACTTGCCTTCTATCTGTTGGTGGATTTCTCTTCGGTATCCAATGTGATTGAAGTTCTCTGCCCGGATGAATACGAGGAACGATTATTCGTCACTCTGGGGAAAATTGATACGGCGGTGGGGGGATTCATTCGCGGTCAGTTAATCTCGGCGTCGCTGGTGGGGCTTCTTGTGTTTATTGGTCTCTACCTCATGGGGCTCCAGCAATACGCGTTGTTGATTGGTTGCATCGCTGGAGTGGGCAATTTGGTTCCCTATCTCGGGCCGATTTTGGGTGCTGCCCCTGCGATTTTGTTTATGCTGTTTACAAACCAGTTTGATACTCTTCAAGAGCGGGGAATCTACCTGCTTCTGACTGCTGGATTGTTTGGGTTTATCCAGATGATCGACAGCCTCGTCTTTCAACCTAAGATCGTGGGTCAGAGTGCCCAGCTTCATCCCATCGCCGTGATTGTTGCGCTCGCTTTCGGGGGGCAGTTTGGAATCGTTGGGATGATTCTCGCGGTGCCGGCGATGTGTATTGCCCGGATAGTTTGGAAGGAATTCTACTGGGACAAGCGTGCAGAGGATTGGCGTAAAACCACCGGTAAGAAGTCGCTCTCCGATATCTCTCCAAGACCCGGCATCTCCCCGAAAAAACGGAAACCTGCTCCTTCCGCAAAGAGCTAATCTCACGGATTTCAAACACAAACTCTGTGTCGCTTTTGGTTGATTGGGTGGAGCGCGTTGGCAACTCTACTCCCAACTTTTGAATCGGGAGTGTTGACCATGGAACGTCGGGATTTTTTGAAGTCGGGAATGCTTGGAATTGCGGGGATTGGATTGGTGGGCACGGGGAATCAAGCCCAGGCCAAGGCGCTTCACTCTCCCAATAAACCCAAGAACATCATTTTCATGGTTTCCGATGGGATGAGCATGGGTGTTCCCAGTCTCGCCGAACCCTTCAGCAGGGGAGTGCGTGGCAAGGGGACGGCGTTTGTGGACTTGATGAGCAACCGGCGAGTGGCGAAAGGTTTCTTTGATACGGCCTCGCTCGATACACTGGTAACGGATTCCGCCGCAGCAGGAAGCGCCTGGGGGAGCGGCTCGCGTGTGAATAATGGAGCATTGAACACTCTTCCGGATGGTACCGTGCTGACAACGATTGGGGAGTTGGTTCAGGGAATTGGAAAAAAGGTCGGACTCGTGACCACCACGGAGATCACTCACGCTACTCCGGCGAGTTTTGTTTGTGCCTCCAAAAGCCGAAGCTCTCAGGAGGAAATTGCCCAGCTAATGATGAATCGGGCGGATTTCCTCATGGGTGGTGGTAATGATCATTTCGATCCTTCGTTGCGATCCGATCAGAAGGATGTCTATCAGGCTTACCGTGAGGCGGGATACGCCATCGTTCGATCCAAGGAAGAAATGGCCAACCTCAAGCCCGAGCAAAAAGCGTTGGGAATTTTCGCCAACGGTCACCTACCCTACACAGTGGATCACCTGAACTCCGAAGAACTGAAGCGCTCGGTGCCCACGTTGGCGGAGATGACTGAACGGGCTCTTCAACATTTGGAAAAGTCTGAAAAGGGCTTTCTGCTTCAAGTGGAAGGGGGTCGTATTGATCATGCTGCCCATGGAAACGATACCGCCGCCATCCTGTGGGACCAACTTGCTTTTGATGATGCGGTGGAGGTGGCGCTCGCGTTTGCTCGTGCAAAAGGGGACACGCTGGTGGTGGTGACTTCGGACCACGGGAATGCCAATCCCGGTTTGAATGGGATCGGTTCCCGATATGAGCGGAGCACTCAATTCTTCGAGCGGGTTGCCCCGGCTAAGGCCAGTTATGGACAAATTCAGGAGATCCTCAAGGTTGAGGGATTGGAATCCGCAACCATTCAGGACGTATTTAAGCAAACGCTCGGATTGGAAATAAGCAATGTGGAAGCACAAATCCTGGCTCAATCCTTCGGTTCGCCGCTCCCCCCAGAAATTCACCTTCAACACAACAACCCCAGCGGTATCTGGGGACAGGTGATTGGTAACCATACAGGGATTGGCTGGGTTGGCACCACACACACCAACGACTATACTCTGATACTTGCCGAGGGGCCGGGTCAGGAGTTGTTCAACGGTTTCCTTCTGAATACGGAAGCGTTCGAGCTGGTCACGGGATTGTGGGATTTGGAGTTCAGGAATCCGAAGGCTTAGAATGGATGGAATACGAAGGGGAATCGCTTCCAATTGGTCGCGATTTTTCTTTTATGCAAGGGGTGGATAAATCGGATAGCTGTTGTATATTTTTCTCTTGGCTTCCATCCCCTCCCCCCACTACGCTCCCGTCACTTTCTGAGTGAAGGAAACCCCAACCATGATCCCCTTGGATGATGCCCTTGCCGGCAAAGGCACCAAAAAGCCCGTCAAGATTACCGAACTCCTCCTGCGCGATGCCCACCAATCCCTGCTCGCCACCCGGTGGAAAACCGAGGATATGCTTCCCATCTGTGAGGCCCTTGATAACGTCGGCTACTACTCCCTTGAAGTTTGGGGGGGCGCGACCTTTGACTCGTGCCTTCGTTACTTGAAAGAAGATCCCTGGGAGCGGTTGCGCGTTCTGAAGAAGGCTCTTCCCAAAACGCCGCTCCAGATGCTTTTCCGTGGACAGAATATCCTTGGGTATCGTCACTATGCAGACGACGTGGTGGACCGCTTTGTGGCGAAATCGGTGGAATACGGGATGAACATCTTCCGCATATTCGACGCGCTGAATGATACTCGAAATCTGGAAACCGCGATCCGTTCCTGTTTGAAGTATGGCGGGCATGCTCAGGGTGCGATTTGTTACACGGTCTCTCCCGTTCACACGGCGGAGATGTTTGTGCAGATGGGCAAGGAATTGGAAGACATGGGTTGCCAATCGATTGTCATCAAGGACATGGCGGCGCTCATGACTCCCAACCCCGCCTACGAGTTGGTGAAGGCGCTCAAATCAACGGTGAAGATACCCGTTCACGTTCACACACACGCCACCACGGGGGTGGCACCCATGGTGTTGCTGCGCTGTATTGATGCGGGTGCCGATGGAGTGGATACGGCGATTAGTTCGCTTTCTGGTGGCCCTGGGCATGTTGCCACGGAGTCGCTGGTGGAATCGCTGGCTGGTACCGTCTATGATACTGGGATTACCCAGGAATCAATGGCGCCGATTGCGGAATTTGTGCGTGTAACCCGAGGGAAGTACGCAGAGTTTGAGTCGGGTCACAAGGGCTCCGATACCCGCATTTTCCTGAGCCAAATTCCCGGGGGGATGCTCTCCAACATGGAGTCGCAACTTCGGCAGATGAATGCCTACGATAAGATTGACGAGGTGATGTTGGAGGTTCCCCGCGTTCGGAAGGACATGGGCTATATTCCTCTGGTAACGCCGACGTCCCAGATTGTGGGTACGCAGGCGGTCTTCAACGTGCTGATGAAGGAACGCTACAAAAACGTCCCCACGGAGTCCAAACTAGTCTTCGCAGGTAAGTATGGTCGCACACCTGTCCCCGTTGATCCGGAGATCCAGAAGAAGGTTTTGGGTGATGAAGAGGCGATCACATGCCGCCCAGCGGATATTCTCCCGAATGAATTCGAAAAACTGCGGGAAGAAATTAAGGACAAAGCCCGGAACGATGATGATGTTCTGTCTTATGCGGTGTTCCCGAAAGTTTGGTTGGAGTTCTATGAAGCCAAGTTGAACCCCAACGCCAAGAAGGAAGAACCGAAACAAGAAGTTCCGAAACCCGCAGCAACACCCGCCCCAGCTGCTTCATCTCCTGTTCCTGCGGCTGCGCCAAAAGCGAATGGAAACGGAAATGGAGGAAGTTCACCGCTGGCGAATACCCGACTCCAGCCCGGGAGAAAAATCCAGTTGGAACTCGGGGTGAACGGTAAATCCTACGAGGCGACGGTGGAAGTTCTGGAAGGCTGATTTCTGCTCAGTGAACCAAAAACAATTCGGGCGATCCCACAAGAGGATCGCCCGAATTGTTTAAGTGGGTTTCTGGGGAGTGTTACTTCTTCATCTTGGCGATGCGTTGTTTGCGTCCGTAGTGGATTTCCAACGGCATACCAAAGATACGAAGGAAGCCCTCGGCCTTTGTACGGTCGAAGCGGTCGCCGGCATCGTACGTGGCGAGGCTGGTATCGTAGAGGCTGTAGGGGGAGCGACGGGCAATGGGGCGTGCGAGGCCTTTGTACAGGAGGAGTTTTACTTCACCAGTGACGAATTGTTGGGTATCCTTGATGAAGGCGAAGAGGGATTCCCGGAAGGGGCTGAACCAGGTACCGTTGTAGATTACATCGGTGAACTTTTGATCCACAATTTGTTTGAAGCTGATTGTTTCGCGATCGAGGACAAGGCTTTCAATTTCCTTGTGCGCCATGATGAGCATGGTGGCGGCGGGGCCTTCGTACACTTCGCGGGATTTGATTCCCACGAGGCGGTTTTCCACCATGTCGATTCGACCGATGCCGTGCTTGTTGCCGATGGTTTGAAGTTCCTCGATCAAGGCAAGAGCAGACTTTTTCTTCCCATTGAGGGACACTGGAATACCTTGCTCGAACCCGATTACAATTTCTTCGGGGGTGTTGGGTGCATCCACGGGGTTGGCTACGTCTTGGTAAGCTTCCTCAGGTGCAACATGCCATGGGTCTTCGAGAACGCCGCACTCGGTGGCCAGACCGTAGAGGTTTTTATCGATGGAATAGGGCTTTTGACGGCTGATGGGGAGATAGATGCCGCGTTGTTCCGCATACTCGAATTCATCGTCGCGGGTTTTCATTTCCCATTCACGCAACGGGGCAATAATCCGAAGCTGGGGAGCCAACGCCATGAAGGTGAACTCAAAACGTGCTTGGTCATTCCCTTTACCGGTGCAACCGTGGGTGACGGCATCGCAACCTTCAGCGAGAGCGATTTCCACCTGGCGCTTGGCGATCAGTGGGCGCCCAAGGCTGGTGTGCATGGGGTATTTGCCTTCATAGAGGGCGTTCGCCATGATGGCAGGAAGGATGAAATCTTCCACAAACTCTTTGCGGAGGTCTTCCACAATACACTTTTTGGCGCCAGTGTTGATGGCCTTTTGTTTGAGTTGTTTGACATCGCCCCCCTGACCCAGATCAGCTGCAAAGGCAACAACTTCGCACCCGTAGTTTTCAATCAACCAGGGAATCATGACGCTGGTGTCCAGCCCGCCGCTATAGGCGACCAACACTTTTTTCACTCCACGGCGCTCGGGAAGAACCTCGGCTTGTGTGGGAACCTTAAGGGTGAGCTTTTTGGTTTCACCACCGGGTTCATACGTTACCTTTTTATCGGCTTTTGCTACGGTTGTTGGAGAAGCTTTTTTTGCTGTAGCAGGCTTGCCCTTGGGCTTTGCTTCTGTTTTTTCTTTGGTGGCAGGTGTTGTGTTTGCCGGTTTTTTCGCCATGTGATTGGGGATCCTTCTGAATTCCGTTGAAGAGGGTGCGAGTGATGCAAAACATGAGGTGGAGATCAAGAGGAACAACATCCACGATTCTTTTTGAAGGGAAAAAGGTTTTCTCATGCTGAGCCTATTCAAGCGTCTGATTCCCACTCCAATCAAAAAGTGGGTAAACATCCGCCGCCGAGAGCAGGACTACGTTCGCCGATTTGCTTTGGCGGAGAAGGGAACACATCTCCCGATCTTTCTTTTTCAACCTGGAAAAGTAGGATCCATGTCCCTCTACACAAGCCTCAAACAGATTTATCCCGGTCCCGTTATTCACGCGCACAGCCTGTTTGAACCTCCCCTGCATTTGGGCATCGAGTTGATGATCCGTTGGTTGAATTCAGGAAAACCCCTCTCCCTGATTTGCATGATTCGGGAACCGATTTCCCGAAACATCTCCGGATTTTTTGAATCCTTCGAGGAATACGTCGGAATTCCTTTTTCAGAGAGTTCCCATCAACCCGAAGAGTTATGCCAACTCTTTCTGGAGCTCTATAACCACATGGGAATGCACGAATGGTTTCATGAGGAACTTCATCGCGGTACGGGAATCGATGTATTGGAGCACCCTGTTCATTCCCCCGGTTATCAGCGTATGGATCAGGGGGTTATTCGCTTCCTCCTCCTTAAAACGGAACTTCCGGACATTGAGAAAATCCGTCTTGTTTCGGAGTTTCTCAGCTTGCCCAAGTTTCCTCTCCATAGCGTGAATGTTGCCGAGAAAAAGCCCTACGCCAAAATGTACCAAGACGTTAAGACTCTGCTGAAGATACCCGAACCCTTACTGCTTCAAATCACTAGCGCCCCCCTCATTAGGCACTTCTACACACCCCAGGAAATCGAGGACATGAACATACGATGGAAGGCATCAATCCCGTCAAAATCATCGGAGTTGGATTAACCAAAACCGGCACTACCTCGCTGGGTGATGCGCTTCGCCACTGGGGGTACAAACACTGCTCGCTGCACCGGGAGGCCTTTGCCGCCCATAAAGCAGGAAACATCGCCGAAGTTCTTCGCTATGCGGGGGAGTATGAAAGCTACGAGGATTGGCCGTGGAATATGGCTTTCAAGGAACTCGACGCCCAATTTCCGGGTTCCAAGTTTATCCTGACGATGCGCTCCACTCCGGAGATGTGGTTCGATAGTCTGTGCAAGCATTCGGAGAGAACTGGCTACATTGGTTATCGCGAGTTCTACTATGGGTATGAAATGCCTCATCAGCATCGGGCGCATTTTTTGGAATTCTACGAAAAACGCAATCAAGCCGTGCGCGATTATTTTGCTCATCGCCCGAATGACTTTATCGAACTTTGTTGGGAAAAGGGACAGGGTTGGAAGGAACTGGCGGAGTTTCTGGGCCGTGAGGACATCCCCACCATTCCCTTTCCACATTCCAATCAGCGTCCACCAAAGCGCACCCTGCTGGAGCGTGTTCAAGGCAGACTCAAGCGGATACTGAAGAAGTAAGGGCTGTTTGAAGAGCTGAACGAAACTCCACGGGTTGCTCAAAAAACGGGAAGTGCCCGCACTCCTCCAGAAACTCGATGGGGAGATTGGGGAGGAGCTCGTGATAATCCTGCGCCACGGAAACAGGGATGGAATCCTCCGTCCCCACAATCAGGAAACGGGGACAGGTGAGCTGCATCAGTCCTTCCTCCCAGCCCGGTCGTTCCACCCACTCCAAAGCGGATGCTTGCAAAGCCTCATGAACATCCATGCTCAAATGGGCCAAACCCGGCTGACCTGCGCGCTTGCTGGGGGCGTAGTAGGAGAACACATGAATCTGGGCTCGCTGAAAAAGCAGGGCGTATCGTTTCTGGGGATCGCGTTCCAGTCGCGCCTGTTCTCCCAAAGCCAGGTAGTGCTCCTTCAACTCGTTGGGGATGCGTTCAAACATCACCCGGTCAAACTCATCGCGCCAACCTGAACGGATACCCATGGGGCAGACCAGAATCAATCGTTCCACGGCATCAGGGTATATTGCCGCATAACAGGTGGCCAGAAAACCTCCCCAGGAATGCCCAAAAATGGCCAAACGTGGAACGCCCAAAAACTTGCGAATATCCTCCACATCCTCCACAAAGCGCTGCACGGTAAAGGGCCCGGTTGTTGTGGAGCCTGGAGAGCCGCGTTGAATGGCCCCAACGGGTGTGTATCCTGCCAAACTGATTTGATCCCCCAAAAACTTACTCAGGTAATCCGTTCCTCCCGGACCGCCGTGCAGCAAGAGCATCGGAATCCCCGTGGACTGCTCCGAAATTCGGAGACGTAGCGTGCCCCCTGCAGTGGGTGCATTTGCTGAACGAAATCGCAGCTCCGTCACCAGTGCAAATCCTCCCGGACGTGGCAGGATGGGGTTCCTTCGGGAAGCGCACCATAACACAAACTGCGATTGGAATATCGGGGATCTTGGGTGATGTTCACCCACTCCACTCCATTCGGTGCTTCGGGTGGATGATGCATAAATTCCTCTGCGCGGATTTCAAACTCTGCGATGATGAGTCCCTCATAACGATCATGGAAGAAATCCACTTCCAAGCCCGAGGCGAACGTATAGCGAGTTTTGACAATTTTGCAGGGTGAGGATTGAATGAGTTCCAAGGCATCCTGATGGGGGATTTCGTATTCGAACTCTTTGCGGATGATGGGCGCATTCCCCTCGACTGTCCCCGGAAGTTTAATAGTTAGAAATCCTCTGTCCCCATAGGTACGAGCGCGAACCGTTGTACCACTTTCACTCAAATAGGCTTGCTGGATGGGAAGGCCAACCACTGATCGGATGCGTGGGCAACGTGTCACCAGAAAGCGCCATTCCTGTTCAAAGTGATTCATGGGGTTTTCGTCTCCTCAAGAAGTTGTTGATATCGATTCATCAACAGGGGATGTCGAGTTTGTGTTTGCTCAAAATGCCTGCGAAGGAATTCGAGGGCAAGAGTAGGTTCCCCGAGTTCTTCATGGATTCGCACAACCCAACGAGCCAACACCGGAGATAAGGGATTCGCGGAATAATTCTTCAAAGCGATCTCCAGTGAATCCTTTAGGGGGTACGTTCGGTAAGCCCACCGCGAGGATTGAATCAACGCCATTTCATCGTTTGGTGCTGCCGCAAGCCATGCTTCCAGCAAGGCACGGTGTTGCTGTACCTCTTCCTGGGTTGCTGGTGCATTTCGGCTGGCTAGATTGGAGCGGTAGGCAAATTCCTTCTCTTTCAGCGGGACTGTCCAGTAGGGGAGTGGTGCTGGAATATCGCGGTGATGAAGCCAGACTTGAGGAACAATAAAGAGGTACAAATGAATAAACAGGCCCAAAAAAATAGCTCCGGTACCAAACAGTCTGAGCCTTATCACTTCATCCTGAGGACGAGGCGACATCAACAGAAGCGTCAGCCAAAGGTAGGGATTGGGTAAAAATACAACTCCCAGTAAGAGGAATGTATGAAGCTGCCGTTGCAATTTTTGACGAAAGGCGCCGACAGAAAAGACAAGTGCGAGAAGGAGGAGGAAACCCACTATTCCCCACTCTGCGAGAAGCCTCAATCCTCCCCAAAGAAATAACTCATTTGCTGTCGAAGAAGTGAAAAACGAGATGACCTGTCCCCGTTCAAATCCTTGCATCCCACTGCCAAAAAGCGGGTTCATCATGAGGAGTTCCAAGCCAACTTCGGGATGAAGAAGTGGAACAGAGCCAGAAAGAAATCTCCCGAATTCAGATACGAGAAGCACCATTCCGATTACTTTGAGAAAGAACCCTGATACAACTGGAGCAATATTCAAGCTCTCCTGAAAGAGTCCCCGGAAAAGAATAAAACTAAAGATAAGAGCCAATGAACCAAAGGCTGATTCCTTCTGTGTCACCAATCCAAAAAAGGGAATCATCGCCATGATTGCCAAACTTAGAAGGAAACCGATTTCCTGCTTCTTAGCGAGAAAAATTCGAGATCGAATTCCCAAAAGAAACAAAACAATCAGCAGAGAATTGTTCAGATATGATTGGATCGTTTGTCCCAATTCCGTGGGATAACGCAAAAAGAAGGGACCGTTGGAAAGAAGCCACAATCCTGTCCCCACTCCCACCACCCCAAGCCAGAGTCGTTGAAATGGCTGCAAATTCCTTAGTTCTTCAAGAGATAATCTGGAATTCCAACTCATTCCGTCTTCTTCCGAGCTGTGTAGTAAGCTTGGGCAGTTTCCACTACCTTCATCGCTTCCTGAACTTGAGTCCTCAACGCCACACGGTTTTTCTCGTTGAAATAGGAGGTTGCGTTTTCTGCAATCACCTCCAGTTGTAAACAGAGATTGAGGAAAGGTTGCTGGCTGGGGATGGGAAGCTCACTGCGTCGGCTTCTCATTTCAATGGCAAGCTCCCGGACCTCCTGAAGGGACACCTCATGTTGTTCCTCCAACCGATTGAACGTGGCACTTCTTAATAGTCTGAGTCTTTCAAGAATGGCCTGAAGCAGTTGCTCTCCGCTTTGAAGTTGATACTGCTGGATGAAACCTTCCACTTGAAACTCAGGAGTGACCCAATCCTTTGGAGCTTGGGCGTTTAAGAAAGAAGGTGGCAAAGTGCGTAATTCATCCAACTGATTATTGAGTTCAAAGAGTTCCTGCATGGTTTGAAACAACAGTTGATAGGTGGCTTGAATCTGTTGCGCGGAACCATCCCGAAAATCTTTGTTCAAATTACGAACCAACGACTTCACTCGTGTGCTGTTGGCGAGAATTGTTTTCTCATGCTCAGGGAGCAACAACGTGAGGCGCTCCGCATATAGCTCGCTCGTTTGTTGAAGATCCAACAATTCCTCGGAGAGTTGATCGAATCGTACCTCTGTCCCCACGCTGGTTCGTAACTTCGCAAGCTGTGAATTCAGAACGATTCTCATCCCGGAAAGTGTTTCCGTAGTGGTGGAGTCACCCACCAGAATTTGCGCCGGAGTAGTATCGGTTGTAATCGTATCGAACTGCCCTAGAGCAAATGCGGGCACCAGAGCGAGTATGAGAAACAGGCATTTCATCCTAGGACTCCAAAATTACAAATGCCAGAGCATGGGTTTTCTCGTGGCTCAAGGAAAGGTGGATGCTACGAACGGAACGTTCATTCGCCAAACTGAGTGCCTTCCCAGCCAACGCAAGTGAAGGTGCTCCGCTTGCAGAACGCCTCACTTCCATATCGTGCCAACGCACTCCATTTGAGAACCCCGTACCCAGAGCTTTAAGAAAGGCTTCCTTTGCTGCAAAACGTGCTGCCAGTTTATGGCCCACATTAGATGCGCTTCGGCAATACGAAAGCTCCTGCGGAGAAAAAAGACGCTGAAGCAAACGCTCGTTATTTGTTCGAAGAAATTCATCGAACCGATCCACTTCAACGATATCTGTTCCGATCCCAATAATCATGGCTGAGTCTCCTGCAATTCCAAGGCTCGCAAGTCATGGATGAGACCGCGGAAGCGTTCAAGCTCTGTCTGCCAATATCCCGCATCTTCACTTTTTTCCAAGGATTCCAAGATGGATTCCGCCCGTTGATAGTTTCCAAGTTGTATCCAGATATCAACAGCAGTAAGTAGTTCATCCCCATCCAACGGAAACTCCATCGCCACCTCCAAAAGATTTGTTGTTTCCGTGGTGAAGTCGGAATATTGAAGGGCTTTCGCCAGCCTCAGAAGATTTTCCCCCGTGTGGGGATTGCTCTCTGCCACCGTCAAAGAACCGGCAATTGCCACATCATAATCACTCGATTCAAAACCTACGGTGGCATACTCAAGATTTTTCAGGTATTTGGTGAGTTCTGATGTCTCTGATTCTGCTGCGAGTCTTTGAACAAAACCCAGAAGAGATTCTGGCGATTCATCGGTCATGATCACCGTGGGATACGGGCTGTACTTCATGGCATCTTGGGCTGCTTCTGAGAATTGAATTCCTCCGGTGATTCGCTCCCGCGCAACGTGGTAAGGATGATGAAAATCAAATGGTGCGAGATGGTCTTCCATCCCCAAATAGATCACTCGACTTTGCATCTGTCCCCAATTCGGCCGAGAGGAGAATTGAATTGTTTCACGACCCAATTGAGTGGAAATTTCCGTCTCACCCCATGTGGTATCGGAAACTGTGGTTAGAATCTCACCATAGAGTGTCCCTAAAATCCAAACGGTGACAGGTGATTCTCTCCAATACCCTTGAGAATAATCCAGTAGCGTATCCAACCGCTGGAGATCACTCGCCGTACCATCCAGCTTGAGATCGAAGACTTCGTTTAATTGGGTTCGTACCTTCGTGATGAGTCGCGGACGATCTTCCATTTGATTGGGTATTTTGTCTTGAACGAATAAACTCAGATAGGATTGATCCCATGCATCTTGAAGTTGTTGAATTCCTTCTTTCAATTCAGCGAAAGCCTTTTGTTGTCGATCGACCGAATGTGAGTCCAATTCATTCAGGTTGTATTGGACCAGTTGCCAGGAATTCCTTCCTCGATACAACAAAGCGGCAATCCTATCCGAAGTCGGAGTTCCCGCAATCAACAACGTTGGTTCCGTGGTAATTTGTCGGGCTTGCGCGGGTTGCTCGACTGGCACACTCCAGGCACGAGTGTTGATTTTTCTTAAATCTTGGGAGGCGGATTCACTGCGCAAAAAGAGCAGGGATTTTTCCAAACCGATGGAAGGGGAGTAGTCGATTTCTGAAACCGGAAGAGTGAGAAAGCGTCCCAGTGTCCCTGTCTCAGGATTCCACTGTTGTAGAGGGGCTGTTTGTGGGAGAAGTTGCCCCAATTCAAAATCCAATCCCCATCCCAAGTTTAAGGCTGGGAGTGTTCCCAGTTGAGAGAATGGTTTGGATTCAAAGAGTAGTGTGGTTTCGCCGTTGGAGGGATTGAAAAGCGTTGCCGACCAAAGAATGCGGAATGTTTCATTCGCATCGAGATTCGTTTGAGGAATGAGTCGTATCCAGTTTTTGCGCTGCGTGGGATGATAAACCGCATAGCCACCGGGTGTACTCCATTTCCAGCTTCCAAGAATTCTTCCGGAATTCAATTCCACTTCTTGTGCCTCTGATTCCCAGGTTACCAAGGCATTGTTCAGAGTGTAATCCAGTTGGAATTTTCGTATTTGTTCCGGGAGTTGAAGTATGGTGCGTTGGCCATTCAAATCATAGGATATCAGTTGCCCGGATTCCAATGTGATCAATCGCTGTTCCGCATCCCATGCGAGTTCCTTTGGGAGATCGCTTTCATTCTGATATGTGGCCCATACTTTTCCGGGTATGGGGATCGATAAATCCGCCGTGCGCACCCATGGGGAAGATTCTGGAAAAAGCAACTTCTCATGATGGGGGACACGTATCGTTTGAGTAACCCCCAATCGTATTTCCACCAATTCCTTTGTGGTGTTTTCTTGTGTTTTTTTCAGCAGTTCTTCCACACGTTTCGGAATGGTTGCCATCCACTCGGGCGTTGGTTCTTCCTCATTTTGTGGAAGATTCTCTGCTTGGGAGAAACCATCGGCTTCCGAAGTCTGTTGTGCTTCATGGCAACCAACAGCAAAGACCCCACTCACCAAAAGAAGCAGGGGAAGTTTGCGAATCCACGTTGAATCCGTCATCAAAACTCCGATTCGTCATCTTCCGGGAGTTCATCTTCCTCGGATTCCAAATCCCGATATGCCCCGCGCATCCTGTCACTCGGGACTCCACCGTCGAGAAATTCGCGCCCATCATCGCCCAAAACTGCTTCAATTCCTTCGGCGAGCAACCCTTCCGGTGCAATTTGTTTGAGGTGACCCATTTTCAACACATACCGAAGGATATGAACCCCGTCCCGGCTGCTAAAGGGGTAATTCACGTGATGGGCTTTCTGCAAAAAGTCGGCGACGTATTGTACCAATTGCTCTCCCGCCAAGGGGACGTTCCAGCTCAAAATCTGCATCTCTTCCTCCCGATTGGGAAAGGGAACCTCGATTTGAGGTTTCAAGCGAGATTGGATGTATTCCGGAATTTCGTAGGTGGAGGCATCCTCGTTCATGGTAACGCACAACCGAAACTCAGGCGACGCTTTGATTTTCACCCCTGCAAGAATGCTTTCCACATAGCGTCGTGTATCCAGTAGTGGCGCCAGGGAAGCCCAAGATTTCTCGCTCATCCGGTTCCCTTCATCCAGAATACACACCCCGCCTTTGATCATCGCGGTAACGAGTGGTGAGGCATGGTAGCTGATTCCACCGTTTTCCCCGAGTACGGGGGTGACAAGAAGATCTTCCGGCCGTGTATCCATTGTACACTGCATCATGTAGACGGGCTTCCCGAGGGATTTTGCCACATGGTATGCCAAGGTCGTTTTCCCGACTCCGGGGTAGCCGATGATTCGGGGAGTAAGGGGAAGATCCTTGGGGCCCAATGTTAACCAGGAGGCCATCAATTGCTCTTGTACCCCCTGATTGCCGATCCACTCCACCGTAAGTTCGTCAGGCTGGGCAAGTTTGAGGGAGGTACCTTGTATGACAACTGATTCAAGCATGGTGGTGGATGGCTCGCGGGAGAAGCAAAATTCTGGTTCAATGATTGTATGAAACCCCACATCCCCCATTCGGTCAAGATGCGATTGTTTGGCACGCAATTAGCCATACAATTGTTGTAACAATAATTTCCTGCAAGGATTGCACACCCATGAATTCAACCTTTCTCAAAACCCTCGCCACTCTTTCCTTTACCACCTTCGTAGGGGCTTTGGCCATTGCCCAAACGCAACCCGCCACTGCACCGGCAACGGCATCTGCTCCTGCCGTTGATGAATGGGTAGTGGACCCCATCCACTCTTCCATCGTCTTCAATATTGGCCACAACGGTGTCTCCCGTGTGTTTGGTAGCTTCGAGAAATTCTCCGGTGTGATCAAATTCAGCCCGGAAAATCTTGCCGCTTCCAGCATTGAAGTCAGTGTGGAAACAAACTCTGTGGATACCAACAACAAAGGTCGTGATGAGCATATTCAGGATGGCGAGTACCTGAAGGTTGAAGCCAACCCCGTTGCCACTTTCAAATCCACCACCATAACTGCGGTGGATGCCGATACATTTGCAGTGGACGGCACGCTGACGATCGCGGGAGCCACGACACCCGTGAAGTTTAACTTTGACCTCGTTGGCCCTATTACCGATCGCCAAGGCGGTGTGCGTGTAGGCGCAAGCACCACCTTTGATATCAACCGCACCGATTATTCCATCGGCAAACCCCAGGGGCTTTCTCCCGATGTTCAGCTTCAGGTCAGCCTTCAAGCGGTGAAGCAATAACACTGAGATTGTTTGGAAAGGGAGCGTTTCAATGAGGCGCTCCCTTTTCCATTTAATTCCGGCATTCTTACTCGATCGGCCCGAAGGTTACATCCCATAGTTTTCTGTACGCCTGAACGTACTCATATTCCTTGTTTGATGTCTGGAGAATTTTTTTGGCTAAGAGTCGATCAGACTCCTCAGCCTCTCTTCCAACAATCAGGCCGTAAACAAAATAACAGCGACCCTCCAATAACGGCGATTCCCTTAGATTCAATTCTTCCACAAGCTTCTTCGCTTTGTCCAATAACTCGGCTGATTCCCCCGGTTTGGTGGACTTGAGATTATGGCTCAAAATCATCGTATTCACGGCTTTCTCAATCGCCCACAAGTGTTGTTCAGGATCAATACGGCACATAAGTTCCCACAGTTGAACGACTTCCCGCATCAAGAATTCTGCTTCCGAATCACGTCCCTGCGCTTGAAAAATCAACATTTTCAACTTCAAGGAATCAGCCAAATCCTGGTTGATCAGCAGATTGGTGGCGCCTTCAGACAATAACTTGCGAGAAATACGAATCGCCAGATCGCATTCCTGCATTGCAGAATCCCAGTTTTCTTTTTTCGTCAGGCATTTTGCCTTGGAGTAATGAAGCAGGCTTTCCGTACGTTTCCACTCATGGGATGCCTCTGTCCCCCAGGCACCTTCCGCCAAACCCTTTAAGCATCGGTCGATCAATTCCTCCGCTTCGGAAGTCTTGCCCCAGTCGAGATAAGCTTCCGCCAAGTATTGTTCGGAATTGAACAAGTCCCGAAGAAAAATGGTGTTTGTGGAACTTCTACCCACCACATCCCGGCGAATGGCATTCCCTTGTTCCAAGTAGGTGCGGGCTTCCGTGGAATTTCCAAGAGCTTGATGCATCCGGCCGATGTGATACAAACTACTGGAATGATCCCATGACCATTGAAGTTTATTTGGGTGTTCGGCAGCGATGGGTTCGATTATCCGGAGGCTTTCCTCAAATGAGACAAGGGCCTCCTCCACCTTGCCGAGTGCTTCCTGAGCCAATCCAAGCGTGCGAAGAGACAAGGAATAATCCCGCTGCCAAGTGGAGTTTGTTGGGTCCAGTAGAGCCAAGTCCCGACGGATTTCCATCGCTTCCTGATACAAATGGAAAGTGCTCATGCTCTCGCCCAACGTGCGGGCCACCCGCCCCTCTCCAATCAGGCTCACACTGAAGTCATCCAGCCATTGGGCGTTTGTTGGTTCGCCCTTCACCAAGATGCGGAGCAAATTGGAACTCTCCTCATAGAGCTCCAGAGACTTCAGGAGATTCCCTTCCGATTCATGAATTCCTGCCAGCATTCTGGCGCAGGCGGCACGCAACACTTTTACTTGGGCATCGGATTGTTCTTCCGTAGCCAAATTGGTCAAAAGATCGAAGGAAATTGTAAGCTGCTGTTTGGCTTGGGTTATCTGCCCTTTTGTTCGCAAGGTCCTTCCCAAGGCTGCATGGGCGCGGGCTTTGGTTTGCTTCCAATCCCTTCTCAGCAAACCGCTCAAATCCTCCGGTTGAGTTGCAAGCAGCTCTGTTGAGCGCTGATGATGTTCTTGGGCGAGTTGTAAGTTCCCTTCCGCCTCTGCAATGCGTCCCCACTCGGTTTCAAGTTGTGCCAAGACGATGGTTTCTCTCAGAGGCGGCTTTCCATTTACCGCAGAACTCAATCTCGCCAAGGCTTCTTGTATAAGGGTTCCTGCTTCGGCAAGCTTTCCTTGAAACATCAAGACCTCGGATTGCCGCAGGGAGTTTTCCGCCCATTCCAACATTTGTTCACGGTTGAGATGTTCGGTCAGCGCCGGAGAATGATCCAATTCCTCCAACAATACTCGTGCGCGCCGATAGTCTTCCAGGGCATCCTCCAGCCTTCCCTGCACTTGACGAACCTTGCCAATCTGCCCCAGCGCCACGGCGTGCTTGAGTTTTGTCTCGGGGGTTTTACTAACTTCCGGTAATTCCTCGAAGTAGAGAACGGCGCGCTCTCCCAAGTTATCCAACACCCGTATTTTCCCCACCGGCTCCAAGCTTTCCCGCAAGTCTCCAATCATGAAGGTCAAGGCGCTTTCCGCTTCGTTGCGGGCCTTGATGGTATCCCGAACTTGGGCTTCCAAGGCGAGTTGGGAAACCCGTTGAGCCCGAAAGTATTCCAGTCCACCCAGGAGGGTGAATGCACCCAGAACTACCGCCAATCGGATTGCCACGCGGCGTTGTTGTTTTTGCCGGCGGACTCGATCTTCAGCGTGATGAATTTCTGAGAAAAGTTCTTCCTGCTGTTCCCCTTTTTGAAGGTTCCCGGCCTGCAAGCGCGCCAAAATGAGGTCCCCGTTAGCCAACGCGGAACGGGCAAAATCCCGTGTGGTTTGCTCCAGTAACTCTTCCTGAAAAGGCCCTTCCACGTGGAGGCTTTTGGCTCGAATCAAGTGATTCAAACTCTCCTGAAAATCCCCGTAGCTGGGTCTCTCAACTCGGAGTCTTTCCTTGGCCAATTCCACCAACTGCCGACTCTCCCGTTGGCGATTGACTCCACGAACGTATTCCTCCAATGCCGAAACAAAATGACCCACCGTTTCATATCGTTGCT
Organism: Candidatus Sumerlaeia bacterium; assembly: GCA_033761985.1. Taxonomy (GTDB): domain Bacteria; phylum Sumerlaeota; class Sumerlaeia; order SLMS01; family JAHLLQ01; genus JANRMB01. The sequence goes on along the minus strand of JANRMB010000081.1, from coordinate 1,914 downwards.
CCGGTTTAAATGCCATGGCCGTAAGGGTGATACGTTCAAGCTCCGGAGTGATGGCGGGACCGAACTTTTTCTTTTTGGAAGGGGGTTCCACCTCGCCTTTTGCTGCGGCATAGAGAGCCTTTTTCGCGTTTACACTTTTATGTGGCGGATTTCCGGTGAGGATCTCGTAGAGAATCGACCCAAGGAGAAAAATGTCCGTATGCGTTCCCACTTTTCCAAGGGAGGGGTCTGCTTGTTCAGGTGCCATATAAGCCGGGGTACCTGCGGGTGAGTTGACTCCCTGAGCCAACGGAAGCAAATCGCCGAGAAAGCTCTGGCGTAGGCTTTCAGGAACCAAGGCTTTATCGTGAATGACGGCCATTCCCCAATCGGTGAGCAGTGCTTCCCCGAATTCCCCCAGCACCACTTGGGCGGGTTTGAGATCACGGTGAAGAATCCCTCTGGAATGAGCGTAAGCCACCGCCTGACTTAACTGAATCAGGATACCGATGTGTTTGGTAAGATATTCGCCCCAGGGCATTTCATCCAAATCCCGGAGCAAAACATCCTGCCAATTCCGCCCACCCATCAACTTCATCGCGAGCATGGGGTTCCCTTGGGAATCATAGGCCAGATCATAAACGGGCATGATTCCCGGGTGCTCCAGACTGGCGGAGATTGCTGCCTCCATCCGGAACTCCAGAAGCTCTTCGCGTAAGGAATCCGGATCGCGGGAAATTTCCTCCAAGCGATCGGCTCGCAATTTTTTGATCGCCACCAACCGACCCAACGCATGCTGCACCCCGCGGTGCACCTCGCCCACACCCCCCATCCCGAGAATGGAGAGTAGCGAGTAGCCATCGAGCCCCATCGTTCCGGGGATTTCCCCCTTCTCGGCCAACACCATGCGATCACCTTTGAACGAGATCGTTCGAAGCGAGGAGCAATCATCAGGGATGGACTCAATCAACTCAAAATTCATGGGCGGAGAACCGAAAAGATTGAAGTTAGCTCCGTCAAATGAGCAAAAGCCTCAACACGAAGTTTTGTTGTGATGAAAATAGTTCGGGAAAAACCGTATAGTTGGAATCACACAACCACTTGTTGGGTATTAGCTTGGCTGTTCAGCAGGGACTGACTTTCTTGGGCTGCGCAACCAGATAACCCACTCCCAAAAGCTCAACACCAACACCGTGAGGAGCAGAACAACCTGATAACGGAGGAGCAGCGTTACCGGGAGGTGATGGCGTGCCACTTCCATGGGATCTGCCAAGATGATCAGGGCGGATTGTGTGGCGGAGATCAACGCGCTCATGGCCAAGACCAGCGCCAGTGCAGAGGTACCTGGCCGTGACGACAATCCCCCAACCAAAAGTCCCATTCCAAGACAGACGACCAACAGTAGTTCCCCGTATCCCCAAACTCTGAAGTGGGCCCGACCTTCCAGCCATTGTGAGAGTCCGGGTTCTCTTCCAGCATTCTTGGTATAATGCCCTTCAAAGTCATCGATGGATTTTCGGAATTCGCGCATCACCAAATCGAGCGATTCTCCGGAGTGCCGAATCAAATGCTTTTTGAGTGAACTCAACCCCTTTTCCTGAAGCCAATCGGTGTAGGGTTGATGCTTCATAATGGCTCTCCCGTGATCCCATACGGGATGCCCTTCCCAGCGCATCACAACAGAATCAATCGGCAAACCATATCGGGTATTCCATTCCAACCGATGTTGTTCATTGGGAAGAATCCGGATGAAGATAACATTCGATAGATTTGTTTTATACAAACCGAGTTCATGTGAATAACGAGATGCTCCGAGAAAGAAAATAAAGAAAAGCAGCCCACACAGAAAAGTTGTCCCTAGATGATTGCGGGTAATCGGTCGATTCTCCAGCAACTGTGTCCCCAATAAAATAAGAGGAAGGAATATCATCAGGA
>JANRMB010000080.1:0-9511 GCA_033761985.1 Candidatus Sumerlaeia bacterium | reverse complement strand
AGGATTGGTTGAATCGTGAAGTTGTGATGCGGCTTCCTCTTGCTCACCCGGTGCAAAAGGAAGCATCATGATTTCCTGATTTGTTGCTGATCTTCCCGAAACCGGTTTCAACCCATGATTACCCCCAGCTACGCTGAATTTGAACGTCTCTCCAAAAAGGGCAACCTGATCGCCCTGAAACGGGAAATCCTCGCGGATTTGGAAACTCCCGTTTCCGTCTTCCGGAAGTTCCCGGAGTCGGGGAGTCGCTTCCTTTTGGAGTCGGTGGAAAATGGAGAACAACTGGGGCGTTTCTCCTTTATCGGCGCCAATCCGTTCCTCTCCTTCAAAGCCCACGGCGGGGTTCAAACCATCACCACGGAACATGAAGAGTTGCGCGTCCCCTTGGCGGCGAACCCCATGGATACCTTCCGGGCGCTGATGGCCCAGTTCCACCCAGTTCAGGATTCCACGCTCCCCCCCTTTTCCGGCGGTGCTGTGGGGCTGATGAGCTACGATAGCGTTCGATTCTTTGAAGCCATTCCCAACTCCAACGCCGACGATCTTGGGATTCCCGAACTTTACTTCCTGATTGCCGACTCACTGGTGGCGTTCGACCACGTAAAGCGGCGCATGTTGCTGATTGTGAATGCCTGGGTTCGCAAGGGTGGGGATTTGCGGCGCACCTATGACCAGGCCGTGAAGAAACTCAACCGCCTTTACGAAACCGTGTGTGGTCGCGATCCGGAACGCCCCGACCCCACCGCCAGCAAGATTCAGTTGAAGCTCAAAACCGATGTGCAAGTTGTCACGTCCAACATTGGTGAGGAGCGATTTCTTGAGGCGGCAGCCAAGGCGAAGGAATACATCGGAATCGGGGATATCTTTCAAGTGGTGCTCAGTCAACGCCTGACAACGGAGCTACAGTGCGACCCCTTTGATTTGTACCGGGCATTGCGAGCGGTAAACCCCTCGCCGTACATGTTCTTTCTCGATTGCGAAGACTTCAAGCTGGCCGGCTCCTCTCCAGAGATTCTGGTGCGGAGTCGTCACGGCAAAGTAGAACTGCGCCCCATCGCCGGAACCCGCCCAAGAGGGGCGACTCCGGAAGAGGATGTGGAGTTGGAGAAGGACCTTCTGGCCGATGAAAAAGAAGTGGCCGAACACATTATGCTGGTGGATTTGGGCCGAAATGACGTGGGCCGCGTGGCACAGTATGGAAGCGTGAAAGTAACGGATCTTCAGGTGATAGAACGCTACAGCCATGTGATGCACATTGTGAGCAACGTGGAAGGGAAACTTGCGGATAACAAGGATGCGTTCGATGTGCTGGCCGCCAGCTTCCCCGCGGGAACGCTCACCGGGGCACCGAAGATCCGCGCCATGGAAATTATTGATGAGCTGGAACCCACCCGGCGCGGAAGCTACGGGGGAAGCGTTGTGTACATCGATTTCAGCGGCAACATGGATAGTTGCATCGTCATCCGCACGGCGCTCATCAAGGACGGACTTGTTCACGTTCAAGCCGGCGCTGGTATTGTGGCTGATTCCGTTCCCGAAAAAGAATGGGAGGAAACACTCAATAAAGCCCGGGGCGTTCTGCGTGCCGTGGAGTGGGCCAACAGCGGGCTTGAGTGAATCCCTCCCCCCCCAATTCCAATTGTTGAGGTAACTGTTGATGTATCGTTTCTCCCTGATTCTTTCCGCTGCGGCGTTGGCTTTCTCCACCCTTCAGCTTTCTGCGCAACCCATCGCCATCACCAACCCGGGATTTGAAGATGTCACCGGGCTTACGGTCTATAATGAGTTCAACTTCGGTATTCCTGCCGGCTGGTTGCTTTACGATCCCTCCTCCGTAAGTACGGACTCCGGAACGTATATCGGAACCCTGAGAGACCCTCAGGTTGCCTTCTTCAGTGAATCGGCTCCCGATGGTTCGCGCGTGTTGATTCTCTTCAACGCCAATCAACAGGGCGCGGGCGCCTACGGTGTTCAACAAACCACCTCCGAGGTGATTCAGGCAAACCGTCGCTATGAACTCACCGTGCAGGTGGGGGACATCGATTCTGGAACCGCGATTGATACCACCTTCTACAATCTGGAGGGTTTTCCCGGGTATCGACTCGAACTACTCGCGGACTCGGCCCCGGGAATTGTGGGGGGCGAGGATGTGCTGACTTCGGATAGCGTTTCGTTGAACGGGATTCTCGCTGAAGGTTTTTTTGAACCCGCCACGGTTTCCTTCACGGTTCCCAACGGCCACCCAAGCATTGGGCAACAATTGGGTGTACGACTTTTGAGTCTCAATCAATCAACCGGATTGGTCCCTGAACCGGACAACGAGGTGGATTTTGATTCGGTCTCTCTCACGGCCATCACCATAAGCCGCGAAAACGAGTGGTCTGTTCTCGACTGAGTTGGCTCCGGCACTTTCTTGACGGTTGACAGCGCAACGGGGCGGGGAAAGCATTCGCCCCGTTTTTGCCGATCAAGCCTCTTGCAAGCTCGGTTCGCAGCACACCCCGAATTCGGAGAACCCCGATCTTGACCCGCCTTTCCCAAGAAGTGGCCCGCCGGCGCACCTTCGCCATCATCTCCCACCCCGACGCCGGGAAGACCACCCTCACGGAAAAAATGCTACTTTACGGCGGAGCGATTCACCTCGCCGGGGAAGTGCGCGCCCGCCGCGCCAGCAAGCACGCCACCTCCGACTGGATGAGCATCGAGAAAGAACGCGGGATCTCCGTCACGACCTCTGTGATGCAATTCCCCTACGGCGACTACCTCTACAATCTGCTCGACACCCCCGGTCACCAGGACTTTTCCGAGGACACCTATCGCACGCTCGCCGCGGCGGATTGCGCCATCATGCTGATTGATGCCGCCAAGGGCGTTGAGGCCCAAACCAAGAAACTCTTCGAAGTCTGCCGTCTCCGCGCCATGCCGATCTTCACGTTCGTGAACAAGATGGACCGCGAAGGCCGAGACCCGCTCGACCTGATGAGTGAAATTGAAGACCTGATGCAAATCCAGTGCGTGGCCCGCAACTGGCCCCTTGGGCAGGGCCCGAGCTTCAAGGGCGTGTATGATCGCTTGGAAGAAAAAATCTACAAGTTCGACCGCAGCGAAGTGCGCGGCACCAAAGTACGGGAAGAGGAACTCCCCGGGAATCGCGAGAGCTTGGTGGAACTTATGGGAGAGCAGGAAGCCGATGACTTTTTGGAAGAACTCGAACTCTTGAACGAGGCCGCAACACCCTTCACCCAGGATAAGTTTCTGGAGGGCGAAATCACTCCTGTCTTCTTCGGCAGCGCGCTGACCAACTTCGGGGTAGGGCCCTTCCTTACTGCCTTCGGGGACATGGCTCCCCCACCGCCGAAACGCAAAACCACTGTCGGTGTTTTGGAACCCGATTCCGAAAAGTTCTCCGGCTTCATCTTCAAAATTCAGGCGAACATGGACAAAAACCACCGCGACCGCGTGGCCTTTTTGCGTGTGTGCAGTGGCCGGTTTGAACGGGGGATGAACGCCCATTTGGTGCGCACCGGAAAACCCATTCGACTCAACAACGCCATCACGTTCTTCGCCGAGGAACGTGTTCAAGTGGACGAGGGATTCGCCGGAGACATTATCGGGCTCTACGACCCCGGATTATACCAAATCGCCGATTCGCTCACCGAGGGGGACACCCTTGAGTTTGACGGTATTCCCCGTTTCTGCCCGGAACTCTTTGCGCGTGTTTTGGCTCCAAACCCCCTGAAGCGCAAACGCTTGGACAAAGGGCTACAACAACTTTCAGACGAAGGCACGATTCAGGTGCTCAGCCCCATCGACCAAATGGGAGGATCCGAGCCCATTCTTGCCGCCGTGGGGATGCTCCAGTTTGAGGTGGTGGCTCACCGGATGCTGGAAGAGTACGACGTGGAAATCAAACTTGATCGGCTTGGGTTTACCGCCGCTCGATGGCTCGATATGCCCAAGGGGTTCAACCCCCGCACGTTTGTGCGCCAAGGCATCAGCGACGTTTTTCAGGATCTCAAGGGGCGCTTCCTTGCCGTCTTCCGCGATGAATGGACGCTTCAATACGCCATTCGAAACAACGAGAACGTGGTGTTTCGCACCGTTGCCCCCAACGTGGTGGAATAACGGAACTGCCTTAACCAGCATCACGCAGTAACCCGTCCCCCGATTCCGTAGAGGGGAAATCCAATTCGCTCACCACCTGGGGATCGAGCTGGATTTCTTTTGCCCCAAGCTCCAGCCACAAGCCATGACCCGGCAGGCAGCGAATGAGGGACAGAGGAGCTACGCCGAGCGCCTTCTCCAAATTCGCCCGGTGGTAATTGATCTGCTGATCAAACTTCGGATCGTTTGGCCACATCAGCAAGTTGATGGTATCGTATTTGATCACGACTCCGGGCTCACGAGCAAAGATCACCAGCAGCCGATACGCCAAAGGCTTCAGCGTAATTTCCTTTCCACGGAATATCACCCGCCCAAAGCGTTTGTAGTCGAACTCCAGTTGAACGCATCCTACAGGGATTGTCTCCGGTACAGGGACACTGACGGTGCAGATTGTCTCATCCTTTACCTTCGGCGCCTCGTCCGAGTTCTCCGGTAGCTGTTCAACGGGAAATGTCTCTTTCCCCGCAGCGAACTCCGGTTCCTCGATCATCAGTTGCTCCAGTAGTTGCGAGAGTTGCAGGGACAGGGGAAAGCCCATGGGGCGAAGGCGTTCCTGAAGATCGAGAAATGCAACCACTTGTCCCCGCAGAAACCGCACAAACTGCTCCCACTGACCGGGGGTGATCAACTGGTCGGAGGCAGAGGAAGCTTCGTCACCTTGAAGCAACTCCGCGAGAAACGCCACCACGCGAAACATCTGCCGACGCATCTGTGTCATCCCACCGGTTTTGCAGTGATGCTCCAGAATCCACTCCCCCACCGGATCGCCCACGTACACGGCAAGAAGTTGCTCCAACGGTTGTTCAAAAGAGGGACGGGGAAGCCGAAACGAGGTATGGCCAAGGAATTCGGGGTCTTCCAACAGAAGATGCAACAGAGGGACAGAGGAGGATTTTCTTGGAGAAGAAGGATCACACTTTTGCACGTAACTCGACCAGAGCTGCAACGTAGCCGAGGGGGTGCGATGATGCGCGAAGACTTCTCCCAATCCTGTGAGTTCCCAACAATCCCCATCGCGATTCAACCACCAGAGCTGCTCGCGTCTTCCCGTTTCCAATAGCGAATCGAGTAACGACGCCAATCGCTCCGGAGTCAGTCGAGTTGCGGAAAAGGTACATTCCAAGGAATTCAACACTTCACTCTGTGAAAGAGCTCCCCGGAGGGAGAGCAGCACCGCCAGAAACTTCAATCCGTTCGTGGGAAGGAGTTGCGGATTTAATGGCTCCGGTTCCGCCGCCACAATGCTCCCCCACAGTTGCTCCGACTCAAAAGCATCCTGCGCCGGAATCACGGAACGCCCCACGTGTTCCGACACCCGCCCGGCTCGGCCTCCCTGATTGCGAAAACGCCCCGGAGATAACGGCGCAAAGACTCCACCCTGACGTCCACCGAATCCGGACTGGCGATCCTCCAGCATGCGAGGATCGTGAATGACCACATCCGCCAGAAGATTCACCCCCTGCTCCAGAGTTGCCGTGGAGATCATCACCAAGGACTGTCCCCTTTTGAAGCGCTCCTCCATGCGCTCGCGCTGAAGGCTCGACAAATCCGCCGAATGCAACGACAATCCCACGGACTCCAACTCCGCGAGAAAGGCCTCCCACGGTGTGTTCGGCTGCACATTCTCTTCCGGGGTATTGTCCCTTCCGCGAAAGTCAAATCCCCCTTCGCGCGCCTCGCGCAGCAGAAGCCGCACCTGCTCCAGCGCCTGCAACCGTGTGGAGACAAACACCAGCACCCGCCGTGTTTCGGGTCGCTGGGTCAGCATCCACAATCGACGTCCCCACGGTGTTTCCTGCGTCCCCTCCAGCAGTTGTTCATCGCCGTGAAGATGGCTCCCCGATTCCCGGTACGAAAAAATTCCGGTTTGCAGATTGCAGACCCCCTCTCTCAACGGAGCAATCCGGTGCGTCCCCTGAACCACCTCCAAATCAAGCCAGCGCGCCAACTCCGAAGTGTCCCTCAACACCGCGCTCAGAGCCAGCAATTGGGGACGGGGACGCAGCAGCTTCCACAAACTCAGGAGCGTTTCAACCGCTCCACCACGCGTTGCTTCCCCGAGAAGGTGCGCCTCATCCACCACCAGCAACCTCAGAGTGCTGAGGGAAAGCTTTCGATGACGCATCAAATGCAGCGCCTTCTCCACCACCGTCACCACCACGGGAATCTCGCCCCGCAGAATTGCCGCGTCGTGGGTGGTGTTTTCCCCCGTGGAGAGCGCCACCCGCTGCGAAAGAGGCTCAAAGACCTCTGAAAATTCCCGGGCTTTTTCTCGCGCCAATGCCCGGGTGGGAGCGAGATAAAACACCTGCCGACCCCGCTGCAGTTGCCGCACCATGCACCACTCAGCCACCAAGGTTTTCCCGCTGGCCGTTGGGGCGGAAATCAACGCCGACCGCCCCTCCAACACCGCGGCATGAGAACGCAACACGTGATCCTGCAGGGGCAGAAGCGAGGCAATCCCCCGCGAAGCACAACTCGCCAGATACGACTCCGGAAGGCCAAGACCTCGCAGCTTGGAGAGAATGGGTGAGGTTGAATTCATGGGGAGAAAACTCCGGGAATTGGAAGCGGTGAAAACTGAGCATACGAAACATTGGCGAAGCAGAATGCGTCAAGCCTGAATTTCGCCTTTATTTCGCTTTTTAGTTTCCAAGAAGAAACCGATCTGATACCTAAAGGCGCAATCTCAACGGGTATGAGTTAGTGGCCACAAAAACACGAAAGATAAAAATCCCCTGATTGACTCCCCAGCGGCTTTACTCAGGATTACATCAGTGAATCTTCTCACCATTTTTTCCGAGGCGTCCTTTTTCATGAAGCCACCCGTGTTGTTTGTCAGTTCTCTTTTGTGTACCGTGTTGGTACAGCAGGTGTTGGCGGTGGAGACGATTCCGCTCTCGTCGTTGAATGGCGGCAACGGGTTCACTATTCAGGGCGTAACCTCGGGGGATTTGCTGGGGATTTCCTCTTCCGGCGTGGGGGATGTGAATGGCGATGGTTTGTCGGATTTTGTGGTGGGGGCACCCGCTGCTGCCCAGGTGGTAGAATCTTTTATCGATGACGGGGAATCCTATGTGGTGTTTGGCACATTGGAGGGGTTTCCGGCAACGTTGGCGGCAAGCAGTTTGGATGGCACGAATGGGTTTGTGATTTCGGGGGAACGGTTTCTGGATCGTGCGGGGATTGCGGTTTCCGGAGCGGGGGACTTCAACGGCGATGGCGTGGATGATTTGGTGATTGGGGCTTACGCAAGTGACCCCAAGGGGATTAGTGCGGCAGGGGAAGCCTATGTGGTGTTTGGGCGAGCAGAAGGATTCCCGGCGCTGCTGGAGCTTTCCACTTTGAATGGTGCCAACGGATTAATCTTTAGTGGGAGCGATCTGTATGGTCGGATTGGGATTCAGGTCTCCGGCGCAGGAGACATCAACGGCGATGGGTTTTCTGATGTTGTGATCGCGAGCTATTTTGCTCCCTACTACTCCAGTGGGACGACGGTGAGCAGAACAGGGCGCGCCCATGTGGTGTTTGGGTTTGCCGGGCCGGATCTGCTTCGGCGGGATCTTTCGAACCTCAACGGCGCCACGGGTTTTTCCATTCAAGGAGCGGAAGTGGGCGACCGTTTGGGGAGTTCAGTTTCCGGTGCGGGTGATGTGAATGGCGATGGCGTGGATGATCTTCTGGTTGGGGCGATACGCGCCGGAGGACAACGGAACGGTCAGGCGTATTTGATTTTCGGAAGATCGGCGCCGTCCAACTTTGAGGCGAATCTTGATCTTACAACGCTCAACGGGGACAATGGAGTGGTATTCACAGCCCCCCTTTATTCCTACGCCGGAGTAGGCGTTGCCGGTATCGGCGATTTCAATGGGGATGGCTTCGCAGATGTGGCCGTGGGTCAGATGCAAGCCACGGGTGTTTCAGAATTCAATTCGGGTCAGGCCACGATTGTTTTCGGTCGGAGTTCGTTTACCTCACCGTTGGCACTTTCCTCGGTGGATGGCAACAATGGTTTTACGCTCCAGGGGGAAATCACAAGCGACCGCTTGGGGCAGTTTGTTGCAGGCGCTGGAGATACCAACGCCGATGGGTTTGCGGATTTGCTCGTCACGGCCACGGGAGCAGGCCCAACGCCGAATTCGTTTCAGGGGAGCGTGTATCATCTGTTCGGGCGCGATGGAGTCAGTGCCGCCGCCTTTCCCGCCGTGTTGAATGTTGCGGATCTGTCCCCAGAGCAGGGACGGTTGTTTACAGGCAACGCACCCTCGGCACGCGCGGGGTATAGCGTGGGGACAGCAGGAGACGCCAATGGCGATGGCATCAGTGATTTGCTCATCGGTTCACCGTATCTCAGTACTTACTCCCAGGCAGGGGAAGCCTATGTCATTTTTGGTGAAGCACCAGATGGGGACATAGGAAAATCTGCCACGTATAAATCCTTTGCCAAAGCCGGTGCTGCGCCACGGAAAGGGATCGGTGTTGTGGGGGATGGTTCAAATGATTCCTTCCCCGCTTCACGGTTGCTGGTGGAGTTTGCAGGAGGAGAAACGGCCTCTCAACAAACGGTGACGATTCACCGAGAAAAACCAAACCTCTCTGTCACTCTTCCGAATCCAGCGAGTGTGTATTGGCAGATCACCACCAACCGCACGCCTGCTTCGGGGACAGTGACGGTGCGATTTCTGGAAGAGGAAATTATGGGGCTCTTTAAGAACGAACTCAACCTCTATACGGCAGAGAGTCTTGCAGGTCCGTGGACGCAAGTTACGTCGTTTGCGGATAGCAACTTGAATCCCGGGTTCCGCCAAAACACCCTGACCGCCGAACTCTCCAACCTGAACACTTTTCTCGCGGTGGGAATCGGCACTCCCCCACGGCCGATTGATTCCGACCGATGGTTGTTTTTGGGGGAGTAGAGATGCGTTGTCAGTTTCTTATACCAGTGCTCGAAAATAATGTTGCAAATACCTCATCTACGAATCACCCGATTCGGAATAATCTTATTTCACGCAAAGGCGCAAAGGACCGCAAAGGGCGCAAAGGAATAATCTTTTTATTTGAATATCAACAAATTTCCAAAAACATATAAACCGTTGATTTAATAGAGTTTGCAGTATATTCAAGGTTAAGGATTCATAGGAAATTTGTGTTCTTTGCGGTCCTTTGCGCCTTTGCGTGAAACTAATCTATCGCCTCATTCACTTTCCCATTTTGGGATATACTACAATTTATTGCGACAATAACTCGTAGTACAAGTATATCAAAAAGGCGCCCTGTTTCCAGAGCGCCTCATTATTGAAGAAGTGGGTTTGTGAATCAACCGACTGTTAAATTTTCTTCTTCCCAA
>JANRMB010000079.1:0-7353 GCA_033761985.1 Candidatus Sumerlaeia bacterium | reverse complement strand
GGGGCTGAAGGTGTGGCATTGGATGAACCGCCGGAGAGGGGCGATGTGTCAAGGGTAGGTGGGGTGCGTGGATTGGCGAAGCTTATTTTCGAGAAAGGCAGTAAAGGAACTCAGTAAGTTTATCAACCGTCGTACATGGGTTTTGTTGTGAAGGGGTTTTGTCATGGTTTTTTAGGTCCAGCCTAAGGCGTACCGCATTTTTCACAGCATTTCGATAATGCGGTTTGAGAAGCTCGTACATCTCAGTGGAATTTTTTCTATAAGGTTTACCAATATTTTCTGTTATCTTTTCAGCAAAGTCACCACGAGGAGTTGTAGTATTTACATAATCATAGTGAAGAAGATACCAAAGCTCAAAACATTCGTTACTCCAAGCGCATCGGATATTTTCAGAGTTTGCTCGATTGATTGTTTGATCGAAACTTGTAAAGTCATCTTTATCAAAAACAATCCAAGTGTGATCGTAGGGAATACGGAAATCATATTTTTTGTTACGAAGTTCAATCGCTTTCTTAAGAATTGATAATGGGTCCCTGCTTGAGCTTTCAATTTTCACAATTGTGGATGAAAGTTCTAAATCTATTTTCATATCCCTAAGGTAGTTTACCTCTGTTTTTTCACCTCCCGCTACAATTAGTATGTAAATTCTTTTCGAAAGATCTGTATCAATTTTCCTTTGAAAACGTTCTCTACCGAGTTGTTTATGCTTATTTTTCATGATACGGGGTTCGCCTTGGAAATTTCCTCTTCCAATTCATCGAGCATTGAAAGATTCGGAATCGCCCCGTAGCGCCCCTCCAAGTACTGCTTTTCATAATTTCCATCTGAACGCACTTTCCCATCCTTAAATTCGACTAAAGAATACAATACTGATTCTTGGCGCAAATTTTTTTCGGTGAACCAAATTTGGTCTCGCCGAAGATTAGCGTGGGAAAGCGGGCCGGTATCGTGTGCGGAGAAAATCAATTGTGCATTCTTCGGATTACTCTCCGCGCTATTGAATAAATTTACAATAGCATTCGTGATGAATGGGTGAAGGCTAAGATCCAACTCGTCAAAAATGAGGGGTGAACCGCATTCCATCGCAATCTGAAGGGATGGAATGATTTGAAATAGTTGAAGAGTCCCATCAGAAACTTGATCTATTTTGAAAAGAACATTTGATTCTTTTGCGTTTCCACTTTGAAGATGAACAAAACGCAGATCTATGGATTTATTTTCATCCTTCACAAATTGAATATCTTGAATTCCGACATCAAATTTTGAAAGCATTTGTTTTGTTTTCTGAAACAAGTTTTTGTCTTCTGTAAAGTATATACCATCGTTGTTGACATAAAGTTTTCCGTTTGAACGACCAATTGCATTGAGGTAATCAGCTATTTTTCGGCTGTGTTCGCCTTTCAGGTGGATGAGAAGAGAAAGAAACAAACTATTATTTTCAATTGTTTTTACAAACGGTTTTCCTTCATGAAATTCATCGGAGCATTGAATGGAATTCTCATCTCGGGTGAAAAGTACTTTTTCTTTCAACTTTGTTCGATAAAGCCATTCCGTATGTATTCGATCTTTTGTCGCGGTAAATCCATATCGATACGTCACGTCCTCAACAAAGAAAACTAATTCGCATAAAGTAGGTTTTGAAGTCGTTTCTTTCGATAGTAGAAACGGTTCTACGAATGTCTCGTTGTTTTGATTAGGAAATGACTTCAGGATAAACCCAATCATCCCCATCATCCCTTTCAGCAAATTGGATTTGCCACTGGCGTTTGCGCCATAAATCGCCGCGGTGCGCAGAAGCTTGTGCTTCCCCACTTGGGCGATGTTTTCGGGGTGTTCTCGCAGGCGTTCCACCGGTTGCATGCTAAAGGTAGCAGCATGGCGGAAGGATTTGAAATTTTCCAAAGTAAACTGAATGATCATGATGAGCGGTTCTGGCGAGAAATTTTCTCCAAAAACGCCTGAATCGGTTCTTTTGCAAGCCTAATCCGGTTTTTTGAAGATCCCCGGACGCAGGCAAGCAATGGCATCAAGTATAAAATAGGTCCTATAGGACCTTTAGCTGCCCCATCCGCAATTGGTTGCTCGCCACCACGGAGGGTGGCGCTCCGAAAGAAAATCCCCTCTTTCTCCCCGCCCTTTACCCCCGCCGCAAATCCAGCGTCAGGGGGAAGTCGGGGTTTACGCGTTCTGTTCCGGGGCGGTATTCCGACGGCGTGTGGCCGAACTTGAAGAACCGTGAGAACCGGCGCGATTCGGCCTCGTTGCTGTTCACCGGGAATTGACCGTAGCTTAGGCCGCCGGGGTGGGATACGTGGTAGGTGAAGCCCCCCACGGCGCGTTCGCTCCATTTGTCGTAGAGATCGAATACGAGCGGCGCGTGTACGCCAATGGTGGGGTGAAGGCAGCGGGGTGGTTGCCACGCCCGGAAGCGGATGCCCGCCACGAATTCTCCCTGGGTGCCGGTGGGGTGCAGGGGAACACGGCGGCCATTGCAGGTGAGGATGTGCCGGGGGTTGATCATGCCTCGGGCTTTGACTTCCAACCGTTCCACGCTGGAGTCCACGTAGCGGGCGGTGCCACCCTGGGCGGCTTCCTCGCCGAGAACATCCCATGGTTCCAGCGCTTGACGCAGTTCCATGTTCACCCCTTCATAGGTAACGCTGCCGTAGCTGGGGCAGCGGAATTCCCAGTGGGGAAGGAACCATGCGGGGTCGAGGTGGATTCCCGCCTGGGAAGTTTCGCGAAGGACGTCGGTAAAATCCTGCCAGATGAAGTGCGGCAGCATGAAGCGATCGTGCAGGGTGGAGCCCCAGGCCACGAGGGGTTGCTCGTAGGGGCGTTCGGTGAATCGGGCGATGAGGGCACGGAGCAGCAGCGCCTGGGTTAGGCTCATGCGGGCGTGGGGGGGCATTTCGTAGGCGCGGAGTTCCAGCAATCCGAGGCGCCCGGTGGCGGAATCCGGGGAATAGAGTTTATCGATACAGAACTCCGAGCGGTGGGTGTTGCCGGTCAAGTCTGTGAGGATATCCCGCAGAACGCGATCGACCAACCAAGGCGGGGTGTTCATGCCGGGTTTGATTTGCTCGAAGGCGATGCCGAGTTCGTAGAGCGAATCGTGGCGGGCTTCATCCACGCGGGGGGCCTGGCTGGTGGGGCCGATGAACAACCCGGAGAACATGTAGGAGAGGGAGGGGTGGTTGATCCAATACCCCACGAGGCTGCGCAACAAATCGGGGCGTTGCAGAAGGGGGCTTTGCAGGGGCGAAGGACCGCCGATGACGATGTGGTTGCCGCCGCCGGTGCCGCTGTGGCGACCGTCCAGCATGAACTTCTCCGTCCCCAGGCGGGAATGGAAGGCGTCCTCGTAGAGGCCGGTGGTGATCTCCACCAGTTCCTCCCAGCTTTCCGCCGGTTGAATGTTCACCTCAATCACGCCGGGGTCGGGAGTGACTTTGAAGTGGTTGATGCGGGAATCGAACGGGGGGAGATAGCCTTCGATGCGGATGGGGACGCCGAGTTGTTCCGCTGTGGCTTCCAGCACGCTGATGAGTTCGAGGTAGTGATCCACCAGGCGAACGGGGGGCATGAAGACGTGGAGCATTCCTTCGCGGGGTTCCACGCAGAGCGCGGTGCGGATGGTGGGGTCGAGATCATCGGGGAGGATTTGCTCGAAGACGTAGGCCGCCGTGCTGGTGGGGTCGTAGCGGCGACCTTCCCCAAAGGCGGAAGCGGCGTAGAATTGCTGGGGGCTTCCCGTGGGGGAAAGCAGCGAACCGATGGTGCCGATCACCGTTCCCATGGTGCTGGTTTTACCGTAGGTGGGGAGCGGTCCTCGGGGGGCTGTGGGGTCGTATTCCTCCATCAGTAGGCGTTGTTCGGGGGAAACCCAGGGAAGGCTGTTGAGCGGAAGGCGCAAGCCCATGGGGGAATCGCCGGGGATGAGGTGAATGCGGCCTTCGCGGAAGACCCATTCCCCAGAGCGCCACGGGCCATCGAAGCCGTAGAGCCCCTTCATGAGGGGAATCATGTAGCCCACAACGGCGGAGAGCCCCTGCGAGTAAACACGGTAAAGGCGGGCGCGCTCCTCCTGATCCTCGAGCTTGGACTTGAAGGGGTCCACGTTGATGGAGAGCTTATGCTCGCGCCAGAGGTAGTAGTACACATCCTCATAGGCGGGTTGGCAGTGCTTGGTTTGAACGCCGAGATTTTCTGCAAACGTGGTGATGAAGCGTTCGGCGAGTTCGGCGTCGTGGCCGTAGGGGGTGTTGTCGCGGGCAATGAGGTCGTCGTTATGCCAAATGGGTTCGCCGTCTTTCCGCCAGTAGCAGCTCATGGCCCAACGGGGGAGTTGTTCGCCGGGATACCATTTGCCGAGTCCATAGTGAAGGAGCCCGCCGTTGGTGAAGCGGTTGCGGAGGCGGAGCACGAGTTCCCCGGCCAAACGGCGTTTGGTGGGGCCCACGGCGGCGGTGTTCCACTCGGCTCCCTCCATGTCGTCGATGCTCACAAACGTGGGTTCTCCCCCCATGGTGAGAGTCAGACCCTGACGGCGGAGGCGCGCATCCACCTCATGGCCGAGCGACTCAATGCGCTTCCATTGGTCTTCGGTGTAGGGCTTGGTAACGCGGGGATCCTCGTGGATGCGGGTCACCTTCATATCGAACTTGAACTCGCACTCGCATTCATCCACGGCGCCGGAGATGGGGGCGGCGCTCTGGGGCTCCGGAGTGGCGGCGAGGGGGATGTGTCCCTCACCGGTGAGCAGACCCGAGGTGGGGTCGAGGCCGATCCAGCCGGCACCGGGGAGATAGACTTCCGTCCAGGCGTGGAGATCGGTAAAGTCCTGCTCGGGGCCGCTGGGGCCATCGAGGGCTTTGACGTCGGCGGTAAGTTGAATCAGGTAGCCGGAAACAAACCGGGCGGCAAAACCCAGATGGCGAAGGAGCTGCACCTGAAGCCAGGCGCTATCGCGGCAGGAGCCACTGCATTTGGTGAGGGTTTCCTCGGGGGTTTGAACGCCTGGTTCGAGGCGGATGAGGTACTTGACCTCCTCATTGAGCTCGCGGTTCAGGTCCACAAGGAAGTCCATGGTTTTGCGGGGCTTGCGGCTGATTTTGGCAAGGCGTTGGTAAAACTTGGGGCTGAGTGGGCCAAGCTTGCGGAAGGGGGCCAGCTCTTCGGAAAGGGAAGCATCGTAGTTGAAGGGGAATTCCTTGGCGGCGTCCTCGAGGAAGAAGTCGAAGGGGTTGATGACCGTCATTTCGGCGATGAGATCAACTTCGACAACGAGTTTGCGAGTTTTGTTGGGGAACACCAACCGTGCCTGCCAGTTGCTCTGGGGGTCCTGCTGCCAATTGAGGAATTGCTCGCCGGGTTGCACCTTGAGGGAATAGCCAAGAATCGGCGTGCGCGTATGGGGAGCGGGGCGGAGGCGGATGATATGCGGAGAAAGAGAGACGTCGCGGTCGTAGTGATACTCGGTTTTGTGATGGAGAGCAACGTGGATGGCCATGTGGGGAAACCGCCTGTGAGGGACACTGGTAAGTGTGGGTTGAAGCGTTGAAGGGCAGCGTGTTAGGGTCAAGGATGATGCGAGCCCTCTCCCCCCTAAGGGGTGGGAAGGTTTTATTTCAGAGGAGGCGCCGGGACTGAAAAGGCCCGTCTTCGCCCGCTATTCCTGAAACGGATTCAACACCTTGTACAACCGCATGGCAACGATGCTGCCGAAGATTGGCGCCATGACGTAAACAGTCAAAAAACTTCCGGGATCGCGGGGGAAGGCGGCGTCTCCCCAACCGGCGGCGGCGGCCACAAGACGGGGGGCCAAGTCCCGCGCAGGGTTCAAGCCCGCCTGGGTGAGCGGAGCAATCAGGCAGATGATACTCGTTACCAACAAACCGATCATCACGGGGGTGAATTCCTTCCCCGGGAAGCCCTGATTGCGGGAATCGGTGAGGAAGAGAATCCCCAGCATCAGCAGGAAGGTACCGAAGGCCTCCGCGCTGAAGGCAAGAGCCTGGCTCACCACGGCGTGGGGTCCGGCTCCGGGGTTGGGGTAGAACTCGCCGAACATCTGGGCGGTTCGGATCGATTCCGGGGTGCCGCGCACAATACGGTGAGCAGCTTCAAAGGCCTCGATGCTTGGGTTGAACAGCCCGTAAAGGGCACCGGCGGCGCAACACGCCCCGGCAAATTGTACCGCGATGTAGAGCGGAACCCGGCTCAGGGGAAACATTCCCCCGCTCGCCAATCCCATGGTGACGGCGGGGTTCAGGTGGGCTCCGGAGAGGTGCCGGGTGCAGTAAATGGCGAGCGCCACGCCGATGCCCCAAACAATGGCGACCTGAAACAGCGATTGGTGGCCGCCAAACAGAACGGCCACCGCAACGCTTCCGCATCCGAAGAGGACGAGGAGAAAGGTACCGAGGAATTCCCCGAGCAGGGCATCACGAAGTCGGGGAGTCATAGGCGGCGGGTTATCCACAGCACCCACGGGCGGCGGGTTTGCGCGCGGTGATGTTCATGCTCGCAATGTAGTCACTCATGGTTTCGCCCGGGGGAAGGAGTTGCATCACGCGTTTGGCGATGTGGTCTTTGCTTTCTTCCATAGCTTGAATGTAGCCGGGCTTTTCTTCCATATCAATGTCCACCAGGCCGGCGTTGTGAAGAATTGCCTCCAACTGGCTGATGAGCAACGCCCCGGCGACGCAACCGACGAGGGCTTCGGCATCGGAACGGATTTCCTTGGGGAGCGGGCGCTTGAGAACGATGTCCGAAATGGCGATGCGCCCCCCGGGAACGAGGACGCGGGCGATTTCCGAGTACACCTGTTTTTTCTGAGGGGAAAGGTTGATGACGCAGTTGCTGATGACAACGTCCACGGTGCCGTTGGCGACGGGGAGGTGTTCGATTTCGCCCAAGCGGAATTCCACGTTGTTCAGCCCGGTGCGTTCGGTGTAGGCGAGTTGATTTTTGCGGGCCTTGGCAAGCATTTGGGGGGTCATGTCCACCCCGATGACGTGGCCGGTGGGGCCCACTTTTTTGCCGGCGATGAAGACATCGAATCCGCCGCCGCTGCCGAGATCGAGAACGGTTTCACCGGCGCGCAGGGCCGCCAGCGCCGTGGGGTTTCCGCAGCTCAGGCCCATGTTGGCCCCCTGGGGGAGTTGTTCGAGTTCCTGCTGGCTGTAGCCCACGGAATGGGCAAGTGCTTCGGCGTTGCTCACTTGGCCACCGCAGCAGGTGGGGCCGCAGGAGGTGGTTTCCTCCGCTTCAGCAACGGCGCCGTAGCCTTGGCGAACGATGGAACGGATGGTTTCCTGTTCCTGGAGGGAGGTGGATTCTTCAATCATG
>JANRMB010000078.1:0-10245 GCA_033761985.1 Candidatus Sumerlaeia bacterium | reverse complement strand
ATCCGATTGAATATCGAGTGGATTACGGCGATGGTTCCCCCAACAGCGGTTGGGTGACTTCCACCTCTCTTCCCCACACCTATACTGAAGCGGGCCATTATCAGGTGACGGTGCAGGTTCGTGATAACCTCGGGGCTCTTTCTGCGCGGAGTATCAGCGTCACCGTGGCAGCGCCCCCCTCCTCACCCGGTTCCACGGCAAGCAATCAAATCACCCAGTGGGGCGGAAGTCTCTTTGTTGTTAACCCCGACAACGATACCGTCACTGCGATCAACTCCACCACTAACGCCAAACTATGGGAAGCTTCGGTTGCCAAACACCCAGTTTCCATCGCTGTGGATGGCACGGGAAACCTCTGGGTTGCCTGCAAAGATCAAGATACTTTGGATATTCTCAATCCAGCAGATGGGACGTTGGTTCAACGAATTTCACTGGATTATGGAAGTGCACCTGCTGGAATTGCTCCCTCGCCCGATGGCTCGCTTCTCTATGTCACCATGGAGGCAAAGGGGACACTGAAGCGTTTCAACGCTGCCACACGTTTGGAAACAGGGTCACTTTCAGTGGGCGCTTCTCCACGTGCTTTGGCGATTACTGCAAATGGAAATCGGGCTCTTGTTACCCGCTTCATCTCCGGACCCCATTCCGGTTCTGTCTATGATGTGAATCTTTCCGGTTCCATGTCGCTCACTCGAACCATCAATTTGGAGCGTGATCGCTCTGTGGATGGGAGTGCTTCAGGGCGGGGTGTTCCCAATTATTTGGCGGGGATTCGGATTTCCCCCAACGGTGATTACGCTTGGCTGGTTGGGAAAAAAGACAACACCATCCGCGGAACGTTTACACAAGCCTCCACTCCACTCGGTCAGGATAACACCGTTCGGGCGTTGCTGATGTTAATTGATCTGACTCAGAACCGTGAAGATGTGGGGCGTCGACTCGATCTCGATAACAGTGATTCTCCGCAATCCGTGGAATTTTCCGCCCTTGCGGACTACGCCTTCATCACCCTTCAAGGGAATAATCAGGTTGCGGTGATTGACGTGTTGGATTTCCTGAGTCCGAATGCTTCTGGAACAATCCGCACCCGCTGGCAAACCGGCTCGGCGCCTCAGGGGATTCTTCTAAATCCTAATAGCAACGAACTCTTCGTTCATAATTTTCTTTCGCGTGACCTTACTGTTCTGGAGGCGAATGATTACCTTTTGAATGGCGGGGGAGTGAGCTCTTCCACTGTCCCTCTGGTGGAACTCGAACGGCTTCACCCCGAAGTGTTGTTGGGTAAGCAACTCTTCTATCACGCATCAGATCCCCGGATGAGTCCTGAAGGGTACATCAGTTGCGCCACCTGCCACGTGGGGGGCGGTCACGATGGTCGTACCTGGGACTTCACCAATCGGGGTGAGGGATTCCGAAATACAACCGACCTCCGGGGGCGTTCGGGCACGTTCCATGGTCTGGTGCATTGGAGTGGGAACTTTGATGAGATTCAAGACTTTGAAAATGATATTCGGAATGATTTCGGGGGTGAAGGCTTCCTCTCCGATACCGAATTCGCCAGCGTGCAGCAAACACTCGGGTCTCCCAAAGCTGGCCTTAGCACAGATTTGGATGCACTGGCGGCTTATGTAACCTCTCTGGGGACAGCATCGCTCCCACGCAGTCCTCAGCGTTTGGCAAACGGCACTCTCTCGGCAGACGCCTTGGCTGGCCAAAGCCTCTTCCAATCCCATAACTGCGCCAGTTGCCACACCCCCACAGCGGATTACACGGATCGCCAGATGCACAATGTGGGGACACTGAAGGCATCCTCCGGGAATCGGCTCGCTGGGGCACTCACGGGAATCGACACTCCCACGCTTCTTGGTCTGCATGATTCCGCACCCTACTTCCACGATGGTTCCGCCGCCACCTTGGCTGAAGTCTTCACGGAAGCGGGAGGGACACTCGTACAAGCGGAAACAATCACAACTCGTAATGGTGCCTATCCGGATAACGTCGGTTGGCTGGCGTTGAAGGAATGGCACAACGCAACCTTCATGCAAGTGGATCAACTCACCAGCCCAGTTTTTGAAATCTCCAGCACCTTGGCGGGAGTTGGTGCCATGGAATTCCGCTATCACTCCGCCTATGGTCCCACGAATGCCACGCTCCGGGTAAATGGTGTGGATCAACCCATCACCTTTACCCAAACACCCAACAACCCCGGCTGGATGCCCAACGAGTGGCGCACCGTAAGGGCTACAATCACCTACCAAGCTGGAAACAATAACATACAACTTTTGCGCAACAACACAGGGGGCGATTTGAAGATCGATGATGTGTTGTTCACCACCCCTGCGGATTTGGTTGCTGCTTCAGCCCACGTTCGTAATTTTACCACACAGGAACTCAATCAAATCCAAGCCTACCTGTTAACGCTCGATGGTTCGAACGCTGCCGCTCCCCAGTTTGCAGACCAACAACTTCCCGGCACTACTGGAGAAACCGAAGGAATCATCCTGATTCCCAACGGGGACACAGAAGTTTTCCGCACCGTGGAAATTTCAAACCCCGGAACCGGTCCGTTGAATATCGGTCAACTTCACTTTGTAGGAAATGCACAAGGGGCAACAATTAGCCAAGAGCCAGCGCCCACCGTTCTCCCCGGAGGAGCCACGCAGTTTCAGCTACGCGTCCCTGCTTCTGCAGCGGGGCAATCCATCCAACTTACGTCTTGGACGGATGCCTCATTGGGGACACAGCAATTGTGGAGCTTCCAAATTCAAAACGCCGCCAATACCCGAGTGGAGGATTTCTGGGTCTTCGAATAATCCCCACGGGCTTTCCAACAAACCCAACAACGCCCTGCAGAGACTACAACTGCGGGGCGTTTTGCTTTTTGAGCTCTTCCACGATTCGTTTCACATCCTGAACCTGATCGCGATGAACTATCAGCAAACCGTCATCGGTGCTGACTACCACCAAATCCTTCACGCCTACCATCGCGAGCACTTGGCGCCCCCCGTTGGTTTGGTTCAGTACCACGCAGTTTTCGGTATTGTGTTGCAACACATTCCCCTCCACCACGTTCCCTTTGGCATCAGCCAAACGGTAGCGATAGAAGGAGTCGAAGCAACCAACATCATCCCAGGGGAACGTCGCGGGGACACAGCAAACGCGGTCGGATTTTTCCATCAGTGCGTAATCAATGCTGATGTTCGGCAACTGCCGGAAGCATTCCACCGCATGCTCTTGCCGATTATTCTTCAGGGCCAAAATCAATTTTTCAGCGGCACGCCATGCTTCGGGTTGGTGGCGTTCCAACTCGTTGAAGAAAGTCTCCAACGTCCAAAAGAACATCCCGCAATTCCACAGAAAGTTCCCGGATTCCAGAAAGCTTTGGGCTGTTTCCGCGTTGGGTTTTTCGCGGAACTTTTTCACCACATAGGCTAAGGGATCCCCGTTGCCATTTCCATTCACTCCTTGCGGGCGATCCAGTTCGATGTAACCGAACCCGGTATCAGGCCGCGTGGGTGGAGCACCGAGTGTGACAATTGCTTGGCGATCTTTCGCAAGTGCCAGGCAACGGCTTACACACTGAAGAAATTTTCCGCGTTCCCCGATTTGGTGATCCGCCGTCAGCACCGCCATGGTGATGTTGGACTCGTTCGGGAATTGAGCCCGAAGCTGGCAAGCGGCCCAAACAAGGCAGCCGAGAGTATTGCGTTTATCGGGCTCGGCAAAAACCCGCTTCGGAGCGATGCGTGGTTCCCCGGCGATGATTGCATCGCGGAGGGGTTCCGTGGTGGCGATGTAGATGTTTTCGGTGGTGAAGAAGGGAATCGCCCGGCTTACGGCTTCCTGCAGCATGGACTCATCTGCCTGCGTAATCCGAAGGAGCTGCTTCGGAAAGGTTCTCCTACTCAGAGGCCAGAACCGCTCTCCGCTTCCCCCGGCCATGATAATCGCCACATTCATCCGTTGTGCCTTTGCTCAAAATAGTAAGTAAGGGAAGACCTAAATCCGATCCACCACAGGATCAATCCCCGATTCGGATTTCTCCCTTGATTCGTCATCAACGCTTCATGTTGTCGAAGTTGACCGGAAACTCAAGATCGGCTTCGCGAAGCATCTTCATGACGGCCTGCAAATCATCGATTTGCTTACCTTCCACGCGAACTTGATCCCCTTGGATGGATGCCTTCACCTTGAGGCCGGAATCCTTAATCATCTTTACCACTTTTTTGGCGCTGTCCTGCTCAATCCCTTCACGGAGTTTGCAGTTGATGCGGATGGCTCCCAGTGAGGCGGCTTCCTCAGTACCGATATCCACAATCTTGGGGGATACTTTTTGTTCAATCAGGCACTCGGTGATGAGTTCTTTTATGGCGCGCAGCTTCATGGAATCCGCCACGACGAGTTTGAGCGTCTTATCTTTTTTGTTTAGCTCCACTTCCGTTTCCACGCCCCGGAAGTCATAGCGGGTTTCAATGCGGCGCTTTACGGAGTTGATGGCGTTGTCCACTGCCTGCAAATCCAGTTTGTTGACGATGTCCACGGTGGGCATGGGTGATTCTCCTTGGGTGATACGATCAGCCGACCACGTCTTCGATGGTCTCGCGAATTTTGTCGAAGAAACTCTTCTTCTTGTATTGTTTCAAGTCTTCATTGCTGAGCTTGGCAAATTCCTTGAGCAATTCCTTTTGTTTGTCGCTCAGTTTTTTTGGTGTCACCACGATGGTGCGCACAAACAGATCGCCAAAACCACTCTGCCCGGTGGGCATGCCGAAGCCCTTCATCCGGAAGACCTGATGCGATTGAGTACCCGGCGGAAGTGGTAACGTTTTTTCGCCGTGGAGAGTTTGCAGGGGAATCTCTGAACCAAGCCCCGCCTGGGTGAAGCTGATGGGTTGCTCCAAATACAGATCATTCCCTTCACGGGTAAAGCGCTCGTGTTCCTTGAGTTCAAAATTGATGTACAAATCACCGCGGAGGTTGGTGCTGGTGTTTCCGGGAAGGGGCTCGCCCTCGCCCCGGATGCGCAGGCTCATGCCGTTATCCACACCAGCAGGGATTTCAAAGGGGACTTCCACCTTCTTCTTTTTGAACCCGCTTCCATTACAGGTGGTACAGGGTGCTTCAATGATAACTCCTTGGCCATTGCAATACCTGCAGGTGCTTTGTACCGCGAAGAACCCGCGTGCAAGGCGTTCCACGCCTGAGCCACCGCAGTTCGGGCACATCTTGGGTTTTGTTCCGGCCTTTGCCCCGGTGCCATTACAGGTATCGCATAGTTCCCGGCGCTCGAAGGAGATCTTGGTTTGAACGCCTTTGAAGGCTTCCTCCAAGGTGATGGGGTAACGAACGCGAATATCCCGACCTTTTGGTTGGCGTTGAGATTGTCCTCCGCCACCACCAAAAAAGGCGTTGAAGATATTCCCAAACACATCGTCCATTTCGCCAGCGTGGGAGAAATCACTCCATTGAAAGCCCCCCTGGCTAAACTGGCTGGCAACGCCTTCATGACCGTATTTATCGTAGCGGGCGCGCTTTTGCTCATCGCTGAGCACTTCATAGGCTTCAGCGGCTTCCTTGAATTTTTCTTCAGCTGCGGCGGGGTTATCGGGATTCTTGTCGGGGTGATATTTAACCGCCACTTTACGGTACGCCTTCTTAATTTCCTCAGGAGTCGCCGTCCGGGAAACCTCAAGAATCTCGTAATAATCGCGCTTGCTCATAAAATTTCCTGATGGACATGAAGATTTGACAAAATTCGTATCATAACGACACAAATTCGGTGTGAAGAACTACCTGTTTTATCAAAGCGCAATCCAAGTGCCTTATTCCGTTGGGAGTTCCCTATTGCACGAAAAACGTTCGGCGGTATTGTCCAATTGAATTCGGTACAAAATGTTAAGGTCAAACCGTTGAAAAAATGAACGTTTTACCTACTCCTGATTTTGTTTCTTTTGAGGGTAAACCCGCATGGCGTAAATCACGAATCCCCTCCGTGATTGCTCAAGCCTTGCTTCACAGTCTGCTCCCCTTCCTTGCCGAGCTTTGGTTAACCTTTGGGGATGATAGTTACTCCCGGCTCTCTAAATCCGAGACCGGTTACAAAATTCTCTCCTGGCAACCAGACGTCCCGTTTATTCCCGGAGTTACCAACGAATCACTTTTCCGCGACCAAACCTATCAAAGCCTGAACAACTGGTTGGCAGAAATCAACAACCCTGAGGAACAAATTGGAACGTTCCGTGGCCAATCCCTCTACTTTCGGGTGCACATTGAATTCATGACACTCGCACAACATCTGGATGAATCGGCTGATCCCCTTACCTAGGTTCAGCTCACTTTACCCCACTCCCCCTGCAGAAAGAAAAAAGACCATGTCCCTCATTGATCACATCAACAAGAAATCCATGGAGCTTTGGCACCTGCAGCAATGTCCCCTTTTCCGGGCGCTGGAGGATCAGGACTTGGAATCTGTGTTCAACATGACGCAGATGCTTTCCCTTGGCCCTGATGAACCCGTGACGCTTCCCCCCAGCCACTTGGGCGAAAAGTGCTTCTGGGTCATCAAGCGTGGACACATCAAATTGGATTACCATGATAAAACGGGGCGTGAAAGCACCGTCATGATTCTCGGCCCTGGAGATTTATTTGGGGCCTTTCCCACTTCAGGGATTGAACAATACGAGGAAATCGCCCGCACCGTAACATCCGTGTGTTTGTGTATCATCACCCATACAGACTTTGAACGACTCATGGGCAAGCACCCGAACATTGCGTTCGAGATTACCAAAGCGGCATTCCGGCGGATCGAGAAACTTCAGGTGCGAATGGCCGATCTTTTGATGAAACCCATCGAAGAGCGCCTCGCCATAACACTTCTTCAGTTGAATCGGCAAATTGGTCAGGATGATGGCCGTGGTGGGCGCATGTTTGCCCTTCCCCTCTCCCACCGTGATCTGGCAAACCTTGTGGGAAGCAGTCGGGAAATGGTCACCCATGTTCTGCGCCGCTTCCGTTCCGAAGGAATCCTGGAAACCGCTCGCAAGGAACTCCACCTGCAGCGCATGGACCTGTTGGAAAAACTCGCCCGAGGTGAGCAACTCAACTGAGCTCAAACCTGCCTGGTTCCCCGCTCTCGCGGGAAACCACCTATACTCCACTCCAAATAAAACACGGCCTCACTGCCGGTATTCTCGGCTATTGTATCTGGGGATTGTTTCCGCTCTACTTCAAGGCTCTTGATGCTATCGATGATCTCGAAGTACTCGCCTATCGGATTTTCTTCAGCTTCATTTTGCTGGTGGGTTTGATTCTCTTCTGGGGACAGTGGAAGGAATTCCTTCGCTGTTTCCGGAATAAGGCGATGCTCGGGGCGTTACTAATCAGCACCCTCATGATCACCCTCAATTGGGGTTTGTTCATTTATGCGATCGGGATACAACAAACCAAATCTGCAAGCCTCGGGTACTATATCAACCCGTTTGTTAATGTGGCGCTGGGAGTTGTTTTACTTGGCGAAAGGCTGAAATACCTTCATCGCTGGGCGTTGGCTTTTGCGGCGCTCGGTGTGGGATGGATGATTATTCAGAAGTTTCAAATTCCTTGGATCTCCCTGGTGCTGGCCTTTAGTTTCGGCATGTACGGGTTGGTTCGGAAACGCTCGGGAATTACGCCGTTGTTGGGGCTTGCGGTGGAAACAGCCTTGGTGAGTCCTCTGGCGTTGGGGTATTTAATGTATCGCCATCAAGTGGCGGGGCTTGGACTTTCCACCGGTACATCCATAGAAGTCGCGTTGCTTTTGGGGACGGGTCTTCTCACCACTGTCCCTCTTTTTCTCTTCAACTTCGGGGCTCTCCGAATACCCTATTCCATGATGGGCTTTCTTCAATTCATCACTCCCACGCTACACTTCGTCTGTGCCATCGTTGTTTTTGGTGAGCCGTTCAGCCTTCACGAATGGATCAGTTTTGGGTTCATTTGGATCGGGTTGGGATTCTTTGTGGCCCAGGCTTTTGCTCCAAAACCCAATCCCTAACCTAATCGTCACTCCACCAACTTTGGCTTCGGAGTCGTGAGTTCTGTGGAGAGCCGCAGATACCACGTGAAGTAGAGCCCCACGCTCAGCAGCGCGAGCACAATCCCAAGCACCAAAGCAGCATTCCATACGCGCAATACCAGCATCATCGGAAACAGGAAGAGCACTAATTGCCACGGAAGGGCGAGGCACATGGAGATGATTTCCATCGTGTGTTCTTTTTTCAACTCCTTCTGTTCAGATGCAGAAATGCCTTTTGTGGCACCACCCCAAAATCCGAAGGGTCTGGTGACCCGATAAAAATTTTCGAGCACTTCATGCCGCGTGGGGGAATAAAGATACGCTCCCACCACACAACCCACAAAAGCAAAACCAGCGATGATCAGAAATTTGTTCAAGTCGTCCTTGATATCCAGTCCACCTAACTGATCGATCCCGGCAATACTCAATCCTAGGAAAACAAGAGCCACCACATTGCCAATAATTGTACCGATGGCGAATCCTTCTCCATTCAGTCTCCACCAATACCAACGAAGGAACAGAGGGACAGCCAACCCACCAACCAATGCAGTAGTCAGCCAACCCCAGAACGCATCAATTTTATCGAACTGAGTACTCATTGCCAAGCCCGCAACAACGAAGAATGCCGTGGCCAATCGCCCCTGAAGGAGTTCCATCTTCGTGTCTTCTTTGTTTTTCCAAATGAATCCCATAAAGATATCCCGCGACCAATAGGCTGCGCAGGAGTTCAACGCGGAACTCAACGTACTCATGAACGCCGCAAGAAAAGCAGCAATCATCATCCCCTTCATTCCCACGGGGAGCATTCGTTCCAGCACAATGGGTAGAACCTGTTCCGGGTTTTGTATGGGGGCACCTTCCTTGATTCCCAACTGAATTCCCAGAATCGCGATGGCCGCAACCATCGGCCAGCGGAACATCAACAGCACCGTCCAAAATAACGATACCAAACCGGCTTCCCGTTCGTTTTTCGCGGCTAGGAATCGCTGAATCATGTACCCGCCAGAGCCAGACATTCCGTCAATCAGAGTACGGAAGAGAAGTATCCCAATCGTCCATTGAAGGAAGTTGTTGGAGGAGTAATTCCCAGGAAAGTCTTCCTCCCATCGGGGCCAGAGCTGCGTCCATTCTGAAAAAGAAGTGGTGACGGATGTATACCCTTCAGTCGAGGGAGCAGAGATCAGGAAAGTCGCTGGAAGTGGATCACCAAGTACTACAAGGCTCGTCATATAAGCAACACCCAGAAGAATCAATCCCCCCTGGAAAACATCCGTCCAAACAACTCCCGCAAATCCTCCCACCATGGAGTAAAGCCCCACGCTGGCAACAATCATTGCCGCAATAGTGAAATCATACTCGGAACCAAACGGATGAAGCGGCGCGATGAAGAGTTGCAGCCCTATGGTGAAATAGGCGGTCACCCAGATGGCGAAAAGGATTTCCGACAGCGCACTTGCTAAACGGGCCAGCTTGCCCCCGGTGCCATTTCCAAAGCGGAAAATCATCCACTCTGCACGGGTCATTACCGCACTGCGGCGATTCCATTTCCCCATGTAGGCCAACAGCACGGCCATCACCAGAACAATCCCCCCACGGATTTCGATGAAGAACCCCTTCACCCCCATGGCATAAATAAGTGCCACACAGACGGCTGTGCCGCTAATGTCGATGTTGGAGGCCATCCCGGAAGCACCGAGCGCCCACCAGGGGAGTTTGTTTCCACCTAGGAAGAACGCATCGGCCCCTTTGGAGGCAAACCGTTCGGCCACAAATCCAATCACAAAAGTGATCAGAAGATAAAGGAGGATGATGGCGTAGTCCAACCCCGCCAGAGAAAACTGCATTCCGTCCATGCTTCATGGGTCCGTGGTGTATTGAATTGGTTTTGTTAGGGAACAGTTTGCTCAAGAAACAGGAGTGCGCAAATGAAGAGATAGGGTTTCTTTTGTCGGGAACAAAAAAACTCGGCCGAACGCTTCAAGAGAGTCCGGCCGAATGGAGATGTTGGGGAGATGTTTCAGGTTACCCTTGGAACAACGGGTCGGCTCCGATAGTACCTTCCAAGCTGCGCAGATAATCGAGTGATTGCACGCGTTTGAGGTGTTGGCGGGCGGAGTCCAACCGTTTTTCGAGTTACAGGCGCTTGGCCTCCAGGCGGTGTGTTCCACGACCCAGGAAGCGTTCCAGATGCA
>JANRMB010000077.1:0-13473 GCA_033761985.1 Candidatus Sumerlaeia bacterium | reverse complement strand
TGCCAAGATTCCGACCAATAACGGGGGATGAGCATGAGTGCGTCCCTTCTATGACAAATAATGGGTGTTTCGTGCATTCCTTGCGGAACGCGATGAGAACGGCAAGATGATTTGTATGGTACGGTGTTTATAGGTTGGAACTTACCTACAAGATTATTTAGCATAGGCTAAATAGTTGGAATACCTTTCCGAGCACTCCCAGATTCGCAGCAAGTGATGGCAATTCCTCTCAGAGAGGTGGATGTATGTTAGCAGAATATTTTGTCTCTTTTTCACTTTTTCTCTTGCATTTTGGGTTCATCCTAAAGTTTACCTCCCTCGCTTTCAATTTACGAAGCTTATCTTTTGAAGGAGTACCATAATGCCGTCCAGTCCCAGTGACCCACAACCCGCAATCGGTGCTCCCTGCTTCGGTTTCGTTATTCACTAAATCATGAATAACTTCAACTGCAACGCCGGGAAACCCGTTCACCACGGGCGTTCGGCTTTGCAGGATTGATTGTATCCTCCTGCATCTTGATTGTCATATTGGCCCCGCCCGCATCCTTTAACCTGTTTGCCAAAGGATTTAATCATGGGCATATTGAACGTGATTCATCAGTTTGAGCGCATGGGCGCCGAACTGAGAATCGAAGAACTTAACATGCGTTTGCGCGAGAATCGTGACTCCGACCGCCAATATAGTTTGGACGTGAAGGAAGATCGTTTTGTATTATCACTTCGCCCTGATGCAGAAGTGGAATTTTCAGTTCCACACTTTGTACAAAAGCAACGCCACCTGTTATTGCATGTGGCAACTGCAGACCAAAAAGAGAAGTTTCTTTGCGGTCATGATGAGCGCCATTGGTTCGCCGCCGGGTTGCCCCGCAACCGCACCATTCGCACGGTGGAAGACGCCATGGAAAACCTGAAACCCCAACCGGTTCGCTTGTTACAACGGAATGACCACACCAAGGATCGGAATAGACGCAAGAACACCACGTTTATCCGCCAGGGGGAATGGTTCTTTGTTCCGGTGGAGAATCTCCAGCCCAGCAAGCTGTTGATTCGCTCCTGGGAACCCATCTCCCGTCCCGGTGGCAAGCCCCACATGGTGGAGGAACTTTATCGTTCGGCGGGGACCATGATGTTGGTGAATCGAATGGGAAAAATGCTGAGACCGGAAGAGTACGAAAAAGCGGTCTCTCAGAATCCGAATAGTCAAGTGGCCAGAGACAAATCCTGGGTATATCGGCGTGTTGGCGCTGATGTGTTCGCCCGAGGAAGAGTGCGCCACGTGGACCATGCAACCATAACGCTGCAGGGTTGGCACCAGATTCATATGAACGAGGAAAGCGCAGAAGTGCGCGGTAAGGCCTTGGTGTTTCTGGATTGATCCCGCAGTTCCATCATCAGGGGGACGGGGATCATTTGGTGATCTCCGTCCCCGTTTGTATTGGTGTAAATAGTCTTAGCGGGATCGTTTTTCAGCCTGTGCATCGGAAATAAGCTTGACTAACGGCGATATTTTTGATTACTCATTCACCTGTGTTCGGGATTCCCCCAAGTAACGAAATCGCTGGGAATGGATGCATCATGACAAGATATTCTGGGATGGAAAACTTTAGAAACCATTCTTGGTGTAAATTAGGACTTTTAGCTCTATTTGTCGCCCTATGCCCAATTGAAGAGCTCAAGGCAGAAACAATCTCCGGCAGGGTGTTGAACGCCAACACAGGATTGGGGATTGTGGGTGTTGACTTGGATGCCTTCGATGAAAACGGTAACACCGTTACCCTGGTAAGCGGACGCTCAGGTTCAAACGGGAATTATACCATGACGGTTCCCGGACCGGGGACGTATCGAATTCGTGCGGACTCGTCACTTGCACTGGGATTTGCCGATGAGTTTTACTCCGATGTGTTTTTGTTCAGCGCCGCTACTCCTGTGACGGTAACAGCGAACCAGAACCTCACGAACATCAATTTTACACTCACCCTTGGTTACAACATTTCAGGTCGGGTACTCAAAAATGGGGTGGGTGTCCCCGCAATTGATATCGACGTTTATACGGAGACGGGAGAGTTTTTGAGTGGTTATCCCGGACTTACCGCAAGTGATGGCTCCTACTCAGTAGGTGCTTTGCCTCCGGGTCGGTATATCATCCGAGCGAATCCGAATCCCGCAGCGGGACAATTTCAAACAACCCGATACTACCCCGATGCCTCCATTCCGGCGTTGGCTGTTCCTTTGGTGATCTCCGCTTCCTCACTCACGAATCGGGATATACAGATCTCAGATGGGGGAACCATTTCAGGAGTGGTACGCAATACCAGTGGAGTGCCCTTGCAAGGATTGGATTTGGACATCTACAACCTGGCCGGAGAGCGGCAGGATGTGAATGCCGTTACTCGGGTGGATGGTACATTTACCGTTCCGGTTCTTCCGCCGGGTTCCTATAAAATCCGTGTGGATCCAACGTTCGCTCAGGGATACCCAAGAACCTATTATCCAAATGTGTACAGTCTTTCCACAGCTGCATTGGTATCAGTTGTGGCGGGATCGGATACAGGGGGGAGAGAATTCTCCCTCCCATTGGGTGGGTTTGCCACGGGCACCATTCGCCGAGCGGATACTCTCGCCCCAATTGCCAACATCGACTTGGATGTTTATGATCTTCAGGATCAGCGGGTGGACATCACCACTCTTTCCGCGGCTGATGGGACTTATACGATTGGTCCGTTGGCGCCTGGATTTTACCACATGCGAGCCGACCCCGGTGCCCGTGATGGATTCATGGTACAATACTACAACGATCGATTGGATTTAGCGACGGCTGATAGCATCACCATCACTTCCGGAGGAACCACCAGCGGATTGAACTATCAGTTGACTCCTGCGGGATGGATTGAGGGGACAGTGACCCTGGCTTCGGCAGGAAGCCCCTTGGAAGGCATCGATTTGGATGTGTACAACGCCGCCGATGGATCACGTGTCACCATTACTACGGTGACGGCTTCAGACGGCAGTTATCTGCTGGGGCCCTTGCTTCCGGGACAATACAAACTGCGGTGCGACCCCACTCCGGAACAGTTTTTGGCAGTGGAATACTACGACTCCAAGCTGCGCCTTTCCGAGGCATCGTCCATCACTGTGGCTGCAGGTGCGGGGACACTGAACAGGAATTTTCAACTGGACGGTGGAGCAACGATTCGAGGTCAGATTCGCGATGATTTGAGTGGGCTTCCGCTTTCTGGAATTGATATCGATGTATTGTCCTCCTCCACCCTGGTGCGATTGGATCAATCCAGCAAAACAGATGCGAACGGTTTCTTTGTGGCGGGTCCCCTTCCAGTCGGTTCCTATCTGGTCCGGGCGGATGCTCCGTTGGGTTCAGAATATGTGGATCGTTACTACCCTGCATCAGCCACAACAACAGGGGCCACCCCTTTGACCATATCCGCAGGCCAGGATATACCCGATATTAATATCTCCCTCCCGTTTAGGGCCTTTATGACGGGCTGGATTTTTCAATAGGATTCCCGAATGAATACCAGCACCCCTGCACAGAAAGTCCGTATCTCCACTTTTGGCAAATTGGAGGTGATGCTGGCGCTTATGATTTGCCTGATCACCACAATTCTGATCGGCTATAAAGTGGTGGTGCTCGGCTATACCATGGCCTCGTTGGAACAGGAAGAAGGCTACTTTGTCCGTCTTCAGATGGATGTCACGGGAAACGGGCGAAACTGTGAAATCAAAGCAACGTTACCTGTGAGCTCAGACCGCCAAATCATCCGGCATGAAAAGCAAACGGCCGAGGAATTCAAGTACACAATTTCACCGGGTCGCATCGGACGTTGGTATGCGGAAAACTATTCAGGCTCGTCTCCGATTGTGTATTCGTTTTTGGCGCAGACGACCCCCAAGGAATTCAGGCTTCCGGTTGATGAGGAGATTCCAACAACGTACACCCTGCGCTTGGAAAGTGATCTTATCGCCGACGATAAAACACAAACCAACGACCCCGTTATCGTGGCGAAGGCACTGGAACTTGCTCCAGAAGGGACGGACTTAACAACCACGATCAAAAATATCTACAACTACTGCCTGAGCGACATCAAATATCTGGAGGTCAAGGGGCCGACGGATGCTTTGACCGCACTGCGATTGGGGGAGGCCTCCTGCAACGGGAAGGTTCGGTTAATGATTGCAATGCTCCGGAGCAAAAACATCCCGGCACGATTAGCGAATGGATTAATTTTGGAGCGATCGCGCAAACGAACAACCCATGCCTGGGTGGAGGTTTGGGTGAAAAATGAATGGATTCCCTTTTGCCCAACGAATGATTACTTCGCCTCCATACCAGAGAAGTATCTCGAACTCGCCAAAGGTGATGTGGCAGTACTCACACGTTCCAGAAGTATTGGATTCGATTGGAAGTGGCAAATCCGGCATCAGTTAAGCACACGAGAAAAGGCGGTGCTGAGCAACATTGATCACCCTCTGAACATTCTTCGAACTTGGATGACGATGAAAGACTACCGTGTTTCACTGGATTTGATTATGATCATTCTTCTGATTCCGGTGGGTGCAACTGTAGTGGCCTTTTTCAGGAACGTGATTGGTGTTGTTCCGTTCGGCACCTTCATGCCTGCACTGGTGGCGGTGTCTTTTCGGGAAACGGGGTTCCTGTTTGGAGCCATCATGTTTACAACCGTTTTACTGGTGGCAACCGGGGTGAATCTTCTGCTGGTAAAGCTCCGATTGCTGCATATCCCACGATTGACGATTATTATCACCGTGGTGGTGCTTTCGATTCTGGGGGTATCGGTTTTTTGCATCCGAATGGGAATTGCGCAAGGGGCAGCGGTGAGTTTGTTCCCCATGGCGATTCTTTCCCTAACGAGTGAGCGGTTTACCCAAACTATCATGGTGGATGGATTGAAGGAAGCCGCAAAACGTTTGCTTGTGACTTTTGTAGTGTCTTCAGCGTGTTATCTGGTGATAGGAATTTCTGCGTTGCAGATGTTGGTGGTGGCCTATCCGGAACTGCTGCTTGTAAACATCGCCATTAACCTGGTATTGGGATCGTGGACGGGGATGAGATTATCGGAACTCGGACGATTCAAAGATTTACCGATGGAAAGTGTTTAGCCGATGCTACAACATTTATTCAACCGGATTAATCGGAATGTGTATGGGATGAATCGGCGGAACCGGGAATTGGTTCTGACGGAGAACTCCCATGGGGCGATTGATTTGGCAAACGATAAAATCGGGACCAAGAACGCGCTCCATTGTGTGGGTGTCCCCGTTCCTCAAAGTATTGCGGAAATTACAACCTACCGGGAAATCCCCAAGGCCTTTGCCCGATTGGTGGAAAGGGGGGATGGATTTGTCATGAAACCCTCCCGAGGTTGCCAGGGTCGTGGTGTGACGCTGTTTTCGC
The DNA here is from genome assembly GCA_033761985.1 of Candidatus Sumerlaeia bacterium. Taxonomy (GTDB): domain Bacteria; phylum Sumerlaeota; class Sumerlaeia; order SLMS01; family JAHLLQ01; genus JANRMB01. Next base: position 8,042 of record JANRMB010000077.1, on the reverse strand, counting down.
GGGCGTTATCCGATCAGGTTTGCCCACTACACGGAGCCCCTTGGACCCCCCGTGAGTTTGCCTATCAGGTTTCTCGTATTCTGGCTGGGGAGTTCACCTCTGCACGCCCCGTGGACCGTGTAATACTGGAGGAGAAGATCAATCCTGATCGGGATTGGATTGTCCCCGAACTCCCTGGGCCCCCGGATTTGCGCATTATTGTCTATAAGGGGATTCCCGTGCTTTGCATGGCAAGGCTCCCAACAATTGCCTCCGAGGGACGCGCCAATTTGCATAAGGGTGGCGTGGGTTTGGGTATTGATTTGGTAACGTGCCGTTCCACGAATGCCATTTTGAAGGAGAAGAGAATACAATTCCATCCGGACTCGGGTCAGGACTTAATTGGCCGCGAGGTGGTGGGCCTGAAGGACTGTATGCGTATTGCGGCGCTCTGCGCCAAGGGTGTTCCGCTTGGTTACATGGGTGTGGATATCATTCGAGATCGAACACGTGGCCCGGTGGTGATTGAAGTGAATGCGCGGCCCGGATTGGCGATTCAATTGGCAAACCGCGTGGGAATTGAAGCAGCGATTAATCGAGCGTTGAAGGAGATTCCATCGTGATTGGAAAGTGGTTCGCATTCTTCGGTATCGGGTTGGGGGTTACTTTGAGTGCAACATGGAATTGCATGGCACAGAATCCCCCCATGGTGACAGAGGAGAAGGAAAGCCGGGCTGTGGTGGCAAATGCCTCACCCAAAAGGCAATCGGCCTCCTTGGCGATGGATGAAGAGCGCTGGGTTGATGCCAAAGGGCTGTTGCTGGAGTTGGTGGAAGAGAACGCACAAGATGCCGGAGCTTGGAACGATTTGGGAATTGTTCGTCGGCAGTTGGGTGAACTCGAGGAGGCTCGGCTTGCATTTGAACGCGCACTGATTGTGGATGCAGAATACTTCAGGGCTCCCTTCAACAAAGGGCTGTTGGAATCAGCGGTGGGTGATACAGCAGCAGCCGAACAAGCCTACCGCAAAGCTGTGGAGCTCAATCCCCAATTTGCGGAAGCAGCCTATAATCTTGGTGTTTTGCTTCAGCGCCAAAATCGTGATGAGGAGGCAAAGCGTTTCTATCAACAAACACTCGCCGCCACGCGTTCGGCAAAGTTCTACACCGCCCACTTTAACTTGGGTTTACTGGCGGCAAAGAAAGAGGACTGGAAGTCTGCCGTAACCCACTACCGGGAAGCAACGCTACTGAACCCTGGGTTTGAAAAGGCTCACTTGAATCTTGGAGTGGCGTATGTTCGGATGGGAAACCCTGTTGAAGCGCGTAAATCCTATGAGCGTGCGGGCAAGCTTGATCCTGCGGATCATCAGGTGCCATGGAATCTTGGTCTGTTGGAGTTGGAATCAGGAAACCGCCCAGCGGCGATAGAGATGTTCCGAAAAGCTGTGGAGTTGAATCCCCAATTTGCACCGGCTTTGTATAATCTGGGTTTGGAGGAGTATCGTGGAGGGAATTTGGAGTTGGCAAATTCCTTCTTTCAACAAACTGTGAAATTTGATAACGCCCATCCCGAAGGATGGTACATGCTGGGAAAAATTGCGGTGGAGGAAGCGAAAGATCAGGAGGCAATTGATTACTACCGCAATGCAGTGAAGCATCGAGCCAGCTATGCAGAGGCGCTCTTCAATTTGGCGCTGGCTTTGGAACGGACTCAGGCCGAGGAAGAAGCATTTGGAGTTTATGCCGAGTTGGCAAAAATACAACCCCCTTATCCAGAGGGACTGAACAACTATGGGCTACACTTAATGCGCCGGGAACAATGGGAAGAGGCACGCCGGGTGTTTGAGCAAGCTGTGGTGGCAAAACCGGAATACTCTGCGGCGCATTACAACCTGGGGCAGATGTATTTGAAACTGGGTTCATTTCCCGAAGCGCTTCGGGAGTTTCAGGTGGCTTTGAACGGAGAACCCGAGAACGTCTCGTACCTGATGATTTATGGCATCGCACTGGATGACTCCGGAAGAACGGCGGAAGCAATTGCACCCGTTCAAAAGGCCTTGAGGTTGGACCCAAACAACAACCGGGCTTCCAAACTGCTGGCGCGCTACTCCAAAAAGGAAAACCGCGAAAAGGAGTTTGCGGAGTTGTGCAAAGAACTGGCTGATTCAGGTATACGCAACGCCGTGGTACAGGCAATTGCGGCGAGGGAAGCATTTAGGGAAAAGAATGATGAGCGGGCTGTGGAGTTGTATAGAAGGGCTCTTAATCTGGAGCCTGATGATACGGAGGCAATTAATCTGGGGATCTCACTTCGGCGATTGGATCGTTTGGCGGAAGCAAAAGAGGCATTTGAACTAGCCGCCAAACTGAATTCCATGAATGACCGCGCGTGGGGTGAATTGGGTAAATCATATCTTGATTTGGAGCAACCTGCGGAGGCGATTGATCCACTCCTCAAAAGCTTGGAGTTACAAACGGACGCTCAAACTCTTTTCAATTTGGCGTTGGCCTACCGCCGTTTGGAGGATTACTCCTCTGCCGTGAAAACGTACGAGCAAGTTGTTGCCCTGGAGCCAACACATCACCGCGCCTGGGTGAATCTTGGCTACGGTTTGTTGGCCCTGAAGGACTTTGACCGAGCCGAAGAGTCGTTCAAAAAAGCACTGGAAGCCAAACCTAATTATGCGAATGCGCAAGATGGCTTGCGTGAGGTTGCCAAAGCCCGATCCCAATCTACTCCCCCTTGAGAGGTAATCCGTGATGATGCGTTTGAGTGTTCTGCTCGTGGTGCTGGCTTCCAGTACGGTTGCAATGGCACAGGATCAGGTTACAGAGACCCCGAAGGTGGTTTCCGTGGGCCCGGCGCTACCGGATCCGGTGGTTGATCTCTATATTCCCCCCACGCGCGCTAATCGGCCCGTGGCCACCACCATGAAAGGTGTTCACTTTCTTTCTCCGGAACAAACAAGCTGGGATTTGATTTATTCCCCCACTTTGCAAGAGCAGCCAATTGTTGCCACACGTGGTTATGCAAAAAGTTCAAAAGCGTTGTATGTGATTCACAAAGGGGGTGTGGCAGTAACCAAATCAGGTGGGGAGGAATGGACGGAAACTCGGATGAATGGATTCTCCGTGGCAACGTTTGTGGATTTGATTGTGCACCCCAGCGACCGGAATAACGCCTTCCTTCTCAACAGGAATGCCGCTTGGATTACCCAGAACAATGGGGAACGTTGGGCTGCGTGGGAGTTACCAGGAGCCGCCGAAGATGCCGTGGGAATGGGTTTTGCCGAAAGGGGAGACGAAGCGGTTCTGGTGTATGCCACCAATCGCTCAGTTTACCTTTCCGACTCAACATTCCGGGATTGGACAACGCTTTCCCGTGAGCCTCAGGGGCCTCGATTGTTCTCTGTGTCCCCAACGTTTGCCACTGTTCAATTAGCCAATGGTACACTCCGTGGCTACGATCTTACGCGCCCCGGATTCACCATTGAACAACCTGAAACCGCACTGGCAAATGGTTTGGCAACCGATCCAACAGGATACGGAGCGTTTATCCTTCAGGAGGATTCCACTCTGCTTGGGGGTATTTTTGGTTTGCAAGCAACTCCTTCCAATCTTTATACATCCAATAGTTCTTTACAGAGTTTAACTCTTCACCCGAGAGAATCGAACTCGTACTATTTTGCCGAGGGGACACAGGTACGCCTTGCCAGCAACCTATTACCCTCTTTCCCTCAAACTGCGCTGGCTGCTGAACGATTTGTTTTGATGGGAGTAAGTGAAGAGCTTCAAACATCAACCAACGCAAACGGATCGGGAAACAACGCCGAACAGGCTCTGCTGATTTTGAACGAGGTGATGGCAGCTCAACCCCCTTTGGAGGAAGTGGTGGAAAAAGCCCTCCGATTTTCCTCCTACAGTGAAAAAGATGCAGAAAACTGGAAAGCCAACGTAAGACGCAAAAACTTGGTTCCTGAAGTGGTGGTAGGCGCTGGAGCCACAGAGCGCCCCCTGGGACAAAACCGTACGGTGCAAAATGTGGATCGCTTTGGTGTCCCCACCACGGAGGATATCCGGCAGGACGACACCACCGAATACATGGGAAACTATGGGGTGGAGTTGCGTTGGAATCTTGGCGGTTTGGTGTTTGACAAAGAGGAGTTAATGGTAAGTGAGGAGACTCGCAAAAGGAACGAAGCGCGCAACGCCTTGATCACGCAGGTCACGGATCTCTACTACCGCCGAATTGAGTTGCTGGTTCAAATGAAGATGAACAAAAACACGGGGACACTGGAAAATGCCGTGCAAAATGAATTACGCTTGAGGGAACTAACAGACTCCCTCAATGCATTGGTCGGCTCCGTGGTGGTACGGGACTTCTAAAGTATTGGGATAACAGAACGTTTTGGGGTGAAACATTACTTTGCGAAATTGATTTTGGCTTAACCGCAAGGGGAAGTATTTTTGGGAAGGTGCAAAGTGAACACGGCACCAGCGGCGCCTTCATTGTTGGCGGCTACAATACTTCCGCCGTGAAGTTCTGCAAGTTGTTTGGAGATGGAAAGCCCAACACCAGAACTTTTCTCTCCACCTGTGGGACGATTGACCGGTTTGGAATACTTCTGAAAAAGTGTTTGAAGATCACCCTCTTGAAAGCCGGGGCCCTGATCCCGCACATGAACAAGCAGGTTTTGATGCGTATCACTCACTTCCACCTCAACCTGCGTATCAAACGGACTAAATTTGATGGCATTGCTGATCAGGTTTTCCAGAACCTGCATGATTTTTCCGGGATCAATCTTGACCTGATCGTTGGAGGTTGCAGAGGAAAAATGAAGTCCAATTCGTTTACTGGCAGCATACGGTAGATTGGAGGATACACACTGCTGAACGAGTTCTTGAAGACTCACGGTTTCTTTTGCAAGATGCACTTCCCCATCCTGGAGTGCTCGCATATCCAGAAAATCCTCGATGATCTTCTTCATGATCACGGCTTTTTTCGTGAGGCGGGTCAGGAGATCATAATTATCCGGAGTCATCACAGTACCAGGTTTGCATGATGATTGGAGTAACTGGGATCCACCGAGGATGGTGCAGAGAGGGTTCTTGAGATCGTGACTGGCAATTTGGAGAAATTCATCTTTCATTTTGGCAAGGTGGCGCCATTTCAAGTGGGCATTCATGCGAGCCAGAAGAACCGGGTAATCGATGGGTTTTGTCACATAATCATTTGCGCCGTGAAGGAGCGCTTCCACCACATCCTCACTTTGATCGCGGGCAGTGGCCATGATGACAGGGAGCTCGCTGAGGGAATACTTTAGGCGAATTTGTTTGAGCGTATCGATCCCCGATAGGACGGGCATCATCCAATCAAGGATGATGAGATCGGGTTCCCGCTGATCGAGGATTTTCAGGCATTCCTCACCATGGGCGGCACTATCCACTTGAAAGCCCTTTTTTTTCAATCGGGTGGATAACATGTCCCGATTCAACTCTTGATCATCAACAATCAGAATATGGGAACCAGAAACATCGGGCATGAAGCCTACTCTCCCAGAATCTGGCTAATTTTGCCAAGCAGTCGATTTATATCCACTGGTTTTGTATCATAATCGCAACAACCTGCTTCCAGGGATTGGAGCCGCTCTTCGTCCATGGCGTGAGCCGAAAGTCCAATGATGGGAATCCCATGGGTTTCAGGGTTTGATTTGATTGCGCGGGTAGCTTCCCACCCGTCCATTATTGGCAAACTCATGTCCATCAGAATAAGGTCGGGTTTATGTTGAAAGGCCATTTCCACTGCTTCCTGTCCGTTCATGGCGCAAAGGATACGATACCCTTTTTTAGTGAGTCGCCTTTCCAGTAACTCGCGGTTTATTTCCACATCTTCCACTAATAGTATGGTAGCCATCTGGTTATCCTTCGTTGGTTCCAGCAAATTTCGCAACAACACTGAGAAGCTCTTTATCGGAGTATTGGTTAAAGGTAAGGACTTCAATCTTAAGTTCTTCGAATTCAGTAGCCAAACTTGTGGGCTGTTGGGAATAGGCGATGATCTGAGCCGCGCTTTTTTGAATGATTTCACGCCCTTTTCGAAGAAAAGCCAACCCTTCGGTCGGCAAAGATTCACCCATAAGAATAATCATTGGGTAGGTATGAAAGTGAAGAGCTTGTAACGCTGCCTCAGGTGTGGTGAAGGAGGTAACATTGAATCCTTTTCGCTCAAGAGCACTTTGGAATAAGGAATCTCTGGTGAGGCCAAAGTTCACAAGCAGAATATCGGGGTTCTGTTGGCTCTTAAACTTATGGAGAAGGGCTAATAGTTTTTCCTTATCGAAAGGTTTGAGAAGATAGTCTGTCGCACCAAGTGCAAACCCAATGTTGGTTTGATCCACCATGGTGAGCATGATAACAGGAATGGAGGACAGGAGGGGATTTTCTTTCAGTCGGGTTAGGACTTCCCAGCCATCCATGTTGGGCATCATCACATCCAACGTAATCACACTGGGGCGGCGTTCCAGAGCCAAACTGATTCCCTCGGCTCCGGTTTGTGAGGTGATGATCTCAAATCCCTCTTTGCTCAAAGTTCTCCTCAGAATTTCCAAGGCATTTTCATCATCATCAATCGCCAATATCAAATTTGATGCCCCGGAGTTGCTTTTGAATGGGATGCCGGATTTTTGGGAGTGGGATGGGATTGCCTCGGGAGTGGCAAGCGGAAGGAAAACCCGAAAAGTGCTTCCAGCCCCGGCTTTGCTTTCCACCTGAATATCCCCTCCCATCATTTTAGCGAATCTGCGGCTGATGGCGAGACCTAATCCTGTTCCGCCGTACTCACGAGTTGTGGAGGAATCGGCCTGAACGAATTCCGTAAAAATCTTGTCCATCTGGTTGGGAGACATTCCTATTCCCGTATCGATAACTTCCACAAGAAGATGCTCTTCCTCGCGCCCTTTTGTACTCACCACCAAACGGATTTCCCCCTGTTTGGTAAATTTGCAGGCATTGCTGATGAGATTCATGAGGATTTGGCGTGTTTTGGTGATATCCAGATATACATGCTTGAGAGGTGACATCACTTCCAACCGGTATTGATTTTGATTTTTTTTGGCCAGCAGTTCCGCAGTATCCCCAATTTCCTTGAGAAGGAGCCCGAGATCAAACATCTCCGGGTGTATCTCCATTTTTCCTGATTCGATTTTGGAAAGGTCCAAAATGTCATTAATCAGGTTGAGAAGATGCTTACCGGAATGATTGATTTTTTGCAAATCGGCGATGTAATCCTGCACTCCTGCATCTTCCATATCCTCGATGAGCATTTCACTGTAGCCAAGAATCGCGTTCAGTGGAGTTCTCAACTCATGACTCATGTTGGCAAGGAAACCACTTTTAGCCCTACTGGCGGCCACTGCTTGGTCTCGCATGATTGCCAACTCGGAGTTGGTGCGTTCAAGTTCAACTTTAACGGTTGAGATATCCCGCATCTTCTTTCTAAGTTCAAAGAGCGAGACCACTTGGCGCCCGAGCGCTTCCAGCACCTTTTTTTGGTTATCATCCAGATTCCGTGGCTGGCGATCGATGACACAGAGGGTTCCGATGTTAGCGCCATTCTCTAATTTGAGGGGCGTTCCGGCATAAAAACGTACATGGGGATCACCCTGAACCACGGGATTATCGTGAAAACGTTCGTCAAGAAAGGCATCAGGCACGGTGAAGAGCTGATCCTGTAAGATGGCGTGGGCACAAAAGGCAATATCTCTCGGCGTTTGAGTTCCAGTAATTCCACGTTTGGACTTAAACCACTGGATGTCCCGACCGATGATGCTCACGAGGGCGATGGGCGTTCCGCAGACAAAAGAGGCGATTTCCGTAATGTCGTCGAAATCCTTTTCCGATGGTGAATCCAGAATTTCGTACTCTTCCAGGGTTTTGAGTCGTTCGTCTTCATTCTCTGGAAGAGGTGGTGTAATCATTAGGGAAATCCTTCCCAATTGGGGGATAAAGAGACGTAAGCTATATGGTGCTTTCCATGATGAGAGCAAAATAAAAGCCTTCTTT
>JANRMB010000076.1:0-14323 GCA_033761985.1 Candidatus Sumerlaeia bacterium | reverse complement strand
GGCCTTGTACGACGACGCCGGCCAGAAGGGGGGCTTCACTGGCAAGGGGCCGTTCGTGATTTTGGGCGACTTGAATGCTGACGAGAAGTCCGACCCCATTTACACCGGTGAGGTGGCGATTCAAACGCTGCTGAAACACCCCCGCGTGGTGGATTATCACCATTTTACTCAAAGTGTGGGGGGCTTGCAGGGCCGCGAAGCGGGTGCCCCGAACTTTTGGGAACGCGCCACGGCGGATTTTCTTAACGGCGCCCGTGTGGATTACGTGCTCGCCTCGGATAACCTGAAGGTCAACGGCGGGGGTGTTCACTGGCCCGACCCCGTAACGGAACCCGCAGCGAATTTTGTTGCCCTGAAGGCATCGGATCACCGGTTGGTGTGGCTGGACGTGGAGCTACCAGCGGCGAAGTGATGGGGGGAATTTGTTCCCGTAAGGAGTAAGGTTAATTCCTTCTCCCTCTCTTGATTCGCCGGAATTATCATGCACGCTGAAAATCCGAAACATGATGCCTGAAGGGCATCAACATACATTAGCCCGGGGTCAGCGAAGCGCCACCCCGGGTATCGGGTGAAGATTAGAATTTGAATCCTGTAAGGATTCCACAACGGGTACCTAGTGTTGAACCCCTTTCAGGGTTCTTGGTTTTGTGGTGATGATGTCCCCGTGGTGGCGCTTCGCTGACCCCGGGCTAAAGGATGTATTTGCCTTACAGGCAATTACTCGGAAGCATTTCCCGGCGTATTTTTCGGCTCCTCGCACCTTCCCTTTTCAAAAACAGAGGCGCTCCGAAGAGCGCCCCATATGTTTGTTTTTTTGATGAATCCCGCTTAGCTGCATCCGGTGGTGGAGCCGCAGCTATCGCACTTCAGGCACGTGCCGTTGCGCACCAGCGTGAAGCTGTGGCAGTTGGGGCAGGCGTCGCCTTCGTACCCTTTCATGCGGGCTTGGCGGATTTGTTCGTTCACGGCGAGTTTGGTGCCCCCTTCCACGGTTTTGGTGGAGGCAACGGCGGCGGAAACGGCGGGTTCGGTGGTGTAGTCATCGCCGAAACCGGAGTCGAGCTTCCCACTGGGGGAGTGGCTATCGGTGAGGCGGTTATCAAAGGGGTGAATGTGGGTGCTCTTGGCGGGCTTGCTTTCGAACAAGGCGCCGGGCTGGATGGTGCGTTCCGTGTGGAACTCCTCCTCGTCAAACTCCACGGGGGCGCTTTGAATGGCGTCGTGGCGGAGTTCCTCGGGGCTGATGTGGGCGAGGTCATACCGGCCTAGGTAGCTGATGGCCAGCTCCCGGAAGATGTAGTCGATGATGGAGGTGGCGCGTTTGATGTAGGGGTTGCCGCGCACGGTGCCGTTGGGTTCGAAGCGGGTGAAGACGAAGGCGTTGACGTATTTTTCCAGTGGTACGCCGTGTTGCAGGCCGGTGGAGACCGCGATGGCGAAGCAGTTCATGAGGCTGCGGAAGGCGGCGCCCTCCTTGTGCATATCAATGAAGATCTCGCCGAGTGTGCCGTCCTCATACTCACCGGTGCGGAGGTAGAGTTTGTGCGGGCCGATGGTGGCTTTCTGGGTGTATCCGCTGCGGCGTTCGGGGAGCCGGCGGCGTTTGCTGATGTAGCGGTAGATGATTTTTTCCGTGAGCGCCACGGCTTGTTGGGCGGCGGGTTGGCTGGCGACGGCTTCCACCAGTTCCGCTGTTTCCTCGTCGTCCTCATCCAGGGCCCACTCGCTGGCGATGTTCAGCGGTTGGCTGAGTTTGGAGCCATCGCGGTAGAGGGCGTTGGCCTTGGTCATGAGCTTCCAGGAGAGCATATAGGCATCCTGAACGTCCTCAATGGTGGCCTCGTTCGGCATGTTGATGGTTTTGCTAATGGCCCCGGAGATGAACCGCTGGGCAGCGGCCATCATGTGGATGTGGGATTTGTAGTTGAGGAAGCGCTTGCCGTAGCGACCGCACTTGTTGGCGCAATCGAAGATGGGGAGGTGTTCGTCGCGGAGGTCGGGGGCACCTTCCACCGTCATGCGACCGCAAATGTGGTCGTTGGCTTCCTGAATTTGCTCCCGGGTAAAGCCGAGTTCCTGCAGGATGTTGGTGTTGAAGTCGTTGAGTTGAGCATCGGATAGGCCGAGGTGTTTTTTGCAGTTGTCTTCGCCAAGCGTCCACTTGTTGAAAACGAAGTTGATTTCAAAGGCGCTGGCGAGTTGTTGCTCCACGGCTTCCAACATGGAATCGGTGAAACCCACGGCGCGGAGGTTTTCAGGGTTGATGTGGGGAGCGCCTTTCAGGGAGAGGGTACCACGGGCGAAGTTGATGATCCGCTTGATTTGTTCCTCGTTGTAGCCGGCTTTTTTCAGGGCGCGGGGAACGCTTTGGTTGATGATCTTGAAGTAGCCACCACCGGCGAGTTTCTTGAATTTTACGAGGGCGAAGTCGGGTTCAATACCGGTGGTATCGCAATCCATCACCAGACCGATGGTTCCTGTGGGGGCTACCACCGTGGATTGGGCGTTGCGGTAGCCGTGTTTTTCGCCGAGGGCGAGGGCGGAATCCCAGCAGTCGCGGCTGGCGCGGAGCAAGTCCGTGGGGCAGTACTCGGGGTTGATCCCCTGGGGAGTGATGGTCAGGCCTTCGTACTCGGACTTGGGGGCAAAGTAGGCGGCGCGGCGGTGGTTGCGGATCACGCGTAGCATGGCGTCGCGGTTTTGGGGGAATCCGGGGAAGGTCCCGAGTTCGGCGGCGATTCGCGCGCTGGTTTCGTAGGCCACACCCGTCATAATGGAGGAAAGCGCCCCGCACCAAGCCAGGCCTTCGCGGCTATCATAAGCGATGCCGAGAACCATGAGGAGCGTTCCCAAGTTGGCGTAACCGAGCCCAAGCGTACGGTATTCATAGGAGAGCTTGGCGATGATTTCACTGGGGAATTGCGCCATGGTAACGCTGATTTCGAGGGTCAGCGTCCAAAGGGCGGCGGCGTGTTTGTAGTCCTCAATTTGGAACTCATCCTCAGCGTTGAGGAACTTGATGAGGTTCAGCGAGGCAAGGTTGCAGGCTGTATCATCAAGGAACATGTACTCGCTGCAGTTGTGAACCACGATACCATTTGCAACGAAATGGTGGGTGATGGGTTCAGTGAGATCGAAAACGTCGGCCGTTCCGCAAGGGGTCAAGGAGGCAACACGGTCCACCATGCGGTCGGCATAGGGTTTTACGCTGGAGTTGAGTTCGGCGAGAGCGGCGTTCTTGGCGCTTCCGGGGAGGAATCCAATTTGTTGTTGGAATACCACCCGGGAGGACCGGGAAATACGAAGCGAATGAATCTGATTCACCGCATATTCCTTTGTGCCTCCCTTGCCATCGGGAAGCAGAGCGGTGGTTTGATTCAAGGCGCGGCGATTTTCATAAAGTTTTGATTTAATTCCAAAGCCCAGAAGGAGGAGTTGAACTTGGCTGAGCAAGGTAAGGCTGGTGCTATCCAGTGCAACATACTGACTCTTCTCGCCGTAGTTTGCCACGGTACCATCGCAGGTAAACAGCGCGCGGAGCAGCGCTGCCTGAGAAGTGGAATCCAAGGCGAAGACTTCATCGGTAAACGCTTTGGAACCGCTTCCCTGGTCCAGCAAGGCATAGCGTTTTGCTGCATCCAAAACCGAGGCAACAGAGGTTCCCACACGCAACGTTGAAGGTGTTTGTGTAATCGTGGTAAGGCGTGTGGTGCGGCCATCGCCTTCGCTCAATAATTCTTTGGCAAAAGCGAGCTGGGATTGAAGGTGCTCCGCCACGGCGGATTCTGAATTGCCCAAAGTGAGGAAAAGAAATTCCTGTTCCATGGCGCCATGAGTAATGCACCCATCGCCTACGCTTGCGCCGATTACTTCTGCCAAAGCAACGGGAAGGGATTCACGCCCAAATCCCGGCTGTTCCAGAAGAACAAAATCTTCTGTGCTCAACTCACATGCGGGAACATCACCCCGATTTGCAGTCATCACCTTGTGATCAGCGGTAAGCTTTAAGCTGTAACCACTCGCTGTTTTCAACTCATAGATGGGTTGGTGGCCCGTTGGGAATACTTTGTCGATCCAAACGGGAGTACCATCGCCGTTGATGACTTCCACCCGCTGACCCACCAATTCCGCAATTCGACGGTAACCTTCGGCGGTGGCAACCAGTGTATCACCGGTAACGCAGGGGTTACTTGCGTTGATGCGCCCGCTGTTGGGGCAGGTGTGCCACTCGTTGATGGTAGTGTCGTACTGAACACCGGGGTCGGCGCTGTGCCAGGCGGCGGCACCAACTTGATCCCACAGGGCACGGGCGGAGACGGTTTTGGCGATTTTCTCCTTGGTGCGGAACTTCAGATTCCAATCGGCGCCTTTCTCCACGGCTTCCAGGAAGTCATTCGTCAAGCGCACGGAGTTGTTGCTATTTTGGCCGCTGACCGTGGCGTAGGCTTCCGAGTTCCAATCGGTGTCGTACTCGCGGAAATCGACTTCCTTCACCCCTTGCTGGGCGAGTTGAATAATCCGCTGAATGTAGTTTTCGGGAACCATGGCGGCGCGGGCTTCTTTGATGGCCTTGCGCAGCGTTTTGTTTTCTCGGGGGTTGAAGGAACCACCGAAGAGATCAGACTCACCGGATTGGCAGGCGGCGAGCACGGCTTTCAGGTGCTTGCGGCAGAGCTTGCTTCCGCAAACAAGCGCAGCAACTTTTTGCTCTTCAATGACCTTCCAGTTGATGAACTCCTCAATATCGGGGTGGTCGATATCGAGTACCACCATCTTGGCGGCACGGCGGGTGGTACCGCCGGACTTGATGGCCCCGGCAGAGCGGTCGCCGATGCGCAGGAAGCTCATGAGCCCGCTGGACTTGCCGCCGCCAGAGAGGTTTTCGCCTTCGCCGCGGATGCGGGAAAAGTTGGATCCGGTGCCGCTGCCGTATTTGAAGACGCGCGCTTCACGCGTCCACAAGTCCATGATGCCGCCTTCATTAACCAAGTCATCGCTCACGGATTGAATGAAGCAGGCGTGGGGCTGGGGGTGTTCATAGGCGTTGGTGCTGCGCTGCATTTGGCCGGTCTTCGGGTGAACGAAGTAGTGGCCCTGTGCGGGGCCGGTGATGCCGTAAGCCCAGTGCAACCCAGTGTTGAACCACTGGGGGCTGTTGGGTGCGGCCATCTGGGTGGCCAGCATGTAGCACATTTCATCGTAATAGGCGTGGGCGTCTTCTTCAGAATCAAAGTAGTCGTGGGTGAGCCCCCAATAGGCCCAGCACCCGGCAAGGCGGTTGAATACCTGGCGGGCATCGGATTCGGAGCCATAGCCTGCTTCTTCCACCGCTTCGGAGCGTTGCAGCCACTCGGGGACGCCCGCCTCCGGCACCCGACGCGTCTTTTTCGGCACCCCGGCTTTGCGGAAGTACTTTTGCGCCAGAATATCGACGGCGATCTGGGACCACGCTTCGGGGACGAGGATGTCCTTGGCTTCAAAGACGACGGATCCATCGGGGTTGACGATGCGCGAGGTGCGGTGGGTGAAGGGGACGTTCTCGTAGGGGCTTTCTTCGGGGCGGGTGAAACGGCGGGTGATTTTCATGAGAGGGGGCTGGCTCCGGGAGAAGATGAGAGAGAGGGAGAGGTTGCCTTGGCGGTATTGGGTTTAGAGGGATTGGGAATCGCGATGGGTGGACTTCAGGAGGGAGCGTGGCGAAAATCAAGCGAAAAAATATCGCCTAAATTACGCGTGAGGAAACCAGTTTTCCACAGGTTTTTCACAGTCTATTCACAAAGTATGCCCAAAGGATTCCCAACGCGTGGCGCATGAGAAAGTACAAGCGGTAGCGTTGGAAGCCCATTCAGACTACAAGATATGGCTTTGGTCAATTCAAAAATCAGGATAAAATTCGAAGAGGCGTTTTAGCCCTGAATCATCGGGTTTTACGCGAACCTGTGAATAACTCGGGGGGTGAATGCCCAAGTTTGTTCACATATCACGGCAAAGGATTGGCGGAGGGGATTTTGGCGATTTGATCCCGTTTTCGCGTGATTGTGCCCCTGTAGGGCACGGGGTATTGGGGCGTGTCGTGTTCCCAGGGTTGCGACCGCCCGTGCGGTCTTACCCTGGGCTTTGGGATTTCACCCTTGCAGGGTGTTGAGGTGATTTCCCGTTTTTGGGGGTGGTGCTCCGGGTGGCGTCCCTCCGGGGCGCCGATTCCAATTCGAACGCAGACCCGGCATCAGCCCGTTGGGCATGATACCGGGCTATTCAGCCTTCGGTCATTCCTCCGGAATGGGGTGGGGCGTTATCACATTCGGGTATGCCCCTCAGCGTTCGGATCGCCAGGCTCCGCCTGGCATGAAAAACCTCACACCGTTGCCAGGCGGAGCCTGGCGAGCCGAATGGAATGAGATCGGGGCGCGTTACAGGTCGTCGAGCGCCACGAGGAGTTGTTGGATTTCGGCTTTCAAGGCGGCGAGGCGGGCTTCCTCTTCGGGGCTGGGGGCGGTCTCCCGAAGGGCGGGGTCGTTCTTCAGCGGTAGAACAGATTTTTCCTTTGAGCCCAACGTTGCGGGGTCGATGGCGCGGGGGGTGGGGATTTCTTTGCGGCGACCCTCGAGGAGTTCGATTTCGAATGCTTTGCCGACTTCCGTCAGCAGCCGGGCGCCACGTTCCGCCGCCGGGGTGTCGGCGTATTGGGCGATGATGGTATCGAGAAGCGTGTAGGCTTGGTCGAGCTCCCCGAGGTGGAAGCTGCGTTCGGCTTCCTGATAGAGGGCCTCGGCCTGGTAGGGGCGGGCCTGCTGCTGAACGATGATTTCCTTGCGGGCGAGATCGGCGAGGCGGCGCAGCTCCTCCACTTGGGCGCTTTCACGACCGGGATCTTCCGTAACTTGGTTGCATAGTTCCAGGGTGCGTTCCATTAAACCGGCATCGAAGGCGTTGAGTGCCTCATTGAGGATGCGCAGGTCCTGCTCTTCGCGGATGAGGAGACGCTGTTCGCGGGCGGCCTCCTGCATGTAGGGGTTTTTCTCGGCGAGGGTGAAGAGTTCCAACGCCTGATCTTCCAGCCCTTCCTCACGGGCATCGAGGGCGAGTTCAAAAATTTCGAGGGGGTCGGCGCGGTTGATGGCTTGGTAACGAAGGTAGAACCGGGCGAGGGCCTCGCGCTCGGTGACGGAATCCAGCCGGGCTTCGCGGGCATCCAGCGCCAAGGTAGCGGTAAAAACGTCGTCGTAGCGGGTTTCGCGGATGAATCGATCGAGTTGATGCAGCAGCAACTCCTCGAGTTGGGCGTGGGCTTGGTCGGTATCGATGGCGGTGGCGTGGCGCTGAATCATGGCGCGGGCTTCGTCCTCCCGCTGACGCGACTTGGCCCAGGTGGAAAGCTCCGTGAGGAGAAGGCGTAGGCGGTCGCGGGCGATTTCCGGGGAGGTGGGGTGTACTTCCTCGCGCAGAAGGCGAAGGGCTTCCTCAAACTCCATGCGTTGCCGGGCGCGGGAGACTTGATGAAGCGCCAATAGAGCACGATGCTGGGTGGCGCGTTCGGGGTGGGCGGTGCGGAGCGTTTCCAGAACGCCGAGGGATTCCTCCAAAAAACCCTGCTGATGAAGGGTGCGGGCCAGGCGGGGGAGGAATTGCAGGGCAAATTGCTGCTCGGCAGGGGTGGGCATGAGTTCCTCGGCGGGGTAGCCTTGCAGGGTGCGGGCGGCGAGTTCGGGGGCTTCCAGCGCCAAATAGAACCGCGCCACATGAAGCGCCGTGGTGGTGGTAAAGGCATCCTGGGTTTGCAGGGCTTGCAGGGCGGTGCGGGCTTGAGCTTTGGAGACGAGGGCGGAGTTTTGAAGGAGCTGCACCACGTTTTCGGAGGATTCCTGCCAGGCGAGGCTCACCTCCTCGCGGGAGATTCCACTTTCAAGGGCAGCCTCGGTGGCGGTTTGGGCCTCGGCAAGGCGGGCGAATTGGAGCGCGTTGCGCAGTTCCCGCAGTTGGTTGGTGGCGACCTCATCCCGCTGGATGTCTTTGATCCGCGAGCGACTGATGGAGAACTCCCCGCTGGCGTTGCGCACCACCACACGTTCCTCGGATTCCTTGAGGATAATGCCTTCCACGATTTGGCCGTTGGTGAGGGTTATCACATCGGCATGGAGCACGGAGAGGGGAGCCCCGAGAAAGAGGAACATCCCGAGAGTGCGGAGCGATGAGGAAAACCGGAAGAACTTCAGGGGCATCAGGAACGGAAAACCGGATGGGGCATCCCTTTGAGGAAGGTATTCTGCCCCCAGATATATAGAATCACCACGGGGAGCGTCATCATCAGGCCGAGCGCGGCAAGGAGATTCATGGAGGAACCACTCTGGCGGGTGGCGAAATCCTGCAGCCCCAGCATCAGAGTGTACTGGTTTTGATCCGTAAGATAGACCAGCGGTCCGAGGAGATCGTTCCAAGTGGCGAGGAAGCTGAAGAGCGCCACAGAGGCGAGGGCGGGTTTGGAAAGGGGGAGCACCACCTGCCAGAAGATGCGGAACTCGCTGCAACCATCCAGCCGGGCGCACTCCAGCACGTCGCGGGGAATCGTCAGAAAGAACTGCCGAAGGAGAAAGATGGCGTAGGCATTCCCAAAAAACGAGGGGACCCAGAGAGGCTTGAATGTTCCCACCCAGCCGATTTCTTGAAACATCGAGTAAAGCGGAACCATGAGCACGGGGAAAGGGATCATCATGGTGGTGATGGTGAGGACAAAGAGAGTATCCCGACCCCGCCACCGGATGCAGGCAAACCCATAGGCCGCCAGAGTGCTGCTCAGGAGTGTGCCGAACATGTTCAGGAGCGCGAGGTAAAGGGTGTTGCCGAAGTATTGCCCCACGGTGACGGCACGGAGGGCGTCCTCGTAGTTGCTGAATAAAAACTCCGAGGGGATGAAAGTGGGGGGAGCCATGAGCACCTCCCCTGCGGGCTTCAGGGAGGTGAGGATCATCCACGCCAATGGAAAAAGAAACAGGAACGTAAAGAGGAGAAGACCACAGCCAACGATGACGCGCTTGAGCCAGCGGAGTGCGGCGATGCGCGGATCAGCGAGAGGCGTCATGTTCGGGCGGCCGTGTAGGTTTCTCACCACCATGCGGGGTTGGCCCTCGCCACTCTTCAACTGTTTGAGCAAGCGACTGGCGCGGGATTCACTCTTCACGGTGGAAGACCCTCCGTTCGGCCACCTTGTGCGCCCCGTAGGTGAGTAGGGCAATCACCACAAACAACAGCCACGCCATGGCGCAGGCATAGCCCATGTTCAACTTCCGGAAGGCTTGATCAAAGAGGTACATCAGGTAGAACAGACTGGAGCGCAGGGGATCGCCCTGGGGGCCCATCATGACATAGGGGACAGTGAAGACCTGTAGGATGCCGATGGTTCCCACGATGAGGTTGAAGTAGATGAGCGGGGAAAGAAGGGGGAGCGTGACATGGCGGGTTTTTTGGAACCAATTGGCGCCATCCATCTCGGCGGTATCGTAGAGATTCTGGGGGATGTCCTGAAGCCCGGCGAGATAAATGACCATCGGCTGCCCCGCGGCCCAAAGGAAGGTAACGACGAGGGCGGGTTTGCTCCACAGGGTACTTCCGAGCCAGTTGGGGCCTTCTGTGAGGCCGACTTGTTCCAGACCAAACACGCGGAACAACTTTTCCAGAATGGCGTTGGCGATCCCCACATCCGCCCGGAAGATGAATTGCCACAGCAACGCCACCACCACGAGAGGGACAAGGGAGGGAATGAAGAACAGCACCTGAAAGAGGCCCTTGAGGTAGCGGGTGGATTCGATGAGGAAGGCGAGCACAAGGGCTAGCAGGGTGGCTCCGGGAAGCGCCATCACCCCGAAGAGGAGCGTGTTGGTGAGGGAGGTTCGGAAGGTTTCGTCCTTCGCCAAATCCTGATAGTTCCCCGTCCCCACAAAGATCGGTTCCGTGAGAACGGAGTAATCGTGAAAACTGTAGTAGAAGGAGAGAAGAGCGGGGAGCAGGGTGAAGAGGAGCATCCCCAAAAGCCATGGGGCGGTGAAGAGAAGGCCTTGCTTGAGGTTTCCGTAGCCGGATTCCTCGGGAAGGGGACGTTGCCGTGAAATCATGGAAGCTTGCCCTCCCCCGGAAGGGTGGAGGCACTTTGTTGTTCAAGAGCTTCGCGGGCGGGCATGAGTTCCAGCCAGGAGAGTCGGCGCATTTTTTCCACCCGTTTCCACTGGGTGAGTTGCTGTTCCAGGTCTCCTTGCAATCGAACCTGAGCCCTTTGGGCGGCTTCATGGGGAGTGGCTTGCAGCAACCAAACGGAATCCAGCGCGTGATACACTTCCTCGCGCACCTCCTCGATGATCACGGGCCGGGGAGCCGGTACAGCCCCGGGAGACTCGGAAAGGGTACGGAACATCTGGATACGGGGGTGGGGGTGGTTGGCGTAAAAGGATTCTGAGACCTGCACCAGCGGGGAGAACTTCCACTGGTCGCGGCAAAGGCGTTCCATGTTCTTCTGCATCTGCACAAAACGGATAAACTCCCAGGCTTCCTCGGGATGGCGGGATCCCCGGGGAATGACCAAGACGTCGCAATTGACGATTGTCACCGGATGACCGCCGGAATTCGCCGTGGGGAAGGGCGCCACATCCCACTCCAAATTGGGGTTGTTGCGTTCAATAAAGTTGGCCATCCAAACGCCCTGAAGCTGCATTCCCACACGCCCAGCGATGAAGAGGTTTTGGGCGGAGTTGAACGGCCCCTCGGTGGCGTGGAAGCGTTGCAGGGACTCCGTGCCGAAGGTGATGGGGAAGGACTGCACCCACTCCAGCATGGCGATCGCTTCGGGGGAATCGAGCGTCATGCGGCCTTCTCCGTCCCAAAGGCGCCCTCCGAACCAGTGAATCCACCAGAGGCGAAACCAGCGGGGGAGTTCCGGAGAAAAGCCGAGGCGTTCGATGCGGCCGTCCTCGTTGTAGCGGGTTATGCGGCGCGCCATGGACTGGAGTTCCTCCAGCGTGCGAGGCGGTTTTTGGGGATCGAGTCCGGCTTCCCGGAAGAGTCGTTTGTTGTAGTAGAGAGCCAGACTGGTGGGGGTGGTGGGGAGCCCCCAGGTGTGGCCCTCGTGCTGGCAAAGGGAGAAAATCACGGGAAGGTAACGGGAGGCGTTGATGTTGTCGCGCTCCATGAGACCATCGAGGGGGAGAATCGCTTCCTTTTCGGCGTAGAGGGGGAGGACTTCGGGGAAGAGACCGGCGATATCCGGGGGGCGGCCACCCGCCACGGCAAGGAGGGTTTTGGTGCGGATGTCCACCAGGCGGACATATTCGACCTCGATCCGATCCTGGGAGGCGTTGAAGTCCTCCACAAGGCGCTTCATGGCTTCGGCTTCAAAGTGATCCCACTTTTCCCAGTAAACGAGCTTGATTTTTTCCGTTGGGGATTCGGTGGAGTTGGCTTGTTCCGTGGGGGTGGGGGAGATGTTGTTGCAACCGGACCCCCAGGCAAAAACGAACCCAATGAGCAGGAAACTCCCAACAACCCAAAGCACGTTCTGCGGCAATCTCTTCACAGTGCAAAACCCTGATGGACGGAACGTTCAACCAGAAACCATGAAGAAGAGTAAACAATTCTCTAACGAATCGGCAAGGGAAAGCGTGGGGGCGAGTTAATCTGGGGGTGCAGCGCCGCGGTGCAGTTTCCGGATGGCCTGTAGTGTGCAGTATGCTTTATGCAGGTGAAAATTTGCCTTGTTCTGAACCGATATTGATTGAAGATGGATTTTGATGTTCGAATTTGAATCGGGTATTTTTCATCCGTATTAGTCCATACCCAAAACCCGCGCTTGGGAGCGCCCATCCCGACTTATGGCAACCGTACTCATTCTGGATGATCAGGAAAGTATCCTCAAAACTCTGACGCATTTTCTGGAGCGGCAGGGATTTCAAACACATTGCTTTCATGCGATGGAGCCTTTTGAGGATCAACTGCGTGTGTTGAGGCCGGATTGTGTCATGGTGGACATGAATCTCCCCACGACCATCCCCCAGGATGAGCCCGCCGGAGCGATTCTGATTCGGCGTATTCGCCGTGATTTTCCCGCCTTGGGAATGATCGCTTTTTCCTCGGATGATACCCCCCGGATGAGAGAACTTGCACGGCGTGAAGGGGCGGATTTGTTTCTATCCAAACCGATTGTTTCCGGAGAGCTGTTGGATGCGCTGCGGAAGTTGGTGAAGCCGCAAGCTAGTACTCCTGCTCCACTCGTGTCACTGGATGCCCGGTTGCAACCCGTACCCGAACCCGTGATCTCCTCAAAATCCAACTCCTTTCCGGAAATCATCACCCGCTCGGCGAACATGGTACCGGTGCTCAAGTTGTTGGAGAAGGTAAGCCCCCGGGATTTGAGTGTGTTGCTTTGGGGGGAAAGTGGCACCGGCAAGGAACTGTTTGCCCAGGCAATCCACCGCCACAGCAGCCGCCGCACGGGCCAGTTTGTGCCCCTCAACTGTGCAGCGTTACCGGCAAATTTGGTGGAGAGTGAATTATTCGGGCATGAGAAAGGAGCCTTCACCGGGGCGATTGCTTCGCATACGGGGAAGATTCTGCAGGCTTCCGGGGGGACTCTTTTCTTGGATGAAATCGGCGAGCTTCCCTTGGAAATTCAGCCCAAACTGTTACGCGCCCTTCAGGAAAAAACCTTCATACCCGTGGGGGGGAAATCCCCGATTCAAAGCGATTTCCGGTTGGTGTGCGCCACCAATCGCGACCTTGTGCAGGAGGTGAAGGCGGGTCGGTTCCGCGAGGACTTGTTCTACCGTATTGCGGTTTTTCCCATCAAGTTGCCCCCCCTTCGCGAACGGAAGGAGGACCTCGAGGTGCTGCTCCGGCATTTTCTCAAGATGGAATCCCCCACACCGTTGGAGCCATCACCTGAAGCCATCCAATTTCTTCAGCATCACGGCTGGCCTGGGAACATTAGGGAGCTGCGGAACTTTGCCCAAGCGATTCCGTTGTTTTGTGATGGGAACGTGATAGACCGTAATGCCTTGGAGTATTACATGAAGTCGCAGATGGAGGGGAGTGGGTTTTCGTTCATCCGTTCCCGCGATGCGGCTTCAACCCTTGGAACTGAGCCAGTACCTGCATCACCCAGTGGGGCGCGGATTATCGAGTACGGCAGGCCGGTTCGCCAGTTGGAGGAATTGGAGCGCGAAGAAATTGAATATGCGCTCAAGTATTACCAAAACAACGTCTCGGAGGCGGCGCGGGCGCTGGGAATGGGCCGTGCCACTTTATATAAGTACATTAAAAAGCATGGATTGATTGTGGGTCTGGAAGCATAGTTTTGAGAGATGTTCTGTCCTCTGTATTGTAATTTACAATTATCGACTTAATAGATTAATATATTCTATGATATCGGGAACTTTTTGATAGCCTGATGAGGGATCCGTATTGATGCAGTTAAAATAAAACTGATCCCATTCAGCAGGAATAGTTGATACATAATTACTGATGGCGGGAAGCCTTCCTCCCATCTTCAATTGGGATAATTGGTCAGAAGAATTTATATCCAAGACCTCATGGGGGAATTTACCAACAATTAGTTTGAAGAAGAGGATGCCAAGAGCATAGACATCTTCCCGGGGATTGGTGAATTCATCCTCTTTGAATTGTGGGGTTCGCATGGCCTGATACTCGAGTGAAATGGAATCTCCGTGAACGTTTGGTCGGAAGAAACGAGGCACGGCGAAGTCCATTTTCAGAACACCTTCCTGCGTAACAAAAAGAGAATCCAGTCCGCAAAAGTGATAAACAAGACCGTCTCTCTGTAACTCGGCAAGAACGGAGGCGCACTGTTTGAAGAGTCTCAACGCTTCGTCTATTTCCACTTTTCCTTTTTGAGCGAGGTAGTTTCGCAAAGGAGTTCCGGGTATCGACTCTGAAGTGATGTAATGAGTTAAGTCTGCCATCCCCACATCATAAACGGTGCGCAAATTGGGATGAGATTTTCGACACAGTGTGCGCACTTCCATGAGGAATGTTTTGAGATAACTGGAACGTTGGCCGAAGTAATGGATTCTGAGGAGTCGAACCTGAATTCCTTTTTGTTTATCCTGAGCTACAAATTCCTCTATCTCTGGATTGGCATGTTCAATTTTCCGCAGTAGTTCGTACCGCTTTTTGGTGAGATTGTTTTCCCAAGGGAGACTGATTGTTTCCGAGCCAAGAAAAGAGCATTGAACGAAGGGTTGTTCCACAGTGGGGATATCCCGACTGGTTCTTCGTGCATCGGGAGGTTGAAAGGGAAACATCCGTTTTACACCGGACGGTCGGG
>JANRMB010000075.1:0-13027 GCA_033761985.1 Candidatus Sumerlaeia bacterium | reverse complement strand
CCACAACATCCTCATGAAGATCCAAGGTGCTGGGGTCAATCCGGCCGGGGGGAGGTGGAACCTCGATGGGTTGTTCATCGCGGAGAATTTCCCCGGAATCATCGCCCTCGTGATTATGATCGAGAACTTCGGTTCCCGGATTAGTAGCGTCGTGAGAAGACATTCAGTTCCTTCTTTCCTTACAAGTCGAATAACGGGAATCCGTGAATCAGAACACCACACCCGCTGCACGTACAGCGTCGGCGAATTCTTTCACAATACCGTGGTAACGATATCCGCCACGATCAAAAACAACAGACTCAATTTTGGCTTCCAAAATCCGTTTGCCCATTTCGGCACCCAGTTTCTTGGCGTTTTCCACGTTGGCGAGGTTTTTGGTTTCAACCACACCCTTCACACGAGTGGAAATATAGAAGAAGGTGGAGCTGCCACCCTTCACATCGTCATTGATTAATTGAGCATACAAATGACGAGCTGTCTTACGGATCAGGAGACGGGGGCATTCAGCAACGCCGGATACTTTCTTACGAATTCTCCAACGGCGACGCTGATGACGTCCCCATTTGTCCTTACGGTGTTTCCAATAATTTTTCATCATAACCTCCTTGGCGCTGGAGCCGACGTTCTTTTGATCGAGTGGCCGGTCTCACCAAGTGAATAAAGTGGAGTCAATAGATCCCCGCGAACGGGTGATTACTTCTTCTTACCGCCGGATTTACCAGCTTTGCGGGGAACATATTCACCCACGTAACGAATCCCTTTGCCTTTGTAGGGCTCAGGAGCACGCCATTTCCGCAACTCGGCGGCCACTTGACCCACCTGCTGCTTATCAATCCCCTCAACTTTGATTTGAGTGGGGCTGGGGGTGGAGATCGTAATCCCTTTGGGTGTTTCCACTTCCACAGGGTGGGAATAACCAAGGTTCATCACCAGGGTTTTCCCCTTCATGGCGACTTTATAACCAACGCCCTGAAGTTCAAGATCTTTGCTGAAACCAACGGTAACACCTTTGAGAAGGTTTGTGATTAGCCTATGATAAAGACCATGGAACGCCTTGGACTGGCGCTCATCATTGAATCGGGCAACGTAGAGTTTGCCCTCTTTTTCCGTTACTTTCACGTGCCCTTTGTAATCCAACACCAACTCACCCTTGGAGCCTTTGGCTTTTACGGTGGTGGGAGTGATGGAGACCGTTACACCCTTGGGAACTTCAATTGCAACATTACCGATACGAGACATGTTATGATACCAAGCCTATGATGCTACTGGATTACCAGACGCAGCAGATCAGCTCGCCTCCTACATTCAATTTACGGCATTCCTTACCCGTAAGGATACCATTGGATGTGGAAAGGATCATGATTCCCATTCCACCACGAACACGGGGAATTTCTTCACAAGGAACATAACGGCGGAGACCAGGCTTGCTGATTTTTTCCAGACCGTTAATAACGTTCTCTTTGTTGGGGCCATACTTCAGGAAAATCCGGATGGTGCCCTGCTTGGTGTTGCGCATGACTTTGTAATACTTGATAAAGCCTTCATCCTTGAGGATTTTGGCGATGGCCGTCTTCAACTGGGAATTCGGAACGTCCACGTGGTCTTTAGCCACCAAGTTGGCGTTGCGAATGCGCGTCAGCATATCGGCAATGGGGTCGGAATGAACCATGATCTTAAGGAGTGCCTCCGGCAGAATCTTCTAAAGCCCTGTTCTGGGGCTTGTAAAGTGTTGGGGAAAGGGTGGTTAGGTGGTACGGAAGGGCATGCCGAACAAACGCAGAAGCTCTTTGGCTTCTTCATCTGTTCTAGCGTTGGTAACTGTGGTAATGTTCATCCCGCGGTTTTTGGAGATCATGTTGTACTCCAACTCCACGAAGATGTTGTGCTCGCGAATCCCAAGAGAGTGATTCCCACGGCCGTCAAATGCATTAGCGGGAAGACCACGGAAGTCGCGAATACGGGGAACCGCCACATTGATAAGGCGATCATAAAACTCGTACATACGGTGCCCACGAAGAGTTACGAAACAACCAACGGGCATCCCCTGGCGGATTTTGAATTGAGCAACAGAAATTTTTGCGCGAGCCGTTACAGGTTTTTGACCGGTAATGATCTGAAGCTCGGCTTCCGCAGCGTTCAATTCCTTGATGTCCTTGGAGGCATCACCAACACCCATGTTCACCACCACTTTGACGATTTTTGGGATCATCATTGGGTTGGAGTATTGGAACTTTTCCTGCATCGCGGGGCGAACTTCATCGCGGTATTTCTGGAGCAGACGAGGGACGTAGGGTTTTTCAACAGCCATGATGGCACACTCTTCCTTTCAGCAAGCCTCAATCAATAATCGATTTGGAACTGTTACGTCCCTTGGTGATCCGGACTTTTTTACCGTCCTTCATGGTGACACCCAAACGAACCGGTTGACGGGTTTTGGGATCAACGTAGGCCACATTGCTGATGTGAATAGGTTGCTCGATCAACTCGATGCCACCTTCCTGACCAGCTTCCGTGGGGCGGACTTTATTGTGGTGGGTGGAAAGATTCACACCTTCCACAACAACAAGATCCTTCTCCGGGTAAACGCGTGTTACAACGCCTTCCACACCAACGCGGTGGTTCCGCTTTTCAGATTTCTTTTTGTTTCCCCCGCTGATAATCATCACGGGATCGCCTTTGCGAATCAAGCTCATGGCATGGGTCCTTCTTGTGGTACGAAATAGATCAATAAACTTCTGGGGCGAGAGAAACGATTTTCAGGAAGTTCTTGGCACGGAGCTCACGGCCCACTGCACCAAAGATACGGGTCCCGATGGGTTGTTTGTCTTTGTTGATAATCACGGCGGCGTTATCATAAAAGCGGATGTAGCTACCATCCTCACGGCCCACTTCCTTCACGGTGCGAACCACCACAGCTTTTACCACCTGGCCCTTTTTGATGGTTCCGGCGGGATCAGCTTCGCGCACAGAACAAACAATGATATCGCCGATGCCGGCGTAGCGGCGCTTGGAACCACCAAGTACCTTGAAGCACCGTACTTTGCGAGCACCAGTGTTGTCTGCAACATTCAGAACCGTATACTCTTGAATCATTTCATTTAAACCTCGGTAAAAGCGGAGTGCGGGTGTAAGGGGACAAGCATCCAGAGCGCAAGGATTACTTTGCGCGTTCGATGACTTGAATCAATTCATAGCGCTTGAGCTTGGAAAGTTTGCGGGAAATCTCGCGAACCTCTACTTTATCGCCCAAGTGAGCTTCGTTGTTTTCATCATGGCAGTGGAGTTTGGTATCACGCCGGATGAACTTCTTGTACAAGGGGTGTTGCTTCTTGGTGGAAACATTCACCACGATCGTCTTGTTGTTTTTATCACTCACCACAAGGCCGATGTAGGAACGGGCCATTTTGGGGGCCCCTTCGCCGGAAGCTTGGTTGGTGGATTCGGTGTTATTGGCATCCAAAGCCATGGTGGGTATTCTCCTGTATCAGTTCAAACCAATGGGGTGAGGGCGGAATTCCGGGTGGAAAGTTAGGACGAAGACTTCTCGTTGAGAACCGTCAAAATACGGGCAATTTCACGGCGCTTCTTGCGAATGGCAGAAGTATCGGAAAGTTCCTTGGTTGTTGCCTTAACGCGCAGGCGGAAGGCGTCGCGCTTGCTCTCTTGAAGGCGGAGTTCCAAGTCTTGGACGGATTGCTTGCGGAGCTGTTCGTTTGTTTGTACATCAGCCATGATGGGTAGTATCCTTCTGGTGGGCCGGCGAATTAGATAACGGAGTTTTCGCGTTGGATAAACTTCGCTTTGACGGGAAGTTTATAGATCGCTTTTTCAAGAGCGGCGCGGGCCATCTCTTCAGTTACACCCTCGAGTTCGAAGAGAACACGACCTGGGCGGATAACAGCAACCCAGTGCTCAGGGTTCCCTTTCCCTTTACCCATCCGCGTTTCCGCAGGCTTTACCGTAAGGGGTTTGTCAGGGAATATGGTGATCCACAATTTCCCGCCCCGTTTGATGGTACGGGAGATGGTAATACGAGCCGCTTCAATCTGGCGGTTGGTAATCCATCCGCATTCAAGGGCCTTGATACCGAAGGAACCAAAGCTCAGGGAGTTACCCCGCAGAGCCATGCCACGGCGCTTCCCTTTCATCGTTTTGCGGTGCTTAGGTCGTTTTGGAAGAAGCATGATTTACAATCCTTCGAAATTCAGAACGCTTGCTGCGTTGAAGGGGAACTCTCTTGTGAAAGCCCCCGGATGGAGAATCTTACACGAGGTCCTTGCTGAAAACTTCACCAAGGAAAACCCACGCTTTAACGCCGATGATACCGTACTTGGTTTCCGCTTCGGCAAAACCGTAGTCGATGTTGGCACGAAGAGTATGCAGGGGAACGCGCCCCTCGCGATACCATTCGTAGCGAGCCATCTCAGCACCACCCAAACGGCCGGAGCAGGAGAGCTTGCAACCCAGAGCGCCAGCCTTCAAGCTTGCCTGTACGGTGCGCTTCATGGCGCGACGAAAGCTAATGCGGCGCATCAATTGGCCGGTTACGTTTTCTGCAACCAACTGAGCGGAGAGTTCGGGGCGCTTGATTTCCTCAATATTCACCAGAATTTGCTTCTGGGAGAGGATTTCCAGTTCTTTGCGCAGGGTTTCAATCTCCGCACCTTTTTTCCCGATGATGATCCCAGGGCGAGCGGTGTGGATGGTGATCTTCACGCGCTTGGCAGCACGCTCGATTTCCACCCGGGCAATGCCGGCATGCTCGAACTTGGTTTTGATGAGGTTGCGGATACGCAGGTCCTCATGAAGGTGAACATCGTACTGCTTTGGGAAGTACCAGCGGGAGTCCCAATTACGGATAACTCCGACGCGAAAACCTGTTGGGTGAACTTTTTGGCCCACGAAATGCCTCCTGGCTTAGCTTTCAATCAGTTTAAGGTGAATGTGGCTGAGACGCTTGCGAATACGAACTGCACGGCCCATGCTGGCGGGGCGGATGCGTTTCATCATGGGAGCCCCTTCCACACGGATTTCGCCGATAACAAGTTTATCGGGTTCCGGGATTACGGCGATTTGACCTTCTTCAGCCTTTTTCTCGGCGTTGGCCACCGCACTGTCCAACACGCGAAGCACGTAGGGAACAGCGGAGGGGCGGTGAAGGAAATTCAGAATCTCCAAAGCCTCGGTCACGGTTTTATTGCGAATCTGATCCGCCACCAATTTAATTTTGCGTGGCGCACAGTGAATATACTTGGCAGATGCGCGGGAAACAACCACCTCACCGGACTGCGTTGTATCCTGAGTTGTCAGCTTTCTTTCTTTACGGATGATGGCATTACGACCCATCGTTCTACATACTCGCTTTCTTCAAGAGTCAACCTGGGAAGGATGATTATTTTTTGGCGGTCTTCGCGGTCTTGCCACCGTGCGCTTTGAATGTGCGCGTGGGGGCAAACTCACCCAGTTTATGCCCCACCATGTTCTCATTGACGAAAACAGGGATGAAGCCTTTGCCGTTGTGAACGGCGATGGTGTGACCTACGAAGTTCGGGATGATCATCGAGGCACGGGACCAAGTCTTAACAACTTGGCGTTTCTTGCTGCCGGATTCATTGATGGCCTCGATTTTCTCGAGCAAAGAATCTTCAACGAAGGGGGGTTTCTTAAGTGAACGGGGCATGGCGTTGGAAAACTCCTAATCTCTTACTTCCGGCGTTTAATGATATACTTGCTGGTTGGGTTACGGCGTTTACGAGTCTTAAGACCCTTGGACTTTTGACCCCATGGTGAGCGGGGGTGACCACCACCGGAGGTTTTCCCTTCACCACCACCCATCGGGTGATCCACAGGGTTCATGGAAACACCGCGGTTGTGGGGGCGTTTACCCATCCAACGAACACGACCAGCCTTACCAATTACGATCAGATTGTGGTCGGGGTTGCTGCACTCGCCAATGGTGGCGCGGCAGGAAACAAGCACCTTGCGGGTTTCACCGGAAGGCATCTTGAGGACGGCGAATTTCTCATCACGGCCCACGAGGCTGATCTGAGTACCAGCGCTGCGGGCGATTTGACCGCCACGACCAGGCTGAAGCTCCACGTTATGGATCACTGAACCCACGGGGATCTTGGAGAGAGGAAGACAGTTGCCCAAACGAGCTTCCGCTTCGGGACCGTTCATAATCATCTGACCGACTACCAAACCACGGGGAGCGAGAATATAACGTTTCTCACCATCCACATAGTTGATCAACGCGATGAACGCTGTGCGGTAGGGATCGTATTCGATGGTGGCAACGCGACCAGGAATACCATCTTTCAAGCGCTTGAAGTCGATGATACGGTAAGCACGCTTATGGCCGCCCCCACGGAAACGGGAGGTGATCCGCCCTTGGTTGTTGTGACCTTGGGGAGAGTGGTTTTTCGCAATCAGAGACTTCTCGGGGCGATTCGTTGTCAATTCCGTGAAGGCATTGACGGTAAGGAAGCGGCGGGAAGGTGTTGTGGGACTAAACTTTTTAATCGGCATGTGACTGTAAGCCTTGAGGAAGTGAGCGCACCGCAGAGCGGAATTAGCTCAGTTCGAGGGCCTCTCCTTTCGCCAGAGTAACGATGGCTTTTTTCACGTCGGGGCGTTTACCGGGGCGCATCCGCATACGGCGAACAGCGCGGCCTTTGGTGATCATGGTATTCACGCTCTCAACAGTAACACCGAAAGCTTCCTGAATGGCTGCTTTGATTTCGGGCTTTGAGGAGCTCTTGGCCACAACGAAAGTGTACTTATTCAGTTCCTGACCGTTGAGCGCTTTTTCGGTGATTACCGGGCGAATCAAAATGTCGAACGGGGATTTTTTACGTTCCATGATTAGTTAGCCGCCTTTGCCGCGTCGCTCTCGAGTGTCAACACGCGTTGATCACGATCGGGGTGCGCACGCTCGATAAGTTTTTCGATTCCCTCAGCGGTGGTGAAAATCACATCGGAAAGAATCAGGTCGTTGATGTTGAGGTTATCAGCCGTTGTAACAACCAGGAAGGGGATGTTGCGGGTGATGCGGAGAAGATCAGCATCCAGAGTGGCAGTTACGAAGACCACGCGAGAGGAAGCAACGCCTTGTGCAACCAGAAAGTTGTGCACATTCTTGGTTTTGAGATCCGCTCCAAAAGAGAAGGAGGGGATTACACGGATAAGACCCAGCTGGGCGCGGTTGGAGAGCATGGCGCGGAATGCGGCACGGCGTTTTTTGGTGTTTACCTTCTCACGATAGTCACGGGGTTGGGGACCGAACATGGTACCACCACCACGCCAAAGTGGGGAACGGATGGAACCAGCGCGGGCACGTCCGGTACCTTTTTGTTTCCAAGGCTTCTTACCACCGCCGCTAACGAGCGCACGGTTTTTGGTCATGTGCGTTCCCTGGCGTTGGTTGGAGCGATAGGCATTGGCTGCTTCACGAACAACAATCTCGTTCTGCGGAGCGTTGAACACCTCTTCCGCGGCGGGGATTGTTCCGGACTCTTTCCCATCAAGGGTGTAGGTTTTTATTGTCGTCATCATAAAACTCGCTTCTCAGAAACTGTGAACCTTACTTGGTGCGTTTGCGGACCATGACAACGGAGTTGTTGTGGCCGGGAACGGAACCCTTGATGTAGAGGAGATTATTTTTGGTGTCGCGCTTCACGATCTGCACATTACCAGTGGTAACGCGTTCCACACCCATGTGACCGGGCATAATTTTGCCCTTGAAGGTACGAGAGGGATCGGAGGAAGCACCACCAGCACCTGTACGGCGGTGGTACATGGAACCGTGGGTTTTGGGGCCGGGGGCGGCATTGTGACGTTTGATGGTGCCTTGGAAGCCACGGCCTTTGGAAGTGCCGATCACATCCACACGCTCACCTTCTTCGAAGAGTTTCACGTCCAGAGTTTCACCTGCATTGAGGCTGTTGCTGGTGGCGTCATCTTCGGTACGGAATTCACGAATGACGGAGCAGGGAGCGACACCGACTTTCTTGAATTGGCCGAGTTCGGGTTTGGTGAGACGGCTTTCCTTTTGTTCACCAAATCCGAGGGCAAGGGCTTGGTAGCCATCTTTTTCCTGTTCGCGTTTGGCGATTACCGTACAGGGGCCGGCCTGCACAATGGTAACGGGAATCAATGCGCCACTGGCATCGAATATTTGGGTCATTCCGAGTTTTTTGCCTAAAAGTCCTATGGGCATTTGGTTACCTCTAATCTCATATCATCGGTGAACGGCAGAGTGCTTATTTGTTGGCGATTTTGATTTGAACGTGAACGCCGGCGGGAAGTTCAAGATTCTGGAGTTCATCAAGTGTTTTTTGGCTGGGGTCGATCAGATCAACAAGCCGCTTGTGGGTGCGCATCTCAAAGGATTCACGGGAGTTGTTGTTCACGTGAGGGGAGCGCAAGACGGTGTAAGTCCGCCGATGGGTGGGCAAGGGAATGGGGCCGGCAACAGAGGCTCCTGTTTGGCGAGCTGTTTCCACGATCGAGTTGACGGAGGAATCCAACAGGCGCGCATCGAAGGAGCGAAGATTGATGCGGATGATGTTTTGGGCCATTTCGTATTATACCTCAGGCGGTGTGGGAAAATTGTGGGTATTCTGGTGGAGACGAAAAAGCGGCAGAGCACTCGGAAGCACTCTGCCGCTGGGTTGTTATTCGAGGATTGCAGTTACAACGCCGGCGCCTACTGTACGGCCACCTTCGCGGATAGCGAAACGAAGTTCTTTTTCAATCGCCACGGGTACACCCAATTCGCAGGTGATGTCCACGTTGTCACCAGGCATAACCATTTCCACACCTTCGGGAAGGATTACGGTACCAGTTACGTCCGTTGTACGGAAGAAGAACTGGGGACGGTATCCTTTGAAGAATGGGGTGTGACGCCCGCCTTCTTCTTTTTTGAGAACGTAGATGGAAGCCTTGAATTTTTTGTGGGGCTTGATGGAGCCGGGTTTACAAAGAACCATACCACGCTCTACGTCGTCCTTGCCGATACCACGGAGGAGAAGACCTACGTTGTCACCAGCTTGAGCGTTGTCGAGAAGCTTACGGAACATTTCGATGTCCGTAACAGTGGTCTTACGGGTGTCTTTGAGACCAACGATTTCCACTTCCTGCATTTTGTTGAGTACACCGCGTTCCACGCGACCGGTAACAACAGTACCGCGACCGGAGATGGAGAACACGTCTTCAACGGGCATCAGGAATTCTTTGTCTGTGGCGCGTTGAGGAATGGGAATGAAGGAGTCGATGGCGTCCATCAGACGTTGAATGGAATCAACACCATACTGGCCGGATTCGCCGTTGAGAGCTTGAAGGGCAGAGCCGCGGATGATGGGAGCATCGCCCAAGTCACCACCAGTGAACTTATTGTTTTCAAGGAGTTCAGTGACTTCCATTTCAACGAGTTCGATGAGCTCTTCGTCATCAACCATGTCGCATTTGTTCAGGAATACAACGATACGGGGAACGTTAACCTGACGAGCGAGGAGAACGTGCTCGCGGGTTTGGGGCATGGGGCCGTCAGTGGCGGCAACCACGAGGATGGCACCGTCCATTTGAGCGGCACCGGTGATCATGTTTTTGATATAGTCAGCGTGGCCAGGGCAGTCCACGTGTGCATAGTGACGGTTGGCGGTTTCGTATTCGATGTGGGCGGTGTTGATGGTGATACCGCGTTCTTTTTCTTCGGGAGCAGAGTCAATCTGATCGAAGTTTACTTGGTTACCGAACCCTTTGGCAGCTTGGCAGCGGGAGATAGCCGCTGTGAGCGTGGTTTTACCGTGGTCAATGTGGCCGATCGTCCCGACGTTAACGTGCGGTTTGTCGCGTTTGAATGCTTCCTTTGCCATTTCAATGGCCTCCTGCGTGTCTTGTAGGTAAAATCCCAGTGCGGGGGGGTAAACTCTGTCGGTGGAAGCGAAGCACAGGGCAAGAGAAACAATTACGGCAAAAGCCGGAATTGTTGTTGCACATTGGGAATGAAATCAGCGGGGAAGAGCGTTGCTGAGCGAGAGCATCAACAACAAGACATCTCAAGGAAGTCGCCCTCTCTTCCGCTAATTCGTTCCAACGGCTGAACTCTTTGTTGCGGTGAGGGAACCGCGAGCCCATTACTGCCGCCTTCAACGTCAGGGGGGCGAAAGGTAGGAATCAGGGCCTTGGTTGTCAAGGGGCAAAAAGCAGGTGGGATGAAAAAATTGAGGGGATTTTTCAGAGGCTAGGACTTTTTGGGGAAACATGATGATGACCCAATCCACGTTGTTGATCCTAATGACCTTTGTTTTGGGGAATTACCCACGCACCAACCGTATATCCACTTCACGTTCCACATAGCACCATTCCTTTGAGGCTCTCAAGCGGGTGAGGAGTTGTTCAAATGCCTCTGTGTGTTCAGGAGCGAATTCAAACCATGTCAAAAAATCGAACGGCTCGCCCAAGTCACGGGAATGATGAAGTTGCCGGGCGATGTGGGGAAGATATTCCAACCCGATGGCTGTATGGTGGGATTGTTCCTCAAAAATGGCTCGGCGTTCATCCTGCGACAAAGCCCACCACTGGGCATTTTTCCGAATGGGAATGAGTGCCGCACAGGTGGCTTGGTGGCGGTTCAGGCCTTCTTGTTTGGAGCGGAGTTGGGTAATCTCATGCCGTTCGGCGTAGCGCACGTTACTGGTAAATCCCTGAAGAACCCAAACGCCCGGAAGTTGAAGAGTATGGGCCGGGGCATTGACGATGTGAAGGTGCGTGACACTTGGAAGGGACTCGCCTTGAATGGATGTGATACTCGAGACGCGCCAGGAGCCCAATTTTCCACCGATGAAGGAATAGTGATTCTGCATGAGAAAGGTTTGATCCCATTTTGGAGTTACGGATTGAGCTAATGAGAATGGGGAATTCCAGCAAGGGAGCTTTTGCGTATCTTGTGGGTTTGGATATTCCTTCACAAAACCAACAGCTCCCGATGCTTACCAAGGGAAAGCGCAGATTGTTTTTGCTGTTTGGTTGTTTTTGCTTGTTTTCCGTTGTGGGGGGCTTCTATCTTACTGCCCCTCGCGCGAACGACGGGTCTGAATCACCAGTCTTTCGAACCAAGTTTAGTTTGATTTTCTCAACGGAGGTTACCTGTCCATATGGGTAGCGTCATCAAGAAACGCCGGAAAAAGATCCGCAAGCACAAGCTGAAGAAGCTTCGCAAGCGCATGCGCTTTAAGCGCTAGTGTGCTTGTGATTTCGGCAACCCAACGCGCGCGATTTACCTTTAGCCTTACACTTTTCCACAAAATACAAAACCCCCTTGTCTGCAAAGACGGGGGTTTTTTGTTGTCTGCGAGTATTGAGAAGGTTCTTTAGGTGCGGCGACCCACAAAGACGTAGTAGGGTGCCCTGAGCCGTGTGAAGAGCGTGAGATAGGGGACGCTTCCGAGGCCTTCCTTGAGGAAGCGCACCGCGAGATGATCCAGCAAATAGGGGAGATGATCGCGATTGGGGTGCACGTTATCTGTGGCAAACCAAATAGGCCAAAAGTGACGCGTAAACCAGGAATGCTTCCGGGTGCGGTCACTGTTGGGAAGCGTTGGGGTGTATTTACGACTCACGTAGAAATCCACGACTCCCAGATGGCCGCCGGGTTTGAGGATGCGCAGAGCCTGTTCCAAGGCTGAATACCAAGCCGGAATCATGGTCAATGAGTAGGAGAAGGTCACGGTATCAACCGTCCCCTCGGGGGGAGTCCATTCGGTCACGTCGGCGAGAACGGCTTCCACATTCGTCCAACCACGGGCCGCAATACGCTCCTTGGCGATTTCCACCAAGCTGGGGGTGAGATCGACGAGGTAAACTTTGCGGAAGGATTTAATCCGGGGGCCGATTTCATCCAAATTGCTGCCGGTTCCGCCACCAAGATCCACCCAGATACCCCCTTCCGGGCAGGGGATGTTGCGATAGAGTTGGGTTCTGCCGTGCAGGAGGCGCTTGCGAAAAGCCTCGTAATCGCGGGCTTGTTCCCGGTAAAAACTTTCCAGCCGTTCCTGATGGGTGCTCCCCTTTACGGGGGAGAAGATCATTTTATAGAGGATGCGGATTTCCGAGAGAAGGCCCATGGGTGGTGATTCTGGCGCTGGGCTCAACCTTTGGGGAGATGGAGATCGGCGATGTAGAAGGACCCGTAGGTGTGTACGCGGTCCTTCTTGTGAAGCTCCTGGGCGAGTTCATGGTGGAACGTCAGGAGTTCGCTCATGGGTTTGCGCTCGCCGTTGGGGAGGGAAACGACGATGGGTTCCACGTATTCCACTTTGGTGCCGCCGCTTCGGTAGATGATTTTGGTGTTGGGTGCGGCGCGGTCCACAATCGCCTGCCATTCACTCTCCAACGCCTTGTACTTGAAAGTGGAAAGCCAATCCATGTGGTCGAGAAGGATATAGCGGGAGATGCGTTGATCGGTGGTGCGGAGGAAGCCCTCGATGGTATTGGTATGGGTTTGAACGCGATCCACAAGCCCGGCCTTCAGCGCCGCAAAGTTGTGGGGCTTCAAATACTCCGGGCAGCATTCGCGGGAGTAGCAGCCTTTAATATAGGCGCGCCAGAAGTAGTTATCAGAAATGGGAAGCCGGGTGAAAACGGACTCCAAGCAATCCTCCATAAAGGTGGTGATGCCGTTTTCGTAGTGGAGCTCCACCTGTTGGCGCTGGGCGCGGGGTACGCCGAGCATGGAAAGAGTAAGCCCGCTTCCCAAGAACCGTTTGATGATCCCCGACCAGAAGTGTTTTTTGACGTGATTATTATAGAGCTCGGTTTGCTCTTCGAGTGTTTGCGCCGCCAAGAGCCGGTCAAGTTGGGGGCGAATCTTGGCGTAATGATCAATGTAGAGATTCACCATGCGGGCCACGGAACCGGAGGAACCGTGGAAGAAGAAGGAGTGCTTCCCATCAAAGAAGTTATGGTGTTTGCGCCAGTAGTTGTAAGCCCATTCGTTGAGGTGGGGTTTAAACTTGGTTTTGAGCAG
>JANRMB010000074.1:0-10128 GCA_033761985.1 Candidatus Sumerlaeia bacterium | reverse complement strand
TCGTGGGAACGATTGAAGTTGTTGTGGAAAATTCGACGCTCCCGCCACGTTCCATTCAAGTTCTTGGAGTGGATGTTCTCGCCACGGGAAATACCTCTTCTGAATCTGGTATTCGCTCGTTGGGTTTGGAGTTTTTGGAAGGCGCTGAATTCACCGATCTTCTCACTCAACAGGGCGCAATTCTGATTTCGGAGAAATTAGCCGAGCGTTTAGGGTTTGAGGATTCGGATGAACTAAAAACCGCTGATGGCGAAAGCCTCCGCGTCGTGGGTGTTCTTCAAAGCGAAGACATGAATCAAATCAACAACGGCGATGTGATTGTTGCTGATCTTTCTGTAGCCGATCTTCTTTTGGGGACAGAGGGAGAACTAACACAAATCGATGTGTTGCCTGTTGAAGGTGTTGAGTTGGCGGTGGTGAAGCAGGAGCTGGAATCATTACTTCCCCCGACGGTGTTGGTGGATTCTCCGGCCAACCGTGGCGAACGAGTGAACAAAATGATTGAGGCGTTACGCTTTAATCTGATGAGCCTCGGCCACATATCCCTTCTGGTGGGAGCCTTCCTCATTTATAATACCATGAGCATCTCGGTGTTGCGGCGTAAAACGCTGATTGGGACTTTACGAGCCATGGGGATTCCTCGTGGAATCATTCGGATTTGTTTTGTTATGGAGGGAATACTTTTTGGAGTATTGGGGGGACTTTTGGGTCTACTTTTGGGGACACTGATGGCCTTGGGATTACTGGGTGTTGTTAGCGATACGATTAGCATCAGTTTTTTTGAGACCAAGGGTGAGCGCTTGGATTTATCGCTGGCAAGCTACGCCACAGCATTTGCATTGGGGATTTTATTCTCAACTTTGGCTGCGTTGCATCCAGCCCAAATTGCAGCCTCCACTCCACCAGCAAATACCTTGGTGGAAGGCCATGGAGCGTCTTCGCCATTACTTCAATGGTTTCTGGTTATCGTTGGTATCGTGGCGGCAATCTTCGGATTGTGCATCCTTCAACTACCTTTGAATCCCGGGATTCCGTGGGTTGGCTATCTTGCCTCCGTTTGTTTTATCACGGCGCTGATTTGTTTTGTTCAGCCGCTGCTCAAATTGTTTTTGAATGTGTTGCATCCACTCCTCTCCAAGATTCTGAAGGCGGAGGGATTGCTCGCCACCGCTGGAATTCAAGGGACTCTGGGGAGAAGCAGTGTGGCGGTGGCGGGTTTGATGATCAGCGTGGGGATGTGTGTAGCCGTAAGCATTATGGTCTCCAGCTTCCGCCAAACTGTGATTGTGTGGATGAATCAGGTTCTACAAGCAGACGTGTATATGATTGCCGCAGATCACCAGCAAGGCATTCAAATTCCCCGCTGGATGGAAAAGAAAATTCTTCAGATT
This sequence comes from Candidatus Sumerlaeia bacterium, assembly GCA_033761985.1. Taxonomy (GTDB): domain Bacteria; phylum Sumerlaeota; class Sumerlaeia; order SLMS01; family JAHLLQ01; genus JANRMB01. Next base: position 8,737 of record JANRMB010000074.1, on the reverse strand, counting down.
GATGGAATTGAGCGCATCGATGCACTTCAATCTCAGGGATTTCTGTACAACGATTTTCCTGCTCGGATTTCGGGTATTGATTTCAATACCGAACGCTGGACAACCACCTTAAAGGTTCCTGTCCCCGTTGAGCGACTTCAAGCAGCGGTGGAAGCAGAAGAAGTGCTTGTGAGTGAAGCATTCTCCAGACGACATGGGTTGTCTGTGGGGGACACAGTGGAGTTACCTCATGCTGATGGCCTGCAACAGTGCACCATCGCTGGTATATATACCGATTACAGTTCACCCCAGGGGTTTATTCTCATCGGGCGGGGCCATTATGAACGCCTGTATGGAGAACAAGATTTTGAGAGCTTCTCCCTTCATTTGAGAGAGGGGACAGACATAGAAACCATCCGTGAGTCCATCCTTCAGTTAGTATCAAAACATCCCGAGCTCCCAAAACTAAACGTGAATCTTTCGAGTCAACTTAGGGAGTTTGCGCTCGAGCAATTTGACCGTACCTTTGCGGTTACATCGGCTCTACAGATTATCGCCGTGGTGGTGGCAATTCTGGGAATCGTCACCACTCTGCTGGCACAATTGTTTGATCGGAAGCGTGAACTGCAAACGCTCAGAACAATCGGTGCCAGTGCTTTCCGAGTGTCAAAAATGGTGGTTGTGGAATCAGGAATCATCGCCTTGGTGGGTATACTAATGGGACTGATAGTCGGTGTTATTCTTTCGTGGATTTTGACAACCGTTGTGATGTTGCAAAGTTTCGGGTGGACAATTAACTTTCGTGTCTCCCCGTTTGAAATGGTCGAGATCGCGATTTTGATTTTTGTAGCTGTGTTGCTTGGTAGTATTTATCCAGCTCGAAAAGCCGCTCAGATGGAGGTGCTCTCATGAAACGAGTATTGTGCATGAGTTTATTGTTGGTGAGTTCCGGAATCTGCGCCGTCATACCTTCCGAAGAAGGGTACAAGGTTGCAACTCCAGGTTATTCTTTTACCTTCCCACGAGACCATGGCATTCATCCCGACTACAAAACAGAGTGGTGGTATTTTACGGGAAACTTGGAGTCAGAAAGTGGTCGTGAGTTTGGTTATCAATACACGCTCTTTCGGCATCAGATAATCGCTCCGAACTCTACCGTCCATCCCCTGTCCCCTTTGAAAGCAAGGGAGCTGTACTTGGTTCACTTTGCAGTATCGGATATTTCAAATAAGGTCCATGCCAAGCAGGAGCGCTTGGGAAGACCAGGAATTGGCCATATTAGAGCATCCGAGGAGCGGATGGATTTGGTCTTTGAAGATTGGGTGCTCGTACAATCCGATGAAACAGAAGTGATCTCCCTCACTGCCGATACAGAGGGATCGGATTTTGGTGTTCAGTTTGAAATGAAACCGATCAAACCGATTACTTTCCATGGGGACGGAGGTGTTCATGTGAAGAGTTTTGATCCTTCACAAGCCTCGTATTACTACAGCTATACGCGCCTTGAGACCAAAGGCACCATCCGTTGGAAGGACGAAGTCATCCCCGTGCAGGGACTTTCCTGGATGGATCATGAGTTTGGGAGTTCATGGCTTTCCAAGAATGAAGTCGGTTGGGATTGGGCTGCTCTCCAGTTGGAAAACGGTGTGGACATCATGCTGTACCAGATCCGTACAGGGACAGGTGAACCGATTCCTTTTTCGGAGGGGACGGTGATTCTCCCAAATGGTGAAACTCACTCGCTTCTTCATGATGAGAGAACCTTCTCCCCCACTCGGTTTTGGGTGAGTCAAGAAACGGGTGGTCGCTATCCCGTGGAATGGAGTGTTCGCATTCCGAAGTATGAAGCGGAACTCTCTTTATCAGCCAGATTTGATGAGCAGGAAATGCGTACTACACGTTCCACAGGAGCCACCTACTGGGAAGGCGCCATAAAAACGACTGGCACATGGATGGGTGAACCAACGTACGGAAAGGGATACTTGGAACTGGTTGGTTACACCGGCGCCATGACACCACTTTCCGCATCTCGAGATTGAGAATTTTCAGAGGGGCGTTTACCCACTCTTGGGCGTCGTTCGGATCTTTTCAGCAAATTCAGTTGCAGCAAATAGGTAAGCGAACCCACCCACATGGCTCCACCTACTCCCAACAGAATTGTGGAACGCACGGCTTCATCCATGGGAATGAAACGAAGGCTCATCCCCAATGTGGCCATGATGAAAATCACAATCCAAGAGGGCTTACTGAACATTTGAATCAGAGGGGAAGGCTGTGGCATTCGGCGAAGGCGAGTCAGATTTTTCACCGCTAACTTGCGGAATACCGCCATCCCTTTTCCGAGAGCGATGAGGAGTGAAACTGCAATCACCAGAGCAGTTGTGGTGATGGAAAACTCGCCCAATAAAGTTGCCCCCCGCATCAGGAGCAAACCGCCAATCAATCCCCAAAAAGTTGCCGCGGTGAGTGCAAGTGTTTTGCGAGAAAAGCGAAGTAGCCCAGGAGAACCAACTTGTTGGGGAAGTTCTGGTCGCTCGAAAATTTCATCGCCTTTGCCGATAGTTTCCCAATCCTCCAGCGCTTCGGGATTCTCCAAGGTTTCCACACCCATTTGTGCCATCACGCCGAGAATCTCTTGATCATCATTCGGGCAGGGAAGGTAGAGGAGCTCTTCCCAGTCGTCACCCAATTGATCGCGTCCTTCCAGCATGGACTCACCATTGTCCCCGATGAATCCAAACGGGAAGTAAACAACCTTGCGGAATCCTTTTTTATGTACTTCCTCAGCGGTAACTTCGCAGGAGGGACATGTCCACATTCCACCCAACTGGTGATTCAACCACGCGATGCGAATCCAACCAAAACGTTCTTTCAACCGTTGGCGTATCAACCGGAAGAGATACTGAGTTTCCTGGGCGCCGGAGTTATAACCCGGTGGAATGGTAACCACCGTTCCATGGGCACCCAGAACCAATGCCGCTTCAAGGCACTTTTCCTTCGTCCAACCTTGGGACTCACAGTAGCGTACAATAAAGTTTACGTAGGCATCCGCAAACCGCTCATCAAAACCATAGCCTTTGATATAACGTGGTGAGGGGAGCCCATGACGCCCTCTTGCCTTACGGTGGAATGCTTCAAAATCTGTTCTGGAAATACCGGTGGTAAAGTCCGATTCCGCCACATAGAGAGGAAGCACCAGAATCTCGTCTGGCGGATTCTTCCGGAGCTTTTCCAGATAAACATCCAACAGCGGTGGGCGGAATTCGCAGACCAACTCCACAGTGAACTTCCAATCCGGGCGCATCGATTGAAAATGCTTCGTTAGAACTTTCACCTGTTCTGCGCTGATTTTTTCCAACGGGGAATTCCAACCCAATTCGTTAAAGTTTTTACAACGGATCAGCCCTCTGCGTGCCGCAAGCAAGGGGGTTATGAACTTTGGAATAGGTGCAACTCGCCGCGTTAATCGATTGAGGATTAACCAACTGTACTCGAACTGGGGATACCACTTGTTTTCTTCAGGCTCGCCGTAAGTAAGGCAAAATACGTGAACGCGTTTCTGGGGTTGAGTACTCAAGAAAAGGTCCTTGGGAAAAATCGATAGCTATAATGGGGCAATCTTCAGGCCATCTGAAGACTATTCCGTTTGCTTATCCTTGGGAAGAATAGGGGCCAATTTTTTTGCGGCCTTTTGTGCTTCGCCGTGTAATTCAAGGTTTAGAGTCAAGTCCGTGGCAAAAGCGAGGGACTGTTCAATCACCTTGAGTGCTTTGAAAAAGCGCGCTGGCGAGCCCGTTAGCGTGAGGTTTAGAGTTTTGCCATTCGGAGAAATGTAGAAATCCTCCACCAGATTATCCACGGAATAGGAGATGGTTTCTGTTACACCGGTTTTATGTAAAATAGCGGCGGGTGTTGGGATACTCTGGTTTGTACCTCGTTTGGCGATAAAGGAGAGAAAGTTGGATTTGTTGGGAACGAGTGGTACCCTGATACTGAACCGCCCTTCCTCAGGTACGCATTGATACTGGGCACCCGTAGTAGTGGCAACCACCACGAGTTCTGTATCTTCCTGAACTCGCCCCTTGAAGGTGAAACTCTCCGATGGGGTTACCGATGGAAACGGATCCATGATGGGAGAGCGAAGAAGGATTTCTTGGGCGATGAGGTTCTGATTTTCTGGGTCGGTAAAGAGAGCGTCCACCTGTGGACAGTTTTCCTCGAATTGCAACCCCATCAGGGAATTCGGGTCCTGAAAGCTTGCCCAAACGAGTCTTCCGCGAACCTTCAACTTTTCCCGGTGTGGAACCAGCATCTCCAGCCGAGCGTACCAACGCTCTTTGTTGAGTGTTTGAGCCAGTTTTTCGTCCATTTGCCGGGTTTCCATCCGTGCTCCGGAGGGGCTGATGTCGATGACACGGACGGCATACTTTTGAGGTTGGAAAGTTTCCTCGGGAATAAGAACCGTCAGCATTCCGGGGAAGCTGCATTCCCTGCGATTGAACTGCCGAACAACACCCTTGGGCGCGGGCACATATCCCGGTGGAAGAGGATTATCCGCTAAATCCGGTTTTTGTACTTGGTCACCAGAAGTTCTTTTTTGAGCCTCAACCTGTTTTCGTTCCCGGTGGAGCTTGAGCTCCTCGCGCAGGCTTTGTACTCTGGGTGTGTCTGGCAGAACGGCATGTTGATCAGTCAGGCGCTTGGAAAGCGAAGGAGTAGCCGATGTTGGGGAATCCTCGGTATCGAACTCTTCTTCTCCCTCGCCCCAGAGGAGTTGAGCCAATTCTATGCGCTTTTTTTTGGAGATGCCTGTGTTGCCGTGGTGGCTTTCATCGGCATCCAAATCCGGGGTTATGCGCGCGGGGTTGGGAGTTTGTTGTGTTGGTTGTGGCGTAGAAGACTGGGTGGTTTTGGGAAGGTTTTCATTGCTCGCACGCCGATGATCCGGTTGGCCGGGAGGAATTGTCCTCGGCGAAAGTGGCATCGGAGTCATAATCTCTTGTGTGCTGAGCTTGCTTTGACGCTGAAAATCAGGCTTCTTGATGGAGTCGTTCGAGAGCGGGGATGCGGGAATCTTCCGCACCTCCTTGGATTCGATTCGGATGGGTTTCAACGGATCTTTGGAATCCAATTTTTACCTCGAACAGGGATGCCGTGGGATGGTTTCGGGCATCGTGACGCTGATGATTCAACATGAACCATCGGTACGATGAAAGCCTAATCTATTCCGTCTTGTACCGGGAAAGGAATTTTTCTAGGCTGATTGAATAAACACAGAACACTTCACGTAGTAGATAGCATCTGTAAGGGAGTTAGAAGGATGGGTTCTTCCGCCTGTGACTAGTATCACCGATGATTTGAGCGAAAGAGAATTGATTGAACAAAGCCGTTCGGGCAATCGCGAGGCATTTGGCCGATTGGTTTTCCTTCACCGTGAACGATTGTTTAATGCCATGTATGCTTTGATTGGAAACGAAGAAGAATCCCGGGATGTCTCGCAGGAGGCATTTATACGAGTCTTCAATAGCTTGGATCGATTTGAAATACACAGACCCTTTTACCCGTGGCTTTACCGGATTGCTCGAAATTTGGCCTTGGATTACCTCAAGAAACACGGAAGCCGCCGAAAGGTTTCCCTGTGTAGTATGTTGGAGGATGGGCGCAGCCAGTTTGAAAGTTCCCGAGCCGTTAACCACCAACATAGCGATGTTCGCGACCAGATTTATCAAGAGCAAATCACGAGCGGGATTAGAACAGCGTTGGATAGACTTAAGCCTGAATTTAGTGAGGTTATTATGATGAAACATCTTCAGAATCTCAGCTACGAGGAGATGGCCGATATACTGAATATCCCAGCGGGAACGGTAATGTCGCGTTTGTTCCATGCCCGAAAAGCTTTGGCTGCTGAACTGGCCGAGCTGGGTTATGCGCCGAGTGGCAAAACCACTCAACGAGGTGAGAGGAAGTAATCATGTCCACGCAATCAAACCATCATCACCAACCGGATGCTTCGGTTGAGGAAAAAATCGCCGCATACTTGGAAGGTGGTTTATCGGAGGCGGAAACCAAGGAAATGGAAGCCTTGTTTCTGAGTCACCCTGAATGGAGGGAAGAGTATGATGAACAAGTGAAGGTGGCGGAGTTGATGGGGTCGCTTCAATTCAAGGCACCCACGCCGGGGTTATGGGATAATTACTGGGAGGAGATTGATGCGAAGTTGACGACGAAACCAGTGGGCTTGCGGTTGATGGAGTTGGGCCTCTTGCTATTGGCCTGTTTTGTGGAATTGATTGTTTGGATGCTTAGCGAAAACCTGATCTACCGGACAGGAATCGTTCTTTTGAGCGTGGGTTTTCTGATTGTTGTGTTTAACGTTGTCCGCGGGCGGTTTCTTGAAGGAAACAAAGACCGTTACCGGAGAATCAAAAAATGATTTTGTGCACCACTGATACGGTACCTGGGCGTACCGTGAGATGTTATCTGGGATTGGCCAAGGGCTGTTCTGTACGCGGCGCCTATTTTGGTGATGATGTTGTGGCAAGAATCAAAAACGCCCTGGGTGGGGAAATCCATGAATATACCGCCATCTTTGCCCAGGCTCGCGAGCAAGCTCTGGACAGATTGATTGCCGATGCGTTGAGCTTGGGTGCGGATGCAATTGTGGGGTTGCGGTTTTGTTCCGTGGAAATTGCTACAGGAGTTGCCGAGTTACAAGTTTACGGCACCGCCGTTTCTCTTGACCCAAACCAAACCACCCCATGACATAAAGAAATACAATGGGGTTGGAGTTGTGCTGCCTGATACAGGCGCCGCACCAAACCATGTCTCTACTCGCACCTTCAGGTATCGCCCGTTATGATCAATCCCCTTTTGGAACGCCGCTATGCGGACTGCGCAGAGTTGGAAGAGGCTTGGAAGGAATTTCTCGATCAGTTTAAAGAAGCCACCAAGAAGGATAAGTCCGAACTGGACCCCAACTTTGATCAAGCTTTTCTCTCCACAAAGGCCCGCATCGCAATGCTCCATGACTCGTTCCTGGAATCCTTGAAGCATGATCAAAACATCGCCCAGACGATGCTTGATATTGTAAACCGGTCCATTTCGGGTCGCCACCTGAGAAAAATGAACGATTCCGATTTGAAGAAAGTTGAGCAGGAATGGCACGAATGCTATCTGTTGCTCAACTCCACGGTGGTGGGGCTATCCGAAGAGCGGGAACGCTTGGCCGGAATCAATGAATTCAACCACAAGATGACCAAAATCCAAACCACCATCAAACTTCAGGTTATGGCGTTCTTGAAGTCCCTTGTCTTCAAGTTTATCGTGGCATTTGCAGTTCTTGCTGGAATTTGGTTTGGGGTTCCAGATGAGTATTGGAACAAGGTGCGCAGCGTAAAAGGAATTGGTAAACCTTACAGCTCGTACCTCGACTTCCAACGAACCACTCTGGGATTCACCGCACCCTATTCTTCTCTGGATAAGTTTATCGCAGAAGAACTCTCCGGAGAAAAGCTCCCCACCGGCTTCACAGCAGAAGCCACAACATCTGCCGACCCGGCGAAACAGCTTCAGGATGATACCGCCTTCTTTGATCAACTCTTTGATATTGATGGAGTTAAGGCTGGTGAGTTTCTTCGTAGTGCGGAAACATACATGACGTATCGCCTCACTGATACCGCCGAGGGGAAAGACTGTACTTCTGCTATTTTCTTCTGGTTTGAACCCGGAAAAGCGAAACAGTTCCAACGCCAGTTTAGCTTGGAAGTTCGGGGAACATCCACCGAGGCCACCATCCTGAAACAAACGTTCTCCGTTTACTACAACCAGAACGTGTTGGTGATCATCTCCGACCACGATATTGAAACACGTGAAAAACTGATCAGCCGATTCTTCCCTGCTTCCAAGGGCTAAACCGTATCAATGACCACAGAAACTCTGGTGAATCAAACCGGGTTGCCACCCGATTCACCAGAGTTCAAGTCATGCTGCCTCCTCTCCGAACTTCGTGTTCCTTCCCGATTTTGCCTGTCTATTCTTGAAGAACCGGGATACATCCAACAGTTTCTTTCTTCCCCCATCGAGACGCTGAAAAATATTGGTTTTCAACGCCGGGATGAAGAACGAACTCGCCCAATCTCCGCCATCATGGATCGAGTGGCAGAACAAATCGATCGCGGCAAACAATCGGGAATCTTCGTTCTCACTCCAAATCAGGGGTTACCCTCAGCGTTGAGAACCCTTCCAAATGCTCCCTGCTGGATGTTTATCAAAGGGAGTTATCTTCCGCAGGATGCCATAGCCGTCTCCATCGTGGGGCCACGGGCTTCCACATCATACGGAAGAGACGTAACTCGAAAGCTTGTGGAAGTGCTGATTCCCTTTTGCACGATTGTAAGCGGTATGGCTCTTGGAATTGATACCACAGCCCATGAAACCGCTTTGGAGCGCGGCGGGCGTACTCTTGGTGTGGCAGGATGTGGTTTGGATGTGGATTACCCACAGGGTAATGAGGCAGTTCGAAAACGTATTCCCGCTCAGGGGGCGATGCTGAGCCTTTACCCTCCTGGAACACCAGCAAATCGCCAAAACTTCCCGGAACGCAACGGGATCATCGCAGGTTTGGGTCCACTCACCATTGTGGTGGAAGCATCGGTCAAAAGTGGAGCTTTGATCACAGCACGCCTTGCGGCAGAGTATGGTCGTGAGGTGGCAGCCGTACCTGGTGACATTACTCGACCAAACAGTGAAGGGGCAAACC
>JANRMB010000073.1:0-9391 GCA_033761985.1 Candidatus Sumerlaeia bacterium | reverse complement strand
TCGCCGGAAGGTGTTATCAAAAGTGGGTAATTGGTTCGTTCTCGAAAATCAGGACGTTTTCAAATCGTCGAGATCAAGGCGTGCAAGGCGGAATCCGAAGCGCAACACCGAGATCGGCGACTTTGAGAACGTCCCGGGGGGTGGATTTCCCTCAGCTCTTCGGAGTTTGGCAAGGTGGTTTTTCAGGGGATCGGTTTATTTCTCTTCAGGAGCCTGGAACACAAGGGTCAGCGATTCCCCTTGGACCTTGGTTTCAAAGGTGATTTCCCCGGGCTTAACGGTGGCGCTGAGAATTGCCGGCGTTGCCTCATCCGAGCGCAATACGCAGCACTCGTGGCGGGTAACAGCAACAAAGCCATGCTCTGCGGGGGTCACCAGCATTTCGCAACAATCCAGCTCTCGCAGTTGATACATCCAGAGTTCATCGCGGCGTTTGGGGTCCTCATGGATACCGACAAATGCATCGGGGGTGGTGATCCTCCAAAACTGCCAGCGCAACTCCCCGTTTACCTCATGGAACTTCCATACTGATTGGTACTCGGGAATGGCCTGTTCACCCAGTCCCCAAAGCTCCACATAGACGGCGTTGCTAAATTCAGGGAGAGGCGTGAAGAGCAGGCGGCGCCCCTCGGGATTCTTCCATTCTCCTGAAGCAAACAGAGCCCCCAGGACCTCCACAGGAGCCGATGTGGGAGCGTCGGCAGTTGCGGTGGTGGGAGTGCCCCCCTGCGCAAAGGAGAACGCTGGAAAGACGAGGAATAGGAGGGAAGCAAGGGCGAGGCTGCGCATCGGAGAGCTCAAAAGATAAAGTGTGTTGAAATTAGTTTTCTGCAAGGGTGTGAATCAAGAACTACTCGCGGAAAACTTGAGCACAGAGTCTTTAGACACTAATCTTCATCAATATAGTCGCCACCCCAGAGGCGGGCGTTGCGAGAGGAGAGCACATGAAACCGGCGCATGGATTTGCGCGTGGCACTTCCGAAGGATTGTATGGGGAGGTAAAGAAGCCCTTTGCCGTGGAGTTTCGCAAACTGGCGCAACTCCGAATCCGGGGGCTGAGGAGCCACGACCGTAATAAACTTCTCCTGACTGAGCAGCACGCCCGCGGCAATCAGCAACCGACCACAGGTTCCCCATTCCCTCAGCATGGTGGAGTCCCAAACATTCGGGATGGATTGGGCCGGAAAAATGGAGAGAATGCAGTGATAGTAGGAGAGGCTGATTTGTGGCCCCACGATTTCCTCGCCCATGGGTGTGGCGCAAAAGGCGATATCGCTTTCCTTCTCATTTTCCGAATAGAGTGTCACCATCCACTGGGTGAAATCTGAAAGGAATTTGTCCTCCCAAATCACCACCACGGCACCCACCTGACCCGGAGGACGGCGTTCTTTTTTGACGTAAACTTTTTTCTGGTGCCAGTTGCGAATGGTTTCCCTTAAGTCCAACCCATCCTGAATGGAGGAGCGAAATTCCTCCACCTGACGATGATCTTCCGTAATCTGCTGAAGGCTTTTTTGGCGGATGAGCTCGAAGAAGTTTTCCTCCCGAATGCTTTCCGGTGGCCAGGTGCAGATTCCTCCGTCACCGAGGAGCCAGAATTCATCCTTCCACTGTTCCTTTTGCTGGGCTGAGGCAACGCGTCGGCGTTTGAAATGGAAGCTGATGGTGGAAAGTGGGGGGCGTGGGTAAAGCGGCTCCACCTTGAAGACCAACTCCCCCTCGCGATGGTAGAAGGATTTGCTTCGGGCACGTTCATCCAGGCCGCGTTCATCCACTCCGCACGGTGGGTAGTGAAGAAGATGATCGAGTAGGATGGCGGCAAAATCATCATCGAGACACCCTTTGGCAGCCTCCATCCATTCCACCAAACCAGGCCTCAGTTTTCCCCGCACCAGACACAAGTTGCGAATGAAATGGAAAAAGGTTCGGCGATCACCGGGGGAATAGACAGACTTTGTTTCCTCTTCCGCTTTTTGCAACACTTGGTTGAATAACTGGCGGTAAAGTTGTGGGAAGGAGGGGCGTTTGGAATCCATGGAATCGCCCCGGAAGGTTTCCCAAAGGTGCACAAACGCTGGAATCTCCCTCAGGGCCATGGTCAAATGCTCCGGTTTCATGGGAAAGAAATGCCATTGCACTGAGGTGGAAGTTTGATGGGAAACCGGGGGAAAGGTGGCACCACTTCCCAACCGCTCCAGGCAACGGAGGACTGGGGAAAGGAGCGTAGCGTGGGCGATAAAGAGGATACGTTTTCCGGAATGTTCATGCAGCGATTCCGCAAACCGCCGAACGCGATGCAGCGGAGTTGAACTTCCCGGTTGGTGCTCACTCAACAGTTGGAGGTAGGCATCTCCCTGCTCCCCCAGAAGTTTATCCACCGCAAGGGAATCGGGAAGCCGGATGAATGATTCTTCGAAAGCCCCGAGCGGGAGATCGGCACACACCACGGGCACATCGTAATCCAAGGCCAGACGGAACGCCTCGATCCGGGCATCGGTGGGATCGACACAAAAGTAGGCTTTCTCTGAGAATCCCTCCACAGAGCCGAGTAACAGGTGCAACACCGGCAGCCGCTGGAGGATCATCGGCAATACACTCTGGAAGGCCCCGGGAAGCTCCAGCACCACAACCTCCGGTTGAACACGGAAGAAAGCCTCCCTCACTTGCAACGCATAAGGGAGCGATTGATAATCTATCGGGAGAAACGTGATGTGGGGCGGAAGCGGAACAGGTTTCATTCAATCACAGAAGACGGTGCCACAAAATGTTCTCCGGTGGAACTGTACAGAAGTTGGTTGTTCAGCATCAGCTCGTTTGATTTGGAATCCGATGCCGAGGAGGTTTGGGTTGGAGCATATGCGCTCTCCATGGCAGCACGGCTCCTGAGGAGCGCCAAATCTTCTTCCGAGGGGGAATCAAACAATGAAGGCATGTAGGCGCCATCCTTCAGTTGCTCCGGGGTAAAGAGGCAACTGGTGCAAGCCGGAATCAACGACGGGAAGAAAACAAGCAGCAGCACAATAAAACCAAAACTTGGACGCATGGCGCAAAAACCTTTGGATAATTACCGCATGGATTGAAGCCAAACGCAACCGTGGGATGAATTGGCGGGGCGTCGGGATTCGAATTTTTGGGATTGAATCATCGCTGATGTTAGGAATTGCTTTGCCCCACGAGTTTGGCGAGTTGATATTTCGTTTCATCTCGGCTCGCGCCTCCTCAATTTTTTCCCAAAAAGGAAATCCAGCATGTCCTCTAGCTTCTTGGTCGATGGTCCCGGTATGTGGGCCTACAATGTGGAGTTGAAAAAGGTCATGCCCCTTACCATTGGGCGCACACGGCAGAATGAGTTGGTGCTTCAGGACCAACGCGTTTCCTCCAAGCATGCGAAAGTGTACTTTCTGGAAGGCCGCTGGTACTTGGAAGATTTGGGGAGCAGCAACGGAACCTTCTTGAATGGCACGCAAATCAAAGGCGCTATGCCCATCCGTAATGGTGATTCCATCCGCATTGGTTCCACAGAGATACTGTTCAAAGACAAGGAATCGCAAGTCAGCGAAGATGCTTGGGATAAAACCGTTGTGAAAATGACTCAGCACGAGATTGCGGTGAAAGCGGCATTGAAACGAGCTGAGGACAATACTTTGGATAGCGTGGTTTCGATTCCCGACCTCCACATCGCGCCCTCGGAAGAGATTGAACAGAAGAAAGCCGAAAAGTCCCCGGAAGTGGCCTCAGCCCAGGATATCGTCTCCATGATTTACGAAAGCAACGTGGATCAGGAAGCACGCAAAAAGCAAAAGCAAGCCGAGGATATGCTCTGGATTGCCGAGAAATATGGTGAGGCAATCGGCAAGCTAGCACGCAGCGGAAGCCGCAACAAGAACGATATGTACACCAAAACCCTCGAGTTCTTGTGTGAAACGATCGAAATGCAAAACGGCTTCCTCATGGTTCCAAACCGTGTTCAGCGTCGTTGGGTGATTGAAGCTTGGACGGGTAACAACGAGGAATGGACAACGTTTGAAAAAAACCACCCCGTTCCCCTGACCGTTGCCAACGATTCCTGGAAGAACGACGAGATTATCTCCAACGTTTGGGGAAATCACCGCAAGGGGCTGGACTCTTCCGCGAGTTTGATGTCACTCAACGTGCAAACCTATATTGCTGTTCCCATCCACAAATCCGGTGAAAAAGCCGGGCTGATCTATCTGGATCAACGCAAACAGTTCCGTCCCATCGTGGATAAGGAAGTTTACCTCATCAACAAACTCGGAAAGTACATCATCGAGTTTGAAATGGCCGACGTCTAAGTTAGCCGCCGGGGGTTACTCTTTCCGGTAATCGCAGATTTCCAGTAAAACATCCTCGGGGCCGTGGAAGTAACACAGGCGCTTCCGCCCTGTGAGAGTTTTCACGCTTTGCAGGGGAACCGTGACGGGTGGACCGAGAAACTTCACCCCCCGGGCGCAAAGCCGCTCATACTCAACTTCAATATCGTCCACCAGAAAGGCCACGTGGCGGTAACCTTGGGTGTTTGCTGCGCCTTGCCGAGGAACCTCCACCCCCACCGGGGATTCGTACTGCAGAAGCTCCAACCGTGGACCGTTCTCCGGCTGAAGATACACGCACCGCGCACGCACTCCTTTCAAACCCACGACGGCATCAATCCATTCCCCCTCCAATAGCGCCTCCATGGTGACTCGAAATCCGAGTACATCACGGTAGAACTCGACGTTTTTCTCCAAGTCCCGGACAACGATGTTGATATGGTCGATGTGGTTGATCATCTGGCAGCCCCCTTTTTTTTGCATTTTGGGAAGTTGTGACGCACCGGGCAATCCTGAAGACAAGTGATTCACACCAAGGACAAGTGCCAAATAGCTCGACATCTGGACATTGCCTCTCTTTTTCTGCCGATTCCATGGCAAATTTAAGAAGAAAAGGGGATATGTTACAAAATGTGTCTAGTTTTTAGAGCCATAAAGTTGGCACCATGGTTGCCTTAAGGGTTTCAGGTAAGAGTTCACCTCGAACCAAATTTTCAGGAGATCATCTTCTATGAACTTCGTAAACAAGAGCTTCACCCTCGCCGCAGTAGCGGTACTCGCCCTGGTAACAAGCACACAAGCCCATGATCACGGTGCAAAACCCGCCACCCAAGCCGCCAGCAAGCCCGCAGCAAGTGCACCCGCAGCAGCCCAAGGCACAATCGTGGAAACTGCAGTAGCCGCAGGAAGCTTCAACACTCTGGTAGCTGCTGTGAAGGCCGCCGACCTTGTGGATACCCTGAATGGCGAAGGCCCCTTCACCGTTTTCGCTCCCACTGATGAAGCATTTGCCAAGCTCCCCGCAGGGACTGTGGAAGACCTTCTCAAACCTGAAAACAAAGCCAAACTTCAGGCCATCCTCACCTACCACGTGGTTCCTGGCAAAGTAACCTCCGATAAAGTGGCCAAACTCGACGTCGCCAAAACTGTTCAAGGTCAGCGCGTGGACATCAAAGTAATGAACGGCGTAAATGTGGATTCCGCCAAAGTGATCAAAGCCGATGTTCTGGCCAGCAACGGTGTGATTCACGTGATTGATTCCGTTATTCTTCCCGAAACCAAAAACGTGGTGGAAGTAGCCCAAGGCGCCGGAACATTCAACACCCTCATCGCGGCCGCAACCGCCGCTGGTTTGGCTGAAACACTGGCCACCACCCCGAACATCACCGTCTTCGCCCCCACGGATGAAGCCTTCGCCAAACTCCCCGCCGGCACCGTGGAAGACCTCCTCAAGCCCGAGAACAAAGAGAAGCTTCAAGCGATTCTCAAACTACACGTTGTTCAGGGAAACATCTACGCCAAGGACGCCTTGAAGTCCGGAAATGCAACAGCCCTTTCCGGTGGTAAACTCAATATCACTGCTGAAGGCGCAAAACCCAAGGTAAACGGAGCGGGTATTACCGCAACTGACATTGAAGCCTTCAACGGTGTGATCCACGTGATCGATACGGTTATTCTTCCCGAATAATCAAGACTCAGTCCCAGCATTGAAGGAAACTCCCGGAGAGCCGTTGGGCTTTCCGGGAGTTTTTGTTATTGGCGAAGCAACAGTTTGCTGAGTTGGTGTACGCTTTCGCAGGTGAAGTGGGGAAGGTACTCAGGTGAGAGTACGGGTTGTTTGCGGTGTGGACCCACCTTGAGCAAAACGGAGGTCATTCCCAAGGCGCGGGAAGGAAAGACGTCGTTATCCAATCGATCGCCCACCATCACCGTTTCGCTGGGTTGGCAATGAGCCATGGCGAGCGCGGCAAGGTAGAATCGGAAGTCCGGTTTGCGGAGCCCCATCTCGGCGCTGATGGCGTGCACGTCAAAAAGCCCGAGCATGTTTTCCTCCTCCAAACAACGGCGGACCCCCAATGGTTGATTCCCAACGATGGCGAGGGAGTACCGTTGATGGAGATCGAGCAGGAGATCCTTGATTCCGGGGAGGGGATGAACGAGTTCGCGAAACTGCTCGTGCTCCATGTTGTCCAAGTGAGTTTGGAAGGCATCCATGACTTCCCGGTATTTTTGCATATCCTCCGTATAGGACCAAATCAGGTGATTGGGATACTGCGGAAGGTAAAGGGAGCGAGCGGTTTTGATGGTTTGCGCAAACTCCTGCTCGGAGACCTGAATGCCGTGCTCGTGGAGGAGATCGAAGATGAGATTCTCCTGATATTTGTAGACGGGTTCATCGTCGAAAAGCGTCCCACCGACGTCGAAGAAAATCCATTTGATGGTTTTTGGAAGCGGCATGGATGGTGGTCTCCTTACAGGCGTATTCCCGTGGGGGAAGAAAGGTGGAGGAAGCACTGATGAGGGTGGCCTCTTTCATCACCTCTTGACGCTGGGCGAGCAAGGGGGAACTCTCTCAAAGCGCATTGAAAACCTCCAGAAAGACTCTTTTTTCTCCACTTATGATTCCCCCATCGACTGCATCCGACCCAAAATCCTTTGACATGAGCCTTGCCCGCACGTGGAGCGTGGCGAGCCGTTGGAAGGGGTTGATTGATCGTTACCGTGAATTTCTCCCCGTTTCGGAGAAGACACCGATTATCAGTTTGTGCGAGGGAAACACGCCGCTGATTTATTGCTGCAACCTTTCGGAGCGCGTGGGCCGAAACGTGGGCGTGTACATCAAGTATGAAGGGCTGAACCCGACGGGGAGCTTCAAGGATCGTGGAATGACGATGGCGGTCTCCAAGGCCGTGGAGGCAGGCTCCAAGGCAATCATGTGTGCCAGCACCGGGAACACAAGCGCCAGCGCGGCAGCCTATGCGGCGCGGGCGGGAATCCGGTGCGCGGTGTTGATTCCCCAGGGGAAAAACGTGGCGCTCGGCAAACTGGCTCAAGCAACGATTGCTGGCGCTCAGGTGATCCGGATTGATGGGAACTTTGACGATGCGCTGGAGATGGTTCGCGCCATTACGGAAGAACACCCCATCACGCTGGTGAACTCCGTGAATCCTTACCGCATTGAAGGGCAGAAAACCGGCAGCTTCGAAATCTGTGAGCAACTCGGTATGCGTGCTCCGGATCTTCACTGCATTCCCGTGGGGAACGCCGGGAACATCACCGGCTATTGGAAAGGCTACCGCGAGTATCATGATCGTGGATTTGTTCCGAATCTCCCCACCATTTGGGGATTCCAAGCTGATGGCGCGGCACCGATTGTGCGCGGCTACAAGATTGACAAACCCGAAACACTCGCCACGGCGATCCGCATCGGCAACCCCGCAAGCTGGAAACAGGCGGAAGCCGCCCGCGACGAATCCCATGGTCAGATTGATATGGTGAGCGATGCGGAAATCACGGAAGCCTCGAAGTTTCTGGCGAGCAAGGAAGGCATCTTCTGCGAGCCTGCGAGTGCGGCCTCTGTGGCGGGGTTGATCAAGGCTGCTGATCGCGGTGATCTGGCACCACTCCTGAAGGAACGCGGTGAGTTGACCGTGGTGTGCATCCTGACGGGTCATGGATTGAAGGACCCGGATTTCGCCATCAACAATTCCCCGAGCTTTATCGACATCCCTGCCGAAAAAGGCGCCGTTCTGGAAGTCATGGGGATGGCATAATACACCGCAAGTCTCATCCAATAGGTGGTTGAATACCTGAAAGGCTTACATAGAGTGAGTGTTTCACGCAAAGGCCCCAAAGGGACGCGAAGGCAACGAAGAAAAATTACTTGAAATAGCTTTGGCTTACTCCTTTATTATTATTACGCTTACTTAGTATTTTACCCTATAATCTCAAAACAAATTCTCTTTGCGTCTCTTTGCGGTTCTTTGCGCCTTTGCGTGAAAATACCCTATAATATTAATCTCTTTTCTTACTTAGCTTCAAAAGAACGAATTCCAAACCTTACTCCACAACAGATTCGGAAGAACGAATAATAGTTGATATTCCTATCGTTCCATTCGTTGGATCATAAGGATCATAATCCAACAGTTCAAATCTTCCCTCATAGGGGAGATTTTCTAATTTGTCAAAAATAGCACCAGAATTACCAATCGGCTTCGGAAGATACAGATAAACCAGACCTTTATGGCTGATTATTTTTGGTTTGAGAGGAGGATTATCACTTGAGAAAATACCATATTTTTGAGGTATGGCAGATACCAGCGAGCCAAACAAAAAAAACAAACCGAGAAAAACATAGCGAGTATATTTTGCAAATCTCTTTTGCAAGTAATCTTCTCTGGATGTCCAAATAAACCAAAATGAAATAATAACATAGATAACTAAAATCCAAAAGAACGGTGAAACCAACCTTCTTTCTAAGGAACTTAGTTTGTTGAGTTCCAACTGTAGTATTCCTGAAGGCGAAACTTCTAGTTTACTGAGAAGTTGCAGCGGTATTTCTTGATCCTTAAATGTCGCAAGATACGCTCGATTTGATTCTGATTCGTTAATGTAGGAATTAAGGTTTTCATGTAATGAATTGAAATAGTATCGATGGGATCTAGTTTGTTCAAACTCTATTGGCGTGATAAAGTTGGGTCGAGCAATAAGTACGAGGAATAAAATGATCCCAAGCAGTGTGATCCAAAAATCAAGTGAAGGTTTGTGTTCCATTATCGATCTCTCCCACCAAATGATTGTACCATCGCCAACGCCATTTTCTATCTCAATCGAAAAAAGAACGGCGCCCCGAAGGACGCCGCGATGAAGACAAACTCACAAAGTGGAATATCGTGCTCGCTCTTTACTCCACCATCCAAGTTTCGCTTCCGGTAATCAGCTTCTGCAGATTTCCTTTTCCGCGGGTTTGGATCACGTTTTCGATTTGTTGGTTCACCAAATCGTTATAGGTGGGGCGCTGAACGCTGCGAAGAACACCGATTGGTTCGGGGAGTTGAGGA
>JANRMB010000072.1:0-4659 GCA_033761985.1 Candidatus Sumerlaeia bacterium | reverse complement strand
CTCCTCAATCTTTTCGTTTGCCTGTATCCGTGCCGTGGGCGAAGGATGACGCCGTTTCCGAGTTGTGTGCCCAAGGTAGTGATTCCCTTCATGGTTGAAATGGTTCTCCGCGAGCTTCAACGCAGTCATATTACCCCTTTCAACGTGGTGTTGTTATTTGAAAAAGAGGGCGAGCGCTTCTTCCCGATTTACATCGGTGCGGAGGAAGCCCGCGCCACCGACAACGCCCTCCACAACATGACCAATCCCCGCCCCCTGACCCATGATTTGATCAGCAACGTGATTGCCGGGCTTGGCGCTGAGTTGATGGGGATCTATGTGGATTCGCTGGAGAACGAGACCTTTCACGGGAAGCTGCTCCTCAAAACCGCTTCCGGCGATCACATCAAAATCGATTCCCGCCCCAGCGATGCGCTCGTGCTTGCCACAAAGCACAAGGTTCCCATCTATGTGGCCGAAGATGTGTTGAATCAAACTTTCCATACCGAGTAACTCCCTTTCCCCATGAGCGCCCTTCTTCTGCAAACACTCCACGGAAAGTCGTGGCTCTCGGCGCTCCTTTCCCTGCTGTTTATCACGGTTTGCTCCTTTGTGGTGGGATTGGTTCCCATCCGGGCGGACAACGATTGTTGGTGGCATGTGAAGTCCGGGGAGTATATCTCCGAGAACGGGCTTCCCGAGCACGATGTTTTCAATTACATGGCGGAATCCTACGAGTGGCATAATCACGAGTGGCTAACCCAGGTGCTGATGTGGAAAGCGTATCAGGCGGGGGAGAGCACGATCGGCGGGTGGCGCGGGGTCATCTTCGCCACGGCATCGGTGATTTGGGTAACGATGGTGTTACTTTGGGTGTTGGCTGCCCGGATTAGTGGAAACCACTGGATCGCTCTCTTCGTGGTGCTGATGGCCCTCGGGTTGGGTCGGCGAACGTATTACCCACGCCCTCCCGTGGTGACGAATCTCCTCATCGCGGTGATGCTGCTCATTCTGTATGCGGTCCAGGAACGGGGAGCCTCGCGGTGGTTGTTGCTCGGGCTTCCGGCGATGTTTGCATTGTGGAGCAACCTTCACGGCGGTTGGTTTGCAGGGCTGGTGGTGCTCTCGGCTTTTGGCCTGCAGAATATTGTTCAGCACCTGACACACCGGAGTGAGGTGGATGGCTCTCAAGCACCGCCGCTGATGGATACCGTGCCCCACCCGATTCCCTGGGTGTGGCTGTTGACCATCGGCCCGGCGTGTTTTTTGGCGACTCTGCTGAATCCCTTCACGTACCACCTGTATGCGCTTCCGGCCCGGGTTCTTTCCAACAAGGAACTAGTTCAGAGTTTGGGCGAGCTTCTCCCCCCGGATATCAACCATGTGACAGACTTTGTTCTTTGGACGATGTTCGTGGTTGTGGCGGCGCTGATCGGCGGAGTGCGGGGTCGGGCCCGCCGTTTGGGCGAGGTGTTGCTTGTGTTGTTCTTCTTCTGGCAGGCGATTCACCACGTGCGGCACCTATTGCTGCTTTCCGTGGTGATGGTACCGTTGGTGACTCGACTGCTCACGGGCGTGGTGGAAGAGACGGCAGATTATGTAGCGCGCTGGAATCCCCGGCTTCGGGTTATTGGGTCGCTGGCCGCATTTGCCGGGGCGCTCTTCTGGGGAGCATTGGTGGTGCTCAACTACAGCTCGGCGTTTGCCAACCTTCCGAAGCCCACGGTGGCGGGTTTGATTCATCAATCCTACATCGGGCGGTTCCATCAATACCGGAATGTTCCGGGTGGGTATTTGACGAATGGCTTTCCGCACCATCTCTGCAACTACATTGAACTGCTGGATTTGCAGGGGCGGATGTTCAACGAGAACAACTACGCCGGATACCTGATCTGGAGGTTCGGCACGGAGCGCCGGGTCTTCTCCGATCCCCGGTTCGATATCTTCGGTGCCGATATCTGGAACGATGAAGTCACCATCACCAAAGGGGAACCGGAGTGGGAGCAACTGCTTCAGAAGCATGGCGTGACGTATGTGTTGGCGCGCGACCGCACGATTTTGGACGTTCTGTTGGATGAGGACGAGGACTGGGAGTTGGTGGCGGATTTTTCCACCCTCACCACGCGGGAGGGCTTCCCCCTCAGCGATAAACCCTGGCGTGTGTATATTCTGAAGTCCGCTTACCCGGAAGGATTCGCAACTCAAGCGCGGCGGGTGTATGAGGGATATCGTCGGCAGTTTGGTGGTTGAGGATGCTGGGACACGACTCGGAATCAGTGAGAGCGGGTTGGCCGGCATCGCCCTGGGCTTGGGGCCTCATGATTCTGCTTCTGGGGCTGTATGTTCACTTTCAAGTTTTCACGATTCTAGGTCATCACCCGGGGGGAATTCCGAAGTCCAATCAGAATGACTTCAAGCATATCTACCTTGGGGCGATGCTGCTCTCGGAGGGGGAGTCGCCCTACGATCGGGAGTTGTTGTACGAGTACGCCTTGGCGGAAGGGATTACTGATCCCCGATTTGTGCAGCGGAACGCCGACGGAACCATGACGCCACGGATTCTGCCGTTTGTGTATCTTCCCTTTACCGGGGTGGTGTTGATTCCGCTCACGTTTTTCGGGTTTCAAACGGCGGTGGATCTCTTTATTTTGTTGAATGCAATCCTGCTGATTGCAGGGCTTTGGCTCATTCTTGCGGCGGAACGTCAACGGCTCACGGTGGGTCTACTGGTGGTGACGTTGCTTCCGGTGGTTCTGAGCTTTAGCGTTTGGCGCAGCCACACCGCGGGTCAGTTGAACACGATTTTGTTCTTTGGGGCGGCCCTGTTGTATTGGGAATTGGCGCAGCCGAGGGGCTCCCGCTTTGCTGTCGCCTGGGTTTCGGGAGCGATTGCCGCGTTCCTGATGCTTTTCAAAATCACCCCGGGGATTTTTCTAATCTGGTTTCTGCTGACGCGTCGCTGGGCAGAGGCCGCTTGGATGCTCGTGCTTTCTGTGGCGGTGACGTTACTTTTGGCGGTGGTTTTCGGCTTCGATACGCACTGGGCGTTTCTTCCGTTGCTGGCGGACATGGGTTTCGGGAAATCCACTTGGGGCGATGTGGGGTTTACCTTCTGGCGGGATGCCTACAACATTTCCCTCAACGCCTTTTTTCACCGTACTCTGGTGGAGTGGCCGGGGATGCAACCATGGTATGATCTGGGACCGTTTGCTGCGAATAGCCTGACCTGGGTTTGCGCCCTGGGAATCTTAGCGGCTTTTGCCGGAGCCGTGCCGAGACCAAAGCCCGAGCCGTTGGAACTGGTGGTGCGCGCTCCCAAACGGGAGTTCACCCCCCTGGAGCGCCTCTGGTTTGCGTTGGCGGTTCTGACGTCTCTTCTGGCGCCGAGTATCTTCTGGGACCACTATCTGGTGCAGGCCCATCTTCCGGCGCTGGTGCTCTGGATTATGGCGGCTCCGTGTGGTCGGTACAAATTCCTCTACCGTGGAATCGTGATTTTGTTTTGGGTGGTGAGTGCCCTCGGGTTTGAAGCGGGAAGCGTAACGTTGCACACGGGGATGCTGGGTGTGGCGAATTGGGTACACGGAGGCGTGCCGTTGGCGGGGGGGGATTCCCCTTGGAAACTGGTTTGGATGAACGCGAAGCTGGTTCCGGTGCTCCTGTTGTTTGCCTCGATTCTTGCTTGTATGTGGCAAATTTCCGTTCATCACAACCAAAGTTGGAATTCTTTGGAGGCGAATAAAAACTCCCGCGACGACGCTTGACGCCACGTGTTTTGCGTTGCCATCTTTCAATTGCACGAATCTGCACCAGCATCTGGGCACCCCCTTGCACGTTCCGAACTGACCGGGAGCAGGACTCTCCGGCAGCATTACTTTGAATCCCCCAGAAGGAACCTTTTGCCATGAGCCAACTTCCCACCGCCACCATCGAGGGGAAAACCATCGAATTCCCCGTCATCGTCGGTACGGAAAACGAGAAAGCCATCGACATCGCCAAGCTGCGTCAGCAGACGGGCTATATCACCTATGACGATGGTTTCAAAAACACCGGCTCCTGCCAGAGTAGTATTACCTACATTGACGGCGACTTGGGGATTCTTCGGTACCGTGGCTACCCCATCGAACAACTCTGCGCCCACTCCAACTTCCTTGAAGTGGCCTACCTGATTTACTACGGTGAGCTTCCCACTCCCGCCCAACTCGCGGAGTATCGTGGTCGAGTGATGAGCAAAACATTCCTCCATGAGGATGTGCGTCACCACTTCAACACGCTTCCCCACAACACCCACCCCATGGCGATTCTCTCCTCCATGCTGAACGCCATCAGCTTCTATACCCCTCACCTGACGACCTCGGAATATAATCCCGAGCTTGCTCTGGAAGCCGCCACAACGCTCATCGGGATTACCCAGACGATTGCTGCCTACACCTACCGCCGGGCGCAGGGGAAACCCATCAACTACCCCAACCCCGACTTCGATTACGCCGAGAACTTCCTCCACATGATGTTCTCCGACCCTTACCGCCCCTACGCCATGAACGAACACGCTGTTCGCGCCATGGATTTGATTCTCGTGCTTCACGCGGACCACGAACAAAACTGCTCCACCTCCACGGTGCGGATGATCGGTAGCAGCAAGGCGAACCTGTTCGCTTCCGTTTCCGGTGGTGTGAACGC
>JANRMB010000071.1:0-5618 GCA_033761985.1 Candidatus Sumerlaeia bacterium | reverse complement strand
TTCCACGGTGTTTTCGGAATACTCACCATACTTGATCATCGAGCGGCCAATAATACGATCGAAGCTATTGCAGATAAAGTAACCGTGTTTGCCTTTCACTATTTGGTTTTCCTGATTTGTACCCAAAATCAGATTGGCGTTCTTTTTGTAGTCGAACCGGGCTTGTAATTGTTCCAAGGAGGGGACGGAGGAGACTTCGATCCCGAGAGCATTGATTTTCTCCTGAAGCGCTTTTGCAACGGATTCCATCACGCTAGACCAATCATTCACATCCGGACAACGGAACAGCCGATGGTTCGGATACCACGGCGAAGTTTCTTCAGCCGCACTCCACCGGTAATCAGAATTGTACTGAAGCATCAACCACGTCGGATGCCCGATGCTTCCGAGCAGATGCCCGGCGCTGGTATCGATGGTGAGGAAGACGTCGCAGGCCATCGCTGCCCCCACCAAATCCTCCCAAGGGCCCACCTCGTGGCTCGCATCGTAGCTGATGAAATCACGTTCCTCCAACGGCAGCGGGTAACGCCCCTCGCGGTACTGCAACGCCACCAACTGAACGCCCGGAACTTCGGCAAGTCGTCGCAGCAACCGGGGATCCAGCGAGCGGTTGCAATCATTTCCGGATTTGATGTTTCCGCCCCAGATAACCCCCACTTTCAATCCCTTCAACAACGAGAGTTTGCTTCGCCACTCCTGAAGTTTTTGTTCATCCGGTTTCAGGAAGGGCACATAAGGTGTTACAGACTCCGGAGTGGTGCAGCCCATGGCTAAGGGGAGGCTCATTCCATGGATGTAATAATCATAATCCCCTTCACCGAGTTGATCGGGGCGAACCATTTCCTCGGGTCGGAATGTTTGTTCCACAATAAACTTAAGATTCTGTGTATAGGGAAAAAAGATACGTTCGCAACGTTCCCGGAGTGGAGCCACAAACCGGAACATCATGATGTTATCGCCAATACCCTGTTCCGGCAAAAGAAACACACGTTTACCGGTTAAATCCTCACCATTCCACCGTTTGTTGGGGAATTCCTTGTAATCATCATTTGTGTTACAAGGAATTCGATTCTCGTAAAGCCCCCAAGCCTTACTCCAATCTCTCATCTCAAAATGCAGATAGGCCATGTTATAGAGAAGCCCGGTACGCACTTTTTCTAAATCCGGCATTTCAGGTTTTAAAAGTTCCAAGGCACGTTCCGCAGCTACTCGTGCCTCCTCAAACTTCTTGAGGTTCATCGTTGCTTCAAGCAACTGCGACCAAGCACCGGCTTCGTTTGGATGCTCCTTAACAGTTTCCTGAGCACGAAGATAATTCTGCTCCAGATACGCTCGGCTCCAAGCGGTTTGGGAATGTTTTGCTGCTGGCATCGGATGGGAAATCCTTTAACGGTGATGATCATGACCACGGTTCAGAAAATTCAGCCGATCCCATGGGGCAAGTGTTTCCACACCTGAGGAATGATTCAGAAGAAATGCCAGGCATAGAAAATTGGCCTGAACCAGCAATGCCGACTCAGGCCAAAAGAGTGCAGTTTTGTATACCGGCCTTGGAAAGCCCGGAGAAGTTACTTGGCGGGAATATAGATGCGCTGCCCCTTAAGAACAGTTGCGCCTTTGGGGATACGATTTGCGGATTCCAGGGAGGAGACTTCCACACCGTGTTTGGAAGCGATGGAAGTTAGTGTGTCCCCAGCTTGAATAGTGTAGTAACCACCTTTGTTGTTTCCGGAAGCGGTGGTTTTGGAGGCTTGGGTGACTGTCGTTGTTTTTGGTTCAGCTTTTTTGGTGGGTTCCGCTTTTTTGGCAGGCTCGGCTTTTTTCTCTGCAGACTTGGGAGTTGCCCGAGTTTGAAGCTGATCCTTGGGAATCAACCGATCCGCCGCGGGCTCGGCTCTTTCCGCGGTAATGCGGTTGGTGGCCAATCCACCCGTTGCTGCATCGGTTGCAGGTGTAGCACTGGCATCGCCGGCATTGCTGGTGGCTTGTGCAACAATTCGTTCACCGGTTCCTGTTTCCATTTTTGCCAAGCGTTCTTCCAATTGACCAAGACGAGTAATCAGCTCGGCACCGGAAGCGGATTCGGGGTTCATGCTTTGAATCGCCGCCAGTTGATCCTTGATCATCGTCATTTCACCAGCGATGGTGCGAAGGATTTGGGCACTCTCATCCACGGACTTTTGCATTTCGTCCACTTGCGCAAACTTTTTCTGAATTTTGGGAGAGTTTTCGGGGTTTGCGGAACAGCCTGCAAGGATCACCGATCCTGCGAGAACAGCCATTCCAAAGGTCAACAGAGAGCGATGCAACATCATAATACAACAACACCTTGAGTGAATTGGAAGTCAGCAAATAGAGAAGAAGAATAATTACTGCCTGCTGTTAGGAAGTCCCCTTCGATCCAAGACCATCAAGAAAAATTTTCGGGAAAATTATCACCTGATTTTTGAATCAAATTCACTGATTGGAAAAATACAAAATAACAGCGAAACCTCAACAACTTGTTTGACGATTTCGGTCTTTATTGCAGTCATCACATCAAACAAGGAATACCAACTCGGGAGGATCCCATGTTCACCACGTCTCTGCGTCCCAGGGCCAAAGCCAAACTCTATCTTGTGATCGCCCTGGTTCTCCTGGTGCTTCTCCCGCTGGGATACGTTGTTGTTCAACAACAGAATTCCTCCAGTCCCGACTCAAAAACAGAAGCCCAACCTGCAACGGCGAACAGCTCCGATAAGGAAACTACTGGGCTTTCCGAGGCACAAAAAACCACCACCGCGGTGGAAGGCTTCCGAACTCAATCCTCCCCCGAAGCTTCGCCTTCGAAAACCTACATCATCGAAGGGCGACTAACGTTTGATGACCGCGTCAGTTCCACCACACTCCCCACGGTGGAATTCCTTCAAGGTGCCCGCACCGGTTACTTTATTCCTCAGACCAATTTTGAGATCCTCAAAACAACTACCGCCAACGCCGACGGAACCTATGCCTTTGAGTTTCCCTCCACGGAAGACGTCCCCCTGAACACACCCACCATGGTGCGTGTAACTTGCACGGGATTCTGTACCACAGCGATGGTACTGCTCCCGAAGGAACGAACCCAGTTTGAAGTTCTAAAAAACCAGGGGATTAGATTGCTTCAACCCGCCACGGTTTCGGGTAGGGTGCAAGACCCCGAACGAAACCCCATCGCTGGTGCCACTGTGGGGGCGGAGCTTCTTCCCATTCATCAACATGAAGCTGATCGTGAGTCCTCTTGGAATAATTACGGATTCCTCCAACAAATGTTTATCTCTGCCACCACCGTTAGTAGTGCCGATGGAACCTTCGAACTCGTTGGCATTCCCGATATCGAACCGTGGGAAATGCCCATCCCAGGGTTTGCAGAGGGCTATGCTCCGGGTCTTTCGCAGCGCATTTCCCCCGGCGACACCAATGCGCTAATCACCCTGCGCCCGGCCAACGCCACGCTGCAGGGGCGCATCACATTCGCCAATGGTGAACCGCTGGAGAATATCAATATCGATCTGCGGTTTTTGGAAAACGCCGAACCCAACCACTTTTCCGATATGACGCTTTCCTCCACTCGGAGCGACGCAGAGGGCCGCTTTGAACTCCGCAACCAAGCGGCGGGTACCCACGCCATCAACGCTTACCCGGACTACCCTGAGTTCCGAAACAAAATCTTTTTTGAACGAGTCCAACTTCAATCCAACCAAACCACGGAATACAATATCGTCCTTCCTACGCCGGTTCGGATTACAGGAACCGTGACAAATGAGTTTACGGGTGAACCGATTGCAAACGTTCAGATCGCTGAAGAGGTGGTGAACTTTACAACGTTCCAGAAAGCCCGAAACATCGTTTCCACAGCGGCGAATGGTACTTACACGATTCAGGTTCAGCCCTGGCGACCAGAATTTGTTTTCTTTGCTGCAACTCCTGAGGGGTATGTGAAGGAAAATGATCAGCTAGTGAAGGTTTTGTTTGTAGAAGAACTCCCAAAAGTGGGTGAGACAGTCATCAAAGATATAACCTTCAAACCCACCATTGGGTTGCGCGGAAGAGTCCTTCTGGCGGATGGAGTAACCCCGGCAGAAGGAGCTGAGTTTGAGGTACAGCCTCAGCTTGGAGCTGAGCAAACGTATTACTCCAGAACAACAACCAAAACGGATGCAGAGGGTTTCTATACCTTAAATTTCCCAGCCAACCAAGGTGGTGTGGCAACAATTGAACACGTCACGGGTTGGGGTTCACTTGTTTTTCCTAAAGACGCAACGTCGCTTCCCGATGTAATCCTTCAACCGTTTGGAAGTATCTTGGTGGAAGTAAAATTCCCCGAAGGTGTTGAACCACAAATTGTGGGATTTGCGCTCAATGGATTTGTAGGAAGCGATATACCAGAAGGAGTCCGAGTAGAAGGAAATCGTTTTTACAACGTAGGGGCTACTTCTCTTCCAACATTCCAGTATCAGATTGGCTCTAAACCCAACCCCACCTTTGTGTTCGAGCGCCTCCCTGCCGGAAAGTACTCACTTTCAGTAGCACCTTGGCAGGGGGAAGTTTCCTTTATACCAGAGGAAGTAAACAACATCCTCGTCTCCTCTGGTGAGCGTACTCAAGGCATCATCATCAACCTAAAACCCGGCGACTTTATAGAGGGAAGAGTTGTGGACTCCGAAGGGAAACCCTTACCCGACTCTTCGATCGAATACTCGATGCGGTACAATTCCACTACACAGAAAAGTGATGCCAAAGGAAATTTCAAGATCAGCGGCCTTGCGGAAAATCAAACCATCCCATACCTGCAAGTCAGCAAAGAAGGCTACGAACCCCAGTTCCTGCAATCCGTGAGTTTCCTTCAAAGCCCGCTGACCATCACCCTCAAGAAACTCGGGGAGTCGGAACTTCAAGTGGTGGATGCCGCCTCGGGGAAACCGATCCCGAATTTCTCTTACATGCGCTACCAGGACGCTTGGGGGAATAATCCCCAATCGGACAGCATGGTATTAGTGAATCACCCGGAAGGAAAATTCTCTCTCGGCGAAATCCCCAACCGCCCCATCAAAGTGAATGTACTGGAACTCACCGCCTCGGGGAATCCCACCGGCCGCAAGGGGGCGGCTCGGTTTAGCGCCGAGGATGCCGCGAAAGGCGTGGTGAAAATCCCCGTATCCCAACCGTTCAGTGCTTCAGGGCGTGTGTTGAACAGCCAAGGCGAACCCGTGAAAGATGCAATCGTTGGATTCCTCCCCGATAATCAGAACAACAGGGGCGCGGGATTCGATTTACAAAACTGGAAAATACTCGATGCCACTCTACAAATTGAGCCACAAACCACCAACGCCAAAGGGGAGTTTACACTGACTGGAATCCCCATGGGAAGCTACGGGCTTCGTGCGGAAAAAGATGGCCTCAAGAGCTTGAACACCGATTTGGAAATTGTGGCCGGGGATGTGGACGGAATTGAACTCACACTACAAAGCCCCGCCTCCATTTTCGGAACCGTCACCGGGCGCGATGGCAAACCCATCAATAATGGGATAATAAGCGTGAACAACTACTCCACCAGCTTCGAAAGCGAAGTGAAAACAGATGCCAAAGGGATGTATGAA
>JANRMB010000070.1:0-23326 GCA_033761985.1 Candidatus Sumerlaeia bacterium | reverse complement strand
TGCTTCAGGACTTTGTGGCGAACCACGTTCATGTGAATCACCCCTGGTTCCAGGAACACCCCGAGTGGCAAACCGCCTACGAACTCCCCGATGGGCGGAAGAACCTGCGCCTGTGGAACGAACATCCCTTCACCACCTGGTTTGATACGTTCATTCCCTCTCTGGATTATGAGAAGTACCCAGAAATCACGCAGCGCCAGGTGGAAATCGCCAACTTCTGGATGGACCACGCCGGGATTGCCGGGTTCCGCCACGACGCCGTGAAGCATATACCCCCGATGTTCTGGAAATCCGTTACGCGGGAACTCCGCAAGCGCCCGGGCTATGAGTTCCAGATTGGCGAAACCATCTCCGACCGTTTGACGATTGCAAACTTCGTGGGCCCCGATCTTCTCAGCGGTCAGTTTGACTTCCCGTTGTACTTTACCCTGCGCGGCATCCTGGGACAGGGGGGTGGAAAGATGGAGGACTTAGCGAAATCCACGTTGGATTCCTACACCTTCTATGAACCCTACTCCGTCATGAGTCCGCTGCTGGGGAACCACGACGTGAGCCGTTTCATGGCCTACGCCGATGGCGATATTCCTCAGGGAGCCAACGAGGGCGAAATCGGCTTGAAGGGGACGATTCAAGTGGATGACCCCTCCAACTACCGGAAGTTGCAACTGGGGTTTGCCTATGTGTTCGCCGTCCCCGGCCCGCCGACGTTGTACTACGGGGATGAAATCGGGATGACGGGTGCTTCTGATCCCGATAACCGCCGACCCATGGTGTGGGAAAACTGGACTCCGGAACAGACGGCGCTTCAGGCGGCGGTGGGTCGCTTGGGGCGGATGCGTCAAGCCAATGCGGCACTACGCCGTGGCGAGCTGCAAGTGCTCAGCGCCGGTGAGGAGCACATCGTGCTGTTGCGCCAAACCACGGATCAGGCGGTGATTGCGGCGTTCTTCCGCAAGGGAAGCACGGCGCCCGTGAGCCTGGAGCTGCCGAAGGGATTCGCCAACATCCGCATCGAATCCACCCCGCTGGAAACCCACGGCCTGACCGCACAGTTTGGCGCCGCAGGCGGCAAGGCCACGCTGAACATCTCCGGCTCTGATTACAGCTATGGGTTCTGGAGTGTGGAACGAGCGGTGCGGTGACGTCGGTTTTTGCGGTAGAGAGATAATGAGTTGGCCACAAAAAGCACAGAAACACACAAAAGAAATGAGAATAAGCATTTGTGAAGTCTGTGTTTTTGTGGCCATTTTTTCATTTTGTTGAGCATACTCCTCAATTCAGGCGATTGCAGTTCCTTCACGGCCCCCTCCGCCCCCCTCTCACGCGTTCTGCTTGACCATTTTTCCCCTGTTGAGCATCGTTTGCTCATGAACAATTTCATCTGTATTGCCGTCACCGGAGAGCATCGCCGGCCAACCACTTATACGTTCAACCAGGAAGCCGTCCATATTGGGCGGTCGCCGGAGAACGACATCGTCTTCGATCCTGTGAAGGATGGCGTGGTTTCGCGGCGGCATGGCGTGGTGCGTGTGCGTGAGGGCAAGGTTACCTACGAGGATTTGAACAGCACGCAGGGATCGCTGCGGGAAGACGAGAAAATCGTTGGAGAAATCCCCGTGCGCAGCGGCGACATCATCACGCTCGGGCGCGATGGCCCGCGCGTGCACTTCCTGTTCGATTCCGTGGAGGAGAGCAGCCTTCAAAGCCCGGCGCTGATCCGCAGCTACTCGCCGGTCTTCTTCCCCCTGGCGTTATACGATCAATTTCCCGAGACCTTCCATGAGTACCAGCGAATTGGCGAGGGGGGCTACGGTCAGGTTTGGATTGGTCGCCGCAAAGAGGGCAAAGTGTGGACGGCGATCAAGTTCATCCGCCCGGAGTTGCTCGCCGTGGGGGATGATTCCACTTCGCACATCCGCGTGGCCAAAGTGGTAGAGCGGTTCAAACGCGAGTTTATGATCATGAAGAAGCTCGCCCAAAACCGCGAGAAGGGAATGATCAAGATTTACAAAATCGGGGGCGAGGTAAAGCTCGGCTTCGTGTACATGACGATGGAATACATCGAAGGGGAATCGCTGGATAAACTCATCCTGCGGCAAAAGAAAATCCCCGAGGATCAAGTGTGCCGTTACCTTTACCAGTTGGCGGTCAACATGGATTACTTCCACAACTTTGAATGGGAGGATCCGGAAACAGGCAACCGGATGAAAGGGATTGTTCACCGTGATGTGAAGCCCAGCAACATCCTGATCCGCACCACGAACGACCGTGCGTATCTCTGCGATTTCGGGATTGCGGCGATTGAGGAGGGAGGCGGCGACCGCCTTACGATGCCCCGAATGCGGGTGTTCACCTCCAAGTACAGCGCTCCCGAGGTGATCCGGAACAACCACATCACCCCTGCGAGCGACTTGTGGGGACTGGCGGTGGTGGCCTATATTCTGTTTTCCGGGGGGTTCTTTCCCTACGCAGGGAATGGCCTGCGTGAAACCTTGGAGGCCACGGAACGCGGGGAGCTTTCGCCTTTGAAGAGATTCAACCCGGATTTGAGTTCCTCTCTTCGGAATTTTATTGAGCGTGCCCTGCACCCCGACCCCAACAAACGCCCCCAAAATGCCCGGGAATGGGTGGATGTTTTGGCGGCGTATGCGCCTGAGTGCACCAACTCGCTGATGATCCCGGCGGTACAGGAATCGAATCCCATCATGAACACGGATTCACACTAAGAAATATCCGACATTGTGTCGGGATTTTTCCTTGATTTCAAAAGGTCAGAACCCACTATTCAGAATTGGTTAGCTACTAAAACACCTGAGAAGGTGAACCTGAACCGGGAGAACAGGCGATGATCGGCACAGGCGGCCCCACACCACAGGACGAGCTGATTTCTTCGCTCAAGCGGGCCATCTTCATGCGCGAGAGCCAGCAGGCGGCCACGCTCTTTCAAAAGGTCCTCCAAGGCGATCCCGGGTTCGTTCTGGAGGGGAAGCGGCATTTTGAGCTCGCGCGGCTTCTGGAACTCGGCAACGAGCCTAATCTGGCGCTATCCGCATATCAGGCCATCCTCAAAACAGCGCACCCCAACGAGGAATTCTACCGCCCCAGCCTGCGCGCTGCAGGCCACCTCAGCTACCGCATCAAAGACTTCCGCAGTTGCCGCACGTTCTTGGAGACGTATCTCGCCTCACCCGGGTTGCAACCCAACGAACGGGCCGACGCTGAAGCCCTTCTTCTGAAACTCCCCGACGGGAAGGGCGTTCGCTCACCGGCCGATATTCAAGCCGCACAAATCAAACCGCAGATCCAGTTCGAAACATCGGAACTTGCTTTCGATGAAAGCGGAATTGATCAGCTGAACTCTTCAAACGCCTCGCTTGCTGCTCCCGAGCCCGAGGATGAAGCCGATGATTCCTCCCGCGTGCAGGGCATCAACCTGTACGTGGAAGACGTTCCCGAGCCGCCTAAGCCCGCTCCCAAACGCCCGCAGCTTGCGGGTCTGGAGTCGCCTTCTCCTTCCGTGGGCCGGCAGCTTCCCCCGCATCCGCCGAAGTTCTCTCCCTACGGAGAACTCACCCCGGCAAACGCCCCCAACAGTGGCAAGCAAACGCCGCAATCAAAACTCAATGAGGCGGAACTTCAGGGACTGATGTTCGGAGCCCAACCGACGGCTCCACAGGCTTCCCAACGGTCGTCTGAGGAGATGCTCGATAAGTTCGCCCAGACGCCACCCCTGAGTATCAACTCCCGCGATATCCGCAATCAGGTCAATTCCGAATACCGGGCACACACCACGGATCGGCAAGCTCCCCGGCAACCCATCAATGATCTTCCCACCACAGATGAGATGCCGAACCCCAGTTCGCCCAAGATGAAGGCCGTCCCCCGGGAATCAGGGACGGGTCTCGGCTTCGGCGCGCCCATGTTTGAACCGACATCACGAGCCCAGACACCCGGATTCAACGATCGCGATACGCATTCACACGAGGATGATGCTCGCACCCCGGCCACCGAGGACTTCCCGTTCAAGGCCAGCGTGGCGCTTACCCCGAGTCATGCCACCCCACAAAATGCCGCCGATTATGAAGCGCTGCTGGAAGCGTATCAACACCTCAAATATGCCCTGATACTCCCGCTGGGAGCCAAGATCAGCGTCTCACAAGTGGCCCACTTCCTCACTGCCTCCGAAGGCCTTTCCGATGACGATGCCCGTAAAGCCGTGGTGGATCGCAAAGGGTGCCTTCGCCATTCACTGACCCTTCAACAGGCCGTGGAGCTTTACCAAATCACTCAGCGATTCCAACAAACGTTCGCTTTCGTGGTATTACGGCGAGAGTTTGAAACCCAAAACCGCCTGGACGCTCAAAAACTGGATTTGCTGACCCCCGGGATTCGCATCCACACTGCAGAAGGCGTCAAGAAGGTGCGCTGGGAAAAAGTTCGTTTCATCACCTGCGGGCGGCTCAATCGCCTCCCCACCGTGGATTTATTTGTGGATACGGAGCTGGTGCATTACCGAATTCAGGAAGAACAAATCCGCTTTCTGGAACTCTACCCGCGCTCAGACGATGATTACAACGAAGCCTGTAAAGAATTCCTCAAATACCTCACCAAAGTTTGTCCCGAAGCCGAACAATCCCACACGGTGCGCAACCTGTTGAGCGGGAAAACATACCGGCCGCAGAAGTTTGCCAGTGATCAGGAATACGATCTCTATAACCTGAGCTTGCTTCTTGGTCACTTCGGTGAGGAAGTACCCATGAGAGAACTCTCCGTGGCCCATTCCGCGACTTCCAGCGCCTGGTAAAATTATTCCGGCCCGGGTTTCTCTATGCCAACGGCGTGAAGTACCCGAGAGGAAGAAAGTTCTCATGGAAAAAATAGTCAAAACAGACGAAGAGTGGCAGGCCGAACTCTCCCCCGCCGAGTTCCAAATTACGCGCAAACACGGAACGGAACGCTCCTTTACGGGCGCATACTGGAACCACAAAAAGGATGGCGTTTACGCCTGCCGCTGCTGTGGGTTGCCGCTGTACGAAAGCACCACCAAGTTTGATTCCGGTACCGGTTGGCCAAGCTTTTGGGCGCCAGTGACCGAAGAAAACGTGGAAACCACCACGGATCGTTCCCTGGGAATGGTACGCACCGAGGTACACTGCGCACGGTGTAACGCCCATTTGGGCCACGTTTTCCCTGATGGACCGAAACCCACCGGTATGCGCCACTGCATCAACAGCGCCTCTCTCAAATTTGCCGAGAAACAATCCAAAGGTTGAAGATTGAACAACCGGCAACAAACAGCGGCAGCAGTTCAATCTTTCGCTTGACGTGTGGCCCGGTACTTATAACACTCCGCGCCCTATCTTTTCTCTCGCGAACACGCCAAGGAGAATACCCAAGTGCCCAATAAGAAATCCGCCGAGAAACGCGTCCGCCAAAACGAGCGTCGCCGTCTTCGTAACCGCTCCAAGCGCTCCACGCTTCGCAAAGCAATCCGTGAAGTGCGTATCGCCATTGAAACCAAGTCTCTTGAAGGCGTGGATGAGAAACTCGCTCTTGCCCATAGCAAACTTGGCAAAGCCGCAAAAACCAACCTCATCAAAAAGAACAACGCGGCTCGCCGTATTTCCCGTTTGATGAAAGCTGTCTCCACAGCCCAACGAGCAACAGCCTCATCTGGCCTAAGCACGTTTCAAGCTTCAAAACAAAAATGCCGACCTTAACAGGTCGGCTTTTTCAACTTTTACACTCATATCGAATGTTCAATTTAGTTAGCTTGGCGTATATTTTGGAGTGTCGAGGAAGATACGCCCATAAGCCCAACAGCGTATCCCTTTTCTTTCAATATTTTGCTGGCTGATGAAGACAGGATAGCCAAGGTCAGAAGGCTCACGCAGGGAATGAACATAAACAAACAACAGATTATGCGCAATGCAATATGTGAACCGGCTGCTGTTGTGAATTGATAAACAATTACAAGCATGGCTATGGAAACAATAATGCCTAAAACAAATAAACCCAAACCAGTAACAGCTCCGATTGGAGAAGTCCCGAATACAACAGCGTTGACTCGACTCAATCCAAAAATAAGAATGTTAGCAAGAAATCCATAATTCACAAGGATCTGGTACAGAGCAAGATTTGGTAAATCAACTTTAGCGGTATCCATTTATAAAGTCCCTATAATTTTCAGATAAATTCTTGAACGCTCAGCCTTTTGAACTAGAAAAAACTAAATAAAAAACGAAAGACAAAAACTAAAGTACTTCATCATCCAATTGAGTTACCACCTGTGCAGACTGATCCTGTTGAATCATGCTGTTGGCCAAGTTGCCGCCGAACACCGCCGCAAAAAACACAATAATCCCCGCCACCAGAATCAGGATGATGATCCCGATCAAGAAGCTGAGAACCATTTTGCGAAGCTTTTTCACCTCGCTCATGATGTACGGCTGTACCGTGTTGTTCATCTGCTGATTCATCGCCTCTCGGGCTGAATTTTGAATCATCATGGGAAGTTTTGTTTCGGAAACCAGAAGCACCTGGCGCTCAGCCAACTCGGGAAGAGTATCCCGTGCAATCACCGGTACCAGCTTCTGGGCGTGGGTTTGAATAATTTCCACAATGCTTTCGCCGATTTCCGCCGCCCGTTCTTCCGCAGCCTTGGTAACGCGGTTTTCAATCTCACGGGGAAGGGTTGTCTCAATTTGCTCCTTCAGCCGCTCGCGAATCATGCTGGGGAGCATTCCATCAGCAGCGCGTTTAACGGTTTTCTCGGTTTGATCCACCAAGATGTTGGCAATCGCTTCGGAAACTTTCTTTTCCGCCAACTTCTCCACCATGGATTTGGCCACTTCTTGAACCGTCATCTTAACGAGTTCCTGTTCCTTTTCCGCAGAGAGAGACGTTACCCGGGCTTCCACCTCGCGTTTGGCGCGCTGATCGATGATCGAGACGATGGACTGAATCGCCCGTTCCACGATGATCTGGATCTTTTTCTCCACCGCGGTCTGAATCTTCTGTTCCGCAAGTGCCTGCATGTGGCGCTCGGCGGAGTCCTTAAGGAACTCTTCGGAGAGTTGAAGAATCCGTTGTTCATCGAGTACTTCGGTAACCTTGGCGAGGAGCTTCTTGGGGGAGAAGGGTTTGGAAAGCCAACCCGTGGCGCCCTTGAGGGGGACGCTTTCAAACAAATCGATGGAGTCCTCAGGAATCAAAAGCAGAACGGGAATCTTGTAGATTTCCTTGTCCGTTTTGATTTGGCGAGTTGTCTCCAACCCGTCGATCCCCTCCAACGAGCTATCCACCACAATCAGGTCGTAGTCCTCCACCTCGGGGTGGGTGATGGCTGCAAGACCATTGGAGGCCACGGTAACACGGAATCCGTGTTCCTCCAAAATTGCTTTGCTGATTTCCTGAACGGTTGCGGAGTGATCGACAACCAGAACGCGTTCGCCTGCCATGGGTTGATGCCTCGGGGAAGTTTATCTCGTGAACCATCCTGTTCAAGGACGGGGGGGGGGGGTAGAATGCCTTAGGATTTGGGTAGGTTCAAAATGGCCCGGATGTTTTCCTCCAAGAGGAAAGGCCCCCGGTGTTTGGTGGCCGGCGGAGGACTGAGCGAGGCCAGCAACTCCAAAACCACCCGGTTCATGTTTTTCTCCCCCAGATGATTACAGCAGTGCGTGTAGCACGCCTTGATCAAATTGATCAACCCCTCCAAAGCATCCTCATAGCACTCATCCACGTACTCCCCAAAATCACAGGCAAGCATGTATTTTTCAATATGCTGCGTGGCCACTTGGTTGTTTGCAGTTACGATGAGATCAGCACGAGTGTAGACTTGGAGAATATCCATCCAAGTGTGATCCAGAAAAAGGGTGTTGGGGAGCTCCCGACCTTCCTTAGTTTGGCACGCACGGGTAAACATTTCATTCACAAAGAACCCCAACAACCCGATGGGAGAGACAAAATCTTCCTTCACGGATTTGCGGGGAGCTGGTTCCTTCCCAATAAACGCAGAAAACAACGACCGTTTGCCGCCATTTGAGCCGTTCCCTGGGGTGGGCACCACCTGCAGCGCAGCCTGGGCAACGTCGCGTGCGTTGTTTGGCTGGCGAAGCAAGTGGGCTTCCTTGGATTTTTCCTCATCGATGGAGATAAGCCCCGACCGCACAAACTGTGAGAGGATCATAAATACTTCAAACCGGCCCATATTGCTGCGGTTCACAATGGCCCGGATAGTAAACTCGCCATTTACCTGACTCAACACCCGCCACTCGGACTCGCGGAGTTTAATGGTGCGCTGAAAATCGTCTCCCACATCCTTAACCTTGAGGATCAGGTAATCGTGGGGAAGGAAGTTGAGGATTTTCTTCCACTCGTCGTTCCGGCGTGTTCCCTCAAGGATCAGCGGCTCAATATCAATACGGACAAGAGCATCACCGATTTTGGATTCTGGAATGTTTTCAAAAATAAAGTCGCCAGTTTCCCAACCGAAGAGGCCCCAAATTTCCTCTTCCAACTGAAGGCGCAGTGTCTCTTGAATGGTGTTTTCCGAAACAACTTCGCGTTCGGTAAGGATCTGGCCCAGCTTTTTATCGGATTCAACGGTGCGCTGAATCTTGAGCAGGCGGGAAAGCTCACTCCGCTTGAGCAGACCACGGTTGATGAGGAGTTCTCCCAGCCGCCGTTTGCGCTCAATGGAAGAGCTGTTGATAATTTTCCCTTTGGAAATACTGAGGGAAATTTCCTCTGAACCATTGCGGATGGTAAGAACCCCAATGGACTTCCCCATGCTGATGAATTGGAGTACCTCGGGTAGAGGAACGTTTTCCAGATTACCTTGCATGGTGGTGAACTACTCTTGAAGGGGATATCGTCTCAATAAACTCGAATTCGAAAAGGCGGAGGTGGCGGGTGGTGCGGTTTACTCGGAAGCGAACAAATCGTCCAAGCGGTCTTCCACATCCCGTTCGATGTCGATGGTTTGGCCCACGGGCATGCGCTTTTCGCGAGCTTTTTCCAAGTTTTCACGGATAACTTTCACACATTCCTTGGAGTAGAGGCGTACCATCCCAATGGTGGTACGATCATCAAAAATCACCGTGAGAATGGTATCATTATCCACCAGAATATTGTGGATGTGATCTTTCTCGCCTTGGTGGAAAAGCACCGAGAAATCGGTTTCACCCACCAAAGTGGCCATGGCGCGGGTGGAGGCAAACGAGCCCGCAATCAGGGCAGCCAAGGCATCCGTATCGATGTTTTGTGTGAATCCTTTTTTGGCAAGGCACTTACCGTCGGCATCCACCAGAATGGCACACTTCGCCTCGGACTGCTTCAACATTTGCAGCAGAGTCCGGTGAATCTGGGTGATATCGCTTTTGGTCAAAATCAACGGAGCTTTGGCCATTATAGGAAATCCTTTCTAGGGCGAAACGAGCAAATCTAATCGGGTGAAGATGGCAACTTAGGAGGAGGGGTATTGTTTCTGTTCAAATGGCAGAATCGTTACCTGACCCAAGAAGCCGGGGTATTGAAGGAAAATCATGCGCTCGCTGGTGGCAACTTGAGCCTCAATTTGCGGCTTTTGTCCTTCAGCGGAACGAAGAATCAGGAACTCCGTTGTTTTTCCGTTCAAATCTTTCGTTGTTTCCTGAACCACTTGGAACTGGTGATTGAATTCACGTTTACCCAGCATGAAGGAAACCGTGCCGGAAAGATTGAATTCCTGCGTGTTGGTGGAGTGTTGGGTAAGAGTAACGGAGCCTGTGCCCGACTTCATGCCGCGCCACAGGCCAACACATTCCTGAGTAATCACCAGAGGCTCTGGTTTGACTGGCTCTGGAACGGGAACGGGGGCTGCTTTGGGAGCGGGAGCAGGTTGCTCGCGTTTTTCCTGTTTGCCGGCGGAAAATTCGTCTTTCTTGGGGGCCACTGCTTCGGCCTTGGGCTTCTCGGCCGCTGCCGCTGGAGCCGGTGAAGGAGCAGAAGAACCCAGCGCTCCGCCAGAACTGTTCAGCCGTTTGATCACCAAGCTGGACATGGCCTTCAAAGTTTCCCGAACACCGGTACCGTTTACGGCAACTGCATCAATCATCGGGGTGGAGGGGTGGATCCCGAGGGCTTCCACAATTTCCTCCACGCTGATAATCTGGGGCATATCCCGCTTGTTCAGCTGAAGAATCCAGGGAATACCTTCCTGATCGTTTTCATCATACTTGAGCTTATAGCCGTATTCTTCGAGGTTTTCCTTCAAGTTATTGAAAGACTCCACGTTTTCCTGAATACGGTCGCGCTGGCTGTCGGCCACGAAGACGAGACCATCCACCCCGCGGAGAACGAGTTTCCGAGTGGCGTTGTAATACACCTGTCCGGGAACGGTATAGAGTTGGAATTTGGTTTTGAATCCCTTCACCTCACCGAGATCGAGAGGAAGGAAGTCGAAAAAGAGAGTACGATCCTGCTCGGTAGCCAAGGAAACCAAGTCCCCCCGGAACTTCCCGGGAACCGTTTTGTGAACGTGGATCAGGTTTGTGGTTTTGCCGCAAAGACCGCAGCCGTAGTACACAATTTTACAGCTAATTTCTTTGAACGCATAATTGAGTGTGGCCATGAGTTTCGATCGTACCTTTGTCCGAATTAGGGCAGTGTGGCGGCACCCCATCTGGTGCCATGAAGAAAAGGGAGTGAGTTAGGAACTCATCCCCAAGTTGTTGAGTTTTTCAGAAGCGCTGCGCATTTCCACCCGGATCAAGCCCAGATTGGAATCCGCTTTACTAACGCAAACCAAATATCCGGAGCGGGTGGAGTTGAAAAACAGCTTATAGGCATCGGTTTCAATGATGAAGGAAACCAAATCGCCCTGCTCCATTTTCTTCGTCGCCTTCTCCGTGGAGTTGATGATGGAGCTTGTTAAAGCGCCCATCATCTCATCGTTGATTTCGGTGGCATAATCAGAGGCGACGATAATGCCGTCGGAAGCAACGACAAAAGAGCCAATGATTCCCAATGTTTTATTTAATTCCGCTAAAATTCTTTCCATCGTCTGGTTTCTCCAACAATCAAGAGGTGGGGATGAATCAATTGGGTTAGGATTTATAGGCACGCAGCGGGGCATTGAGAGACAGGCCCGGGTACTTCCACTGAAGGAATTCCCGCACCGTTTTGTCCAACGTTTGCAGGCGTTGTTCACACTCGGCAATCCGCGTGCGTTGATTGAAGAGCAGAATCAGACCAAAGTTTTGGTTTAACTCGGAAACAAAAATCAGGTGATCGCGGGATTCCACCAAAAGCCGGCGGACTTCGCTCATTCCCGACCCCTTCAATTGGCTGTTTAATTGATGCTGAGCGGAAAGCAGATAGGCAGTCGCTTGATCAACCGAGACCTTGTGAGGTACATCGTTCCAAACGACAAATCCTTCGCGGGAGTAGATCAAGAAACCCTCAAGACCCGGGGTTTTCTTGAGCAACCCGGAGAGCTCCTCAAAGCTGTATACTTGAATAAAGCCGCCGGAAGGCTTGCCCTCCTGGGAAGTACGGGCGTCACCGCGGCGTGCAACAGCGGCCATCTTGGGCTCGGCGCTTTCAAAAGTACCCGGAACAACCAAATCCACCAAGTGCGAACCGGCCAGCAACATGAGTAGAATTTGCAGAAGCACACCCACGGGGCTTCCCACCCAACAGAGGAGCAGCGCCTGAGTGGCGAATTCCTCGCTCTGGCCACTCCCGATGGTCATGGTGCCAACAAAATAGGCCAGAATTGCCAAAACCGCGCGGCCCAGCAACAAGGAGATGGAGTGGATAATGACGAAGGGGATGCTGAGTTTGCTGCTGGCGAAGAATGCCGTGCCAGCATAGATAAAGAACTCAAAGATCAGGACGATTGGAATCAACGTCCCCAGATTGGAAGTTAAACCGGAGGAGGAAAACCCAAACGCAAGCGCAGTGGAGAATACTCCAATACACAGCATAATCAATATGGAAAGATTCTTTTGCAAAGGAATCATCGGATTACGACCCGCTGAATGGAATCTTGGTACGCACAGTTTGTGATTTTTGCGGATTATTCACCTGCAAGGGAAGGTGGCGGTCAAGGATAAGAAAAACGCGATGCTGAATCTTCCCGAAATTCACGCTCTTATCAAAGGCCCCGAATAGGATGTATTGGCCCCTGCTCACCACAAAAAACAGGATGCCGTCCATTTCCAGCAGTGAATAGCGAACGTTTCCGGCACCCAATTCATTGGAGGACTGGGAGACTTCCTCGTGCAGAATGATGGCGCATTCCAGCAAATCATCATTCTGGCGAATCAGGAATTTGCCTGCCCGGAGATCAAAAAAGTCCAGCGCAATCACTTCGCAAATGGGAGAGAGATTTTCCTCAAGCAATTGCAAGATCGCTTGCGGAGTTTTGCTGAATCCCTTTTGGAATCCGGGTTTAAGAACCTCGGGGCTGGAGTGGCGGAAGAGCTCTGCGAGTTCTGATTGGAGTTGCTGGGTGAGTGGCTCGAATGGGGCGATGAGCAGCAGATCATCGAGCGCCGCACGAGCACCGGAGTAATCGCGCAGCTTGATGGAACAACGAATTCGTTCCTGAAGATAACCCGTGGCGTTTCCGTGGCCTTTTTCCTCGAGCTTCTTCAGCTCGCGATCAGCATCGGAGAGACGATTGAGGTCCAAGTAAATCCGCACCAAGTTAATGCGGCCTGCGGCGGAGGAGGGGTCGTTTTGAAGCCCTTGCTGACAAACATCCAACGCCTCATTAAACTGGCGCTGACGCCGAAGTTCCGCCACGAGGGGAATGTAGGCCTTGGGGTTAGTGCCGTTCTGGAAGTCTGTATAATACTTCTGTAAAGAAGGCGAATCCATGCTGCATACACGTTGTTCTGTCTCGGAGATTTAGCACTGCTTGAGAGGTTTGGTGAACGCAATGGGGATTTATTGTTTTTCGATTTCAGAGGGCACTTTTCCCCCGGTTTATCGGATTGGATTTAGACGAGTGCTCCAAAAAGGATCCCGATGAAGGAGCGGATCACGCCTTGCTCCTCACCGGCCTCGAAGCTTTCTCCCACCTGATTCACCGTGCGTTTGGTGTCGTCATAGAGGGATGGATCGTTGATGAGGCGGCCCAGCGTTCCATCGTTGGAGTTGAGCTTGAGGGTGATTTCCTCAATGCGCTTGGCGGCTTCCTCCAACTTGGGCCCCACGTTTTGGAATGCCTCGATAGCTTTCGCAATATCCTCTTTGTTGTCCGTGAGGAGGACTTTGATTTCATCCCCGGCGTCACCCACTTTTTTGAAGCTGGCCTCCGCCTCGCGGGAAATAGAATCATCGTAAATCAGTTTGGAGAGAGTACCATCCCCATCGCGGATATCGGCGGCGATTTTTTTAGCTTCCTCGGTAAAGGCTTTGAGGTCGGTGTAGAGCGTTTCATCGGCGAAGAGTTTGCCGATGGTTCCCTCACCAGAGCGCATTTTTGCGCTTACATCCTGAAGGTTGGCGGCAAGTTCCTCCAGCTTGGGGCCAGCGTTGGCGAAGCTCTTGGAAGCCTCGCGCAGGTTTTCCCGGTTCTCTTCCACCACATCCTGAATTTGTTGGAAGGCTTTCTTCTGATTTTCATCGAGGTTCGCCATAAACTTCCGGGCGTCATCGCTGGTGGCGCTGACGCTGGCCATGAGTTCATCCAACCCCGGGCGGACGCGCGTACTGAGCACACCTCCTGAAGCCAACTTTTCGGCATCTTTCCCGTATTCAATTGCGATGAGGGAACTTCCGATGAAGGCAGACTGCTGCACCACAGCCACGGAATCTTTGGGAAGTTGGTACTTGCTATCGAGGAGAACTTCCACCACCGCACGACCTTCCCTGGTGTCGAAGTCAACAGAGGTTACCTGACCCACCCGAATACCACCGAGTAGAACTTTTGATCCACGGGCGAGACCGGCAGCATCATCAAAATAAAGGTTCAATTTATAGGCATCACTGGAAGCCGATCCTTCCGACATTCGCAGGCTAAATCCAATAAAGAGAAGGATTGCGCCGACAAGGAAGATACCAAAGTTGATGGAGTATTTCGGGGAGATTCCCATTTCTGGACCTTTGTAGTTGTGACAATGGTTGGGTGGAACTGTTTGTTCAAGCAAGAAAAGTGTACGAAGTTTTCACCATCTTTCGTTGGGGCCAATTCAATCTATCCCTAACGGGTCAAATGAATTCATCAATTTCTCACAGCTTTTCTCGATTTCCGATTCATTTATCTCTCGACATGGATGACGACTGCGGAAAGTGTGGTTCAACTTGGTAATGTTGGTTCATTTTATGAAAGGGTGTTGAAGTTGCCAGTTTCTTCTGGGTCTACAGTTCCCTCTAGTAGCTGGTGCCAACGGAGTTGAAACCATGGTTTCGAACGGTGTTCTGGTTCTCAATCGCAACTGGCTTGCGATCCATGTATGCAGTGTTCAGCGTGCCATGAGCCTCTTGGTTCAGGGGCTTGCTCAAGTGGTAACGGATGATTATCAAACGCTGGACTTCAATTCCTGGCGTGAGGTTTCGGACGCACTAAGTGCGGGCGAGTGCTTCATGGAGGGGGAACTCCGTCCGGAGTACCTCCGCACCCCCAACTTCAAAGTGCGTGTTCCCGAGGTGATTCTTCTCACCACGTTCCATCGTGTTCCCCCGCGTGCGGTGAAGTTCAACCGCCGGAACATTTACCTCCGCGATAATTTTCAATGCCAATACTGCGGCGTAAAACCCGTGAAGGAAGAACTCACCATCGATCACATCAACCCGCGCAGCCGCGGGGGGATCTCCGAGTGGGAGAACGTGGTTCTGGCTTGCCAACGCTGCAACTCCAAGAAGGGGAATCAATTGCTGGAATTGAGCGGCCTAAAACTGCTCAAGCCTGCTCGCAAACCCCACTGGCTTACGATTGTTCGCCATAGCTTGGGCAAACACAGCCGCCCCACTTGGCAGAAGTTTGTGGATCAAGCGTACTGGAATGTGAACTTGGAAGAATAAGCGAAGGGGGGTTTTTGGCCCCCCTTAGTGAATCACCCAGGCCTGAGGCATTCCGGAGCTTGCGGCGTTGAGCGTTACCCGGATGGGAATCTCCGCAATCTGAAAGCTGGAGCTTGCCGAGCCGTTCGCGGTTACGGTAAGGGCCAGTTCGTTTTCGTAACGCCCCGCGGAGAGCCCATCTGTGTTGATTGCCACTTGAATCAGTGTTTCAAACCCCTCATTGGTTTCCGTGGGGCCGGAAAGAATTGTGGCAGTGGGTTGCAGAGGTGTGCTGCTCTCAAAGCTGGTGGAAACGCCAACTGTTGCGGTTGTGGTTAGGGCATAACGGGGAGCAACGTGGCGCACCACCACCACGGGGGGGATGGTTGCCACCGGTCCGGAAAGATTAATGACTTTGGGTTCGGCTTCCACAAAAAACCGTCCGTCGCCGTTGTTCACACCGGTTTCGGTAATCTGCTGACCAAAGAGAATGATGCGGTAATCCCGGAAGTTAACGTCGTTGTTGGCGAAGCTGAACCGCAGGGACACGCTGTGACCGGCCCGGATCAGGATGGGTTGGGGGAAGGTAACAACGGACTCGCGATCATTGAACGGGAAGCGCAGGTTGTTGCCATAGCCCACCGTGTTGAGAGGGCCTTGGCCGATGGTAAAGAGCACGTTGTCGGCCTTTACGTTTTCCGCCGTGCTGGTGGTGGAGTGAAAGGTGGCGTAGTTTTGGTCGTCGCCGTTGTTGGAAGGGGAAAGGTTCGTGCCGGTGATATATCCACCGGTAACAAGGAAAGAACGAGCCAGAGTGATGGTTCCCACCCCGCTTACGGTGTTGTTTTGAGACTCGGTGAAATCAATCCGGTATTGGGCACCATCCTGTGTGGGGATGATCTCCTGAGTGGTTTGCAGAATCGTGGTGGTTTGGGCTTGTGCGAGCAGAGGGGCGGCCAGAGCCAACGCGAAAAGACCACGGCAAATCAGGGAAGAGTTGCAGGAAAACATGTTCGAATCATCTTTCAGCAGGGTTTGGAGTGTTCCTTCATGGGACAATCGAAGGAGGGAAAAGGTTTTAGGTCGAGCCTTTTCCGTGATCCTTTATCGCCATGGTGTGCAGCACGATGAATACGATATC
This sequence comes from Candidatus Sumerlaeia bacterium, assembly GCA_033761985.1. Lineage (GTDB taxonomy): Bacteria > Sumerlaeota > Sumerlaeia > SLMS01 > JAHLLQ01 > JANRMB01. The sequence continues at coordinate 7,188 of JANRMB010000070.1, read as the reverse complement.
TACGATGATTACCACAGGGATAAGTAGATAAAATAGGAAACCGATCAGAATAACACTGAGTAATGTTCCCAAGCAAATGAGCAAAACATAGGATAGACTAACAGCAAGTTGAAGAATGAATCCCTTTTCCGCCTGCTTCTTGATGAACTCAGACTTATTTTGGAACAGCACCCAAAAAACGATCGGCACTGCAAGGGAAGCACCCACCGTAAAATATTTGAGAAGGCCGGAAAGGTGGATGATCATCGCATAGATGCGCTCGTTTTCGGCGGTGAGCGGTTTGGCTTCCTCGCCAAGATACACATCCTTGTAGCCTGCACGGATTTTCTCTGCTTCAGAAAGCTCCGGTTGGGGTGGTGTGGAAGGGGGCGGAGGGGGACTATTCTCCTCGGAAGAAGGAGGAGGAACCTGTGGCGTGGGGGGAGGTGGTAAGTCACTCATAAGAATTTCCCTTTCTAAGGAAACAGTTCCTAATTTCTACAGACAATGCGATGGAATTATTCAGTGGATTCGGAAAAAGGGGGAAAATCGAAGGTGTAACTTTTTACGGGTTCCAAGTGGGAGGGAAAAAAGCCGCCAAAGGTTTTGTATTCCTCCACCAGAAAAAACTCCACCGTGTGGGCACGCCTGCGGGAGTTGGTAATTTCGATTTCTTTGCCAAACACGAGTTGGGTTGCGGGTGAATCGCGAAGGATTTCTTCGCGATAACGCTCCATCAAGGTAAGGGCGTGCTGCTCCATTTCTGCGGTGGGAACCACACGGTTGTCCAAGTAGAGAGCTGCATTCAACTTCAACGTGGTGGTACTTTCTGTATCGGCAATATCGGCCATGAAGTCGGAGACAGCATCAGAAGGAAGCGGTTCGTTGGGGACAAAAGGAACGTTGGGGACAAATTGGGCCACCAATCGGGAAGGCGGGAACCCTTCTTCCTTGGGAGCAGTGCGGGCGAAGACAAACTTGGCTTCCTCCAGTTCGCTGACTTTGGCGTTTGCCATTTGATAGAGGACAAGCCCGAAGATGAGGATGAAGGATCCCCCCGCCATATACTGGGGTTGGCGCTGGTAGATGCTTCCGTTCACACCGATGAGATTTTTGATTTCGTTGAGCGAGAGCATCGGCGCTCCACTGGGGCGAACCACCGTGCCGCAGACGAAGTCGTGAAGGCCCTGTTTGAAGGGATTAAACGCGATGGCAAAGCTGGTGGAGATAAAGAGGGAGAAGTTCAACCCCATGGCGATGCCGGGCTTCCAGATGTTCTGCTGGCTGTAACTGAGTGGATTGGCCAGGATTAATTCCGCCAGATAGAAGGAGAACCACATGCCGGGGAAAAGTAACATTGTACGAACAAACGCGTGGGGGATGCTCAGGTACTTGCCTTCGTAATCCGTAACGCGCGTCCCCATGACCCATTTGCCCAAGGTGCGGCCCTCCGATAGATGGCTGGCCCCCAGAACAAAGTACACAGTGATGATGATCCGCTCCGCCCAGTTAAAGGCTTTGATGTTCTGCATGTAGAGATCTTCAAACGCCCAAAAGAGGGTTCTCATAAGGAAGAAGAGGAAGAACAAGTCCATCATCAAACCACCCAAACGGCGAAGATAATTCGCCAGGGGTACCATCGGGCGGGGATCATCATCGGTTGATTGATCAGCAGTGGGGGGTGTTACTCCCCCACCAGAGGAAGATGCGGTGGGTGGTTTGAGGAATGGTGCAACTTGGGCCATGGGGCTTCCCTGAAGTGAATTTAGGGGCTAGGGTGGGCCTTGGAAGCTCACCAAGGCAACGGGATTGAGGGCGAAAAGAAAACTCCCCGCTCGCGGATACACGGGCGGGGAGTTGTTTCGATTCTGGTTGGGGTATTTCGGAGTTACTTGATGGCGATCAATTCCACGTCGAACACGAGGAGGCTGTTGGCGGGGATCTGACGCTGGCCACGATCGCCATAAGCGAGTTTGGGGTGGATGAAGAGTTGGTACTTAGCACCGGGTTTCATAAGTTGAAGAGCTTCGGTCCAGCCGGGAATAACACGGTTGGCGGCAAACTCGGCGGTCTCCCCACGGTCGTAGGAGGAGTCGAATACAGTGCCGTCCAGAAGAGTACCTTTGTAGTGTACTTCCACAGTGGATTCGGCGGAGGGGGAATCACCTTCACCGGGGACGAGGACTTTATATTGAAGTCCGGATTCGGTGGTGATGACACCCTCGGCGGTTTTGTTGGCTTCGAGGAATGCCTCTGCTTTGGCGAGGTTTTCAACACCTTCCTTGGCTTCCATATCGGAAGCAAGTTGTTGGAGTTCACCCATCATCGCGCCAACTTGTTCTTCGTTGAGTTCCGGTTCCTGACCTGATTTGGAGGCCGCGAGGCCTTTGTCAAACCCGGCGGGGACGAGTGTGAGCCCGATGCTCTTCATTTGCTCGCCGACTTGGAAGCCGATGAAATAGCTGAAACGCTCGGCAAGGGGAGCAGCCGCAAGGCCGGAGGGAGCAGATTCTGCAGCAGGGGCGGAAGCAGAGGCTTCAGCAGGTTGAGATGCTGGCTGGGATGCAGCGGCCTCTTCGGCAGCAGCGGTGGAACCGAGTGCGGCCAACACCGCAACTCCTGCGGCGAGCGCAAACGTAAACTTGGACATGGAGGAACTCCTCAAAAGGAAAAAAGTGCGCTGAAGCAATGCGCGGTTGGGTTGGTGAATCAAACCCAATTATTCAAAAACTCGACAAAAGATCAGGAATTTTTGTTCCTTTGGGGAGTTTTTCGGGCTTGAATGGGAAAAGGTTTCAAGCCCGAACCTCAACTTTTTCTGGATGACTTACTTCACGGCGATGAGTTCAACTTCAAAAATGAGGAGACTATTTGCCGGAATGGAAGGCTGGGGATTCTGGCCGTAGCCAAGGGAAGGGTGGATGTAGAGTTCGTACTTGGCACCGGGCTGCATCAATTGGAGCCCCTCCGTCCAGCCTTTGATGACGCCGCTCACGTTGAATGTGGCGGTGGTGTTTCGTTTGTAGCTGGAATCGAACTCAGTGCCATCAATGAGGCGACCCCGGTAATGCACTTCCACATTACTGCTTGCGGTGGGGGCATTCCCAATTCCCGGAGTGATCACCTTGTATTGCAAACCGGAGGGCGTGGTAACGACGCCTTCCTTGGATTTGTTTTCAGCCAAAAACTTTTCGGCTGCGGCGAGGTTCTCCTCTTTCACCCGGGCCTGTTTTTCCTCCGCAAGGCGACGCCGGATGGTGGCCATTTCCTGGGTGATCGTCTTCACCTGATCTGAGGAGAGTTTGGATTGCTGTTGATTCAAGGCGTCGCGGAATCCCGCAAGGTATGCCTGAACGTCCACTTTGATTTCGGAATTCACCATACTACGGCCATGGCGGTTGCCGAGCATGTAGCTCCCTTTTTGATCGAGGGATTCCAACTGAAGGGGTTGTGTTTCCAGGGTTTCAAGTGCCGCCTTTACCTCGGGTGTTTGGGGCTCGGCGTAAGGTGTGGGGGTTTCCGCCGCAAGAGGCTGAAGGAAAGCCAGAAGGGAGGCGGAGACGAGTGTGGCGAAAAAAGTGTGTTTCATGGGGGAACGATGTACATCCTTTTGAAATGATTTGGTCTGCCTGAAAGCAAAAGCCGTGGCGTTCCAAGCTTGTGAGAAGCAGGACGAACTGATAAGCGAAGAGGTTTGGTAAGGAAGACTAGGGGGTAAACCGTTTTGGTGCGGGAGAGTAACTTGCCCAAGCGGGTTCCTGATGCTGACCGGGGAGATCAGGGCAGGGGTATGGAACACGTACCACGCCCGTAGCCAAGGCGTACTGGATGTAGGGTTTGCAGATACCGCAGTGGCCGGTACAGCCAAAGGTTTCCCGAATAAGCCCCAAGTCGGTGGTGTTGTGGGTAGTGGCCCAATCGACGATTTCCTGAAACGACCGATTTTCGCAGATGCAGTGCGTGACGTAAGGCATCCGGCCCTCCTCGGCCTCAAGTATGAGGCAGGCTGAAATCATCCACCAAGTGGAAACTTACCCGAAAACACGCCGATTTGGGGCCAGAATAATGGGTTCCGGAGCAATAAACTTCTCCAAACAGTTGACCCCTCAAAAATTATACGGATTCATTCACACGAAACATTCCTCAATTACAAGGATTCTAGTGTTTAGCGACTCTGCAATTCCAAAAATCGAGCATAAAAATTGGATACAATCTTTGAATTCATACGAGATTTCAGGATTAGTACTTATTTATCTATTTCTTCTATTTATAGGAATAGGTTCGGGTTCTGGCCAGAGATTCATAGTAGATGAGGCTTGTTATATTGAATGGGGCATGTTACAAGAGGATGTTCCCAGCAACTGGATTGGTATGAAACTAATTCCAGTTGTGATAATTCGCGACATTATAGGGATTTATGGTAGTGGGTTTTCAGTATTGTGGTTTTTAAAAGGACTGTTTAGTATTTTTCTTTTGGCTTTTATAGTAGGTTTGCATTTATGGATCCGATCTTTTGGAAATAATCATCATAACCAACTTCTTTGCTCATTGATCATATTAGGAACACCCGCAATAGGATATGCTTCGTGCAGGCTGCTCTCTGAAATTCCTTCATTGGCATTTGTAGTATGGGGGTTGGCACTTTTGGGAAATGGGGGTAACTCAACCAAAAGGATTAGAGGAATTTCAGCAGGCCTTTGTTTTGTGGGAGCGTACTTTTGCCGAACAACAAGCTTTACTGTAATTGGATCTTTTGCAGGTGTTTGGCTTGTATGGGAATTTTGGAAATGGTCGAGTCAGAAAAATGAAGTGACTCTGTTTGATTTGCTTACAATTATTTTAAAAAATCCTAATTCTATAGCTTTAGGAATATGGCTTTCATCAATTCTAGTCTCACATTTTTTCAGTGCCTTACCTGTTTCACCTTTTGGAACGGCAGGAGGACACATCGCCACTCATCAAAGAGAAATACACGCAAATGTGGTTGCGTTTCTTGCACCAACCGGGGTGGTTTTGCCTTTAGTGGGAATCATTTCTTCACTCGCATTGTGTCTTGGAGTGTGTTCAAAACTTCTTTTAATATCTTGGTTATGGTATCTTTTGGCAGCTTCACCATACCTATATGTTTGGATGCAACAATCATGGGTATTACCTAGGCATACAACAGATTTAGTTATTCCTTTAGCGGCTATTATATGCTGCATATTAAGAATAGATTGGAGAAATTCCAAAATCACCTTTTTCAGATTATCTTGTGTATTTATGATAATATTACTCCTAATATCTATATGGTTTTTCGCTCATTTTGTAATGAATAAATGGGTGACCTGGTATAGCCATGGTTTTCAATCTGCGCGTTGGTTTGGCTACTGGTTTGGATTGGCATTAATTCTTCTTTTGGGTTGCGTGTTAATCGTTAGAGAATTTCAAAGATCATATTCTTTCGATTTGAAGCGATTTATACTTTTGATTACTTTAGCTTTGACTTCAGGGGTGGGTCATCATTTTGTTGCTTCATCTGCCATGGGCGTTGATCGTACATTCGTAAACCCATTTGAGTTGAATAAGCTTCTCGAATCACATCTACGGCCAGGGGACACGATTTGTAGTGGGGGTCCAAACTATGAGCGTTCTTTGCTATTTTTTTCCAACCCAGATTATAATTGGTTATTCGTTTCCGAGGCTGAGCAATTGCCTGATTTCAAGAGCGAAGGAGGTAAATATATCTTATTATCGGATCGTGTACTAATTGATGAATCAACTCTAATCGAGCTTTCTAAAAAAGCTCTAAAATCAAACGCAATCACCAAATTGGATAAAAAAGGCGTATTCACATTGTATATTGTAGAGTAAATACCTTATATGGGAATGCTTCTATTTACTTACCCAACACTCGGTTGAGAACCGAGTCATAATTTTTGTCTTAAATTAATTTTTGAAAGCTTTTGATATGCTGGGACTTCTGCTTACAATACTTCCCACGTTGATTGGTGCTTGGTGGATAAGCATACATGGTTTTCGCCCAGCACGACTTTGCGACATAGGTGTCGTATGGTTATTACTATTTTTTGGCTGGTTCTTTGGTACTCCTGTTTTTATTGGTTGGATTACAGGTAGTATTTCGTGGATTACTTCCGTGATCTTGGGTTTTGCTTTACTCTTTATAGGTCTTATTTGTAGAAATTCCGACTTAAGGGCTTGTTATGGTTATGAGCGGATTGGATTTCATTCATTATTATCCAGATTACGAAGTTTGACTTTCATGGAACACACATTCTTGATCTTTCCATTTTTTATATTTTTCACATTATTTCTAATTGGTACTCTGCTTCCATTTAGAACCTATGACGCTATTGGATATCACTCACATAATCCTGTCGGATGGGTGCTGATTTCTCATTTTTCACTTCATCATTTTGGTATCCCGGAAGCTCACCCCACGGGTAATGTCTTTATTACTTATGCCAACATAAAAGGTATTTGGCCATTTTTAATCATGGATTACAATCGCAACATGGTGGGCACGGCAACTACTCAAACTGCCTTTATATTACTCCTTTTTAGTGCATTAGTATGTATTTGGAGAAGATTTGATTTCTCGCTTAAGTGGTGTGGCTTCGCTTGCATTTTTTGCTTGGTTTCTCCTGAGGTATTACTTCAATCATTAGATCTCTATTCGGATTTAGCCTATCTATCTGCAAGTGTGTCATTACTTTCTGTGTTAGTTATTCTCACGCAAGACGCTAAATTTACTTTGATGAAGCTGTTACCTGCTTGCTCAGGATTCCTTCTTATTACTGGCCTAAAACCAAGTGGTTTTTTACTTGCTGCTGGTTTTGGATTAGTTTATCTTATAGCTTTATATAATGCTGAGGAAATTAGTCGTTTCGCACGGTTAAGAAACTCGGTTGTTGGTTTTTTATTTGTTGTCTTCTTTAGTGTTGCAACAGCAGGATATTGGCCAATCAAATCTTTGTTGGTCTATGGGAATCCATTTTATCCATTTGGCTTCCAAATAGGCCCTTATTCATTCCCTGGTATACCAACAGCAGCTTCACCTTCAGATCACTCTGAACTTTACCTTAACTCATCGGGAATTTCAGCCTGGTGGCAGGTAGTTTCGGAGCAGGTTCGCACCACTGATTTGGGGCATTGGCACAACGGATTGGGTGCGGCGTTTTTCGTGATGGGCATTCCAGCCATCGTCGC
>JANRMB010000069.1:0-14977 GCA_033761985.1 Candidatus Sumerlaeia bacterium | reverse complement strand
ATGGGCTACGCCCGGGCTTCAGGAATCCCGTTGGAAATCGGTCTCGTTCGTTCCCACTATGTGGGCCGTACCTTCATCACTCCGGGCCAGGGTTCTCGGGTTCAAAGTGTGAAACTCAAGTTCAACCCCGTGCGCGAAGTGCTTCAGGGGAAACGGGTGATCATTCTGGACGACTCCATCGTTCGCGGTACCACGGCAAAGAAAATCATGAAGATGGTGCGCGAGGCCGGTGCCCGGGAGATTCACTTCCGCGTGACGGCTCCACCGTGGCGGCACCCGTGCTATTATGGTATTGATACCCCCGATGAGGAATTGCTCATCGCCAATACCATGACCAAAGAGCAAATGTGCGAGTACTTCGGTGTGGATTCCTTGGAGTTCATTTCCGAGGATGCGCTGATGCGTGCCGTTCCCAAAACGATGAAGTATTGCATGTCCTGCTTCGATGGGTGCTACCCCGATGGGCGCCCTCGTTCCAGCCACAAAACCTGTTCCGCCAGAGGGTGTTGATTTCCATGAGCACAGAAAAACTCACCTACGAAAAAGCAGGCGTCTCCATTGCAGAGGGCGACGCTTTTGTGGAGCGTATCGCCGCCAAGAACAAGGGCATCGGCGGGTTCTCCGGCCTGTTCCCGCTTTCCGTGGAAGGAATGAAGCAGCCCACGTTGCTCGCTTCCACTGATGGAGTTGGAACCAAGCTCCTGATTGCGCAGCAACTCAATAAAATCAACAAGCTCGGAATCGACTTGGTGGCGATGGTGTTGAACGATCTCATCGTCCCTGGTGGGAAGCCACTCTTCTTCCTTGATTACTATGCCACGGGGAAACTTACGGCCGCCGAGTCCGATGCTCTTCTGGATGGGATTCAGGAAGGCTGCCGCCAAGCCCGAGTCCCCCTGCTTGGTGGGGAAACGGCGGAAATGCCTGGCCTTTACGAACCCGGTCACTTTGATCTTGCCGGATTTGGTGTGGGTATTGTGGACGGCGCTGCGGTGATCGATGGTTCCACGGTGAAGCCCGGTGATGTCTTGGTGGGTGTGGCCAGCTCAGGTGTTCACAGCAACGGATACAGTCTGGTGCGTGCGGTGGTGAAGAAATCAGGTCATGATTACTCCTCTGTCCCCAAAGGGTTGGAACGCTCGCTGGGGGACACTCTTCTGGAGCCAACCATCATCTACGTCGATTTGGTGGATCAGGTGCTAAAGTCGCTTCGCCCCAAAGCCATGTGTCACATCACCGGTGGCGGACTTCCCGGAAATCTTCCCCGTGTTCTTCCCAAGGGGACACAGGTGCGGATTACTGATTCCTGGGATATTCCGGCGATCTTCCATTACCTCCAACGTGAGGGGAATGTGGACCTTGATGAAATGTACCGCGTCTTCAACATGGGCGTGGGTTATGTGTTTGTCGTCTCCCCGGAAGAGGTTTCCACAGTTCAGCAATTGATTACCCAAGCGGGACATCGCTCCTGGGCCATCGGCGTAATTGAAGCTGGCGAAGGTGGTGTCATCATGCCGGAACAGCTCACCCGCAACGCTCAACCTTCCGCCTAAAGTATCAGCCCCGGAGAGCGCCCCCCATGACTCTGCGTCCCATTTCCACTCCTCGGCTTCGGCGCAAGGATCTGATTGATATCGCCACTCTGGAACTCGATGAAATTGAACTGATTCTCGAGAGCACCAAAGGCTTCAAGGATATCGTTACTCGCAACATCAAAAAGGTTCCCACCCTGCGGGGAAAAACTGTGGTGAACCTTTTCTTTGAAAACTCCACCCGCACGCGTACCTCGTTTGAACTCGCTGCACGCCGCCTCAGCGCCGATGTCATCAACTTCGATGTCAGCACCAGCAGCGTAAAGAAGGGTGAATCTCTTCTCGATACGGTGGAAACCATCGAAGCTCTTGGTGCAGATTTCATCATCATGCGGCACAGCGATTCCGGTTCGCATCAGTTTCTGGGGAAACACATCCGGGCCTCCATTATCAACGCCGGCGATGGTGCCCATGCACACCCCACCCAAGCACTGTTGGATTGCTTCACCATTCAGGAAGAATTGGGGACACTGAAGGACAAACACGTTATCATGGCGGGCGATATTCTTCACAGTCGTGTGGCGCGCAGCAACTTCCACGCAATGACGAAACTCGGCGCGCGCATTACGTTGGTGGGTCCTCCCACGCTGGTGCCCGATCAACTTCGCGAGGCCTATCCTGTCTCCATTTGCAACCACTTGGAAGAAGTTCTCCCCACTGCCGATGTGATCTACATGTTGCGCATTCAGTTGGAACGCCAGTCCAAGAATTTGCTTCCCTCGCTTAAGGAATACAAAACTTTCTACGGCATGGATGCCGATCGGTTTGCCAAGGCTCCGGAACACGCGTTGATTCTTCACCCCGGGCCGGTGAATTTTGGAGTCGAACTCAGCCGCGATTTGGCCCATCACCCCCGAGTGAAAATTCTGAACCAAGTAACAAACGGTCTCGCCGTGCGCATGGCGGTCCTCTATCTTTTGCGAGGTGCTGAAGAGCATGAAACCAACGCTCCTGTCTAATGCTATTGTGCATGATCCCTCGCAGGGTATCATCAATCCTTTTGATGTTTTGATTGTGAATGGCAAGGTGGCGAAAGTTGCCCAAACCATTCGCCAAACTGATGAGATGACCGTTGTGGATCTCTCCGGGTATCACCTGTCCCCCGGATTTATTGATCTGCACTGTCACCTTCGTGAACCGGGTGACGAGGGAGCCGAATCCATCGCCACGGGGACACGTGCCGCCGCTGCCGGAGGCTACACCACCATCTACGCCATGGCCAACACCAACCCCATTTGCGATACCATCACCGGCGTGCAGTATGTGATTTCCCGTGCTGCCAAAACCGGATGCGGAGTGCGCGTGGTTCCCATCGCAGCAGTGACACGGGGACAGTTGGGTGAGGAAATCACTAATTACGGTTTGCTCAAGTCCGCCGGTGCCGGTGCTTTTAGTGATGACTACAAACCCATCATGAACGCCGAAGTTCTTCGCTGTGCGCTCAACTACACGCGGATGCTTGGGATTCCCATCATGGATCACTGTCAGGATTTGAACCTCACGGGTGAAGGGGTGATGCACCAGGGGATCGTCTCGTTGCAACTGGGCCTCAAAGGAATTCCCCGCGTGGCGGAGAGCATCATGGTTGCCCGAGACGTGGCCCTTGCAGAAGCCACCGGTGGGCACATTCACATCAGCCACATTTCCACTCGGGAAAGCGTGGAGATCATCCGCGAGGCCAAACGGAACGGTGTGCGTGTCACCACCGAGGTTACTCCTCACCACCTGTTGATGACCGATGAAGACGTGCGCGGGTACAACACCATGGCCAAGGTGATGCCCCCGCTTTGTGCGGAGAAAGATCGCCGTGCATTGATCGAGGGACTGCGCGATGGCACCATCGATTGCATCGTCACGGATCACGCTCCGCATTCCAACATGGCCAAAGCCAGCGTCTTTGAAGCCGCCAGCTTCGGAGTAATCGGCTTTGAAAGCGCCTTCCGCATTCTTCACCAAAAACTCGTGGTGGAAGCCAACTGGAGTGTTGATTCCCTGTTGGCGAAACTCACCAGTGGACCGGCAAAAGTCATGGGCCTTCCTCGTGGTTCCCTTCGTGTTGGAGCCGATGCGGACTTCACCCTCTTCAAACTGGATGACTCCGGCAAAATTGATCCGGAGACCTTTGAATCCAAGAGCCGTAACTGCCCCTGGGCCGGTGAAAAGGTTTCCTCCTCCATCGCGCTCACTGCGGTGGCGGGGCGAGTGGTATGGAGCAGCAATCCGGAATTACCCCAACGCCTCGGGCTTCCTCTTCAACCTGTCCCCACGGCGATTGATGTCCCCATCGGCGCGGATCTCGACTTCCAAGTATCCCACGAGGACTGAGCTTTCCTCCGTCCCCGTAAAGGTGTCCTCACAATGACGTATGCCCTTCAGAAGTTGATCGAAGCCCAGCAGAACACCGGGAGCCTTCTCTCCATCGGATTGGAGCCCGCTCCGGAATACCTCTTCCCCGGACTGGAACCCACACTCGCCAACTACCGCCGGTTTCTGTTGGAGATCATCACGGCAACCTCCAGTCATGCCTGCGCCTACAAGTTCAACCTCGCCTTTTTTGAATCCCTGCGTGGTGGTTGGGATTTGTTGTTTGAAGTGCGCGAGGCCATCCCCGGTCACGCGTTGGTGATCGCCGATGCCAAACGTGGCGATATCGGCTCCACCGCCAAGCATTACGCTCGTTCCCTGTATCACGAACTCAATGCGGATTCCGCCACGGTCAATCCACTCATGGGCTCCGACTCTGTGGAGCCATTTCTCGAATACGCTGATCGCTTGACGTTTGTGCTGTGCCTTACCTCCAACCCGGGTGCCGTGGACTTCTTGATGCCCAACCATCTGTACCGTTCCATCGCGGCTAAATGCACCGAGTGGAATACTCAAGGGCAGGTGGGGATGGTTGTTGGCGCCACTCGGCCAGTGTACCTTGGGGAAATTCGCGAACTTGCCCCCTCACTGCCGTTCCTCATCCCCGGGGTCGGTGCCCAGGGGGGAGACTTGGCCGAAACACTTCGCCTTGCCGCCCAATCCCCGCGGCTTCCCAACATCATCCACGTCACACGCGGTATCCTCCCGAAAGCCGATTTCACCGGTGATGCCGCCGCTTATGTGCAGCAGAAAACAATCGAACTCAACCAACAGATTCAATCCCACCTGCCGCGTTCCTGAAGAGCCGGCCCTGCATAAGGTTTTCCACTCATGACCCCCTCCCAGAACCCCGTAGAAGAACTCCTCGTGAAATCCGGTGCCATCAAGGAAGGGCACTTCCTGCTCAGCTCCGGCCTGCGCAGCAACCGCTACTGCCAATGTGCCACACTCTTTGAAAACCCCGCCTACGGGGGCCAGATGGCGGAAATGATGGCCACCAAACTCCGCGCTGAGGGCATGCGACCCACCGTGGTACTGGCGCCTGCTTTGGGGGCGATTCTCTGGGGCTACGAGGTGGCGCGTGCCTTGGGCGTGCGCTCTCTTTTTGCAGAACGCCCCGATGGCAAAACCTTCGCCCTGCGCCGTGGCTTTGAACTTCACCCTAACGACCGTGTTCTCTTGGCGGAAGACGTCATTACTACCGGCGGATCGATTCTCGAACTCGTCCCACTTGTCAAAGCTGCTGGAGCCGAACTCATCGGCTATTGCTGTATCGCCGACCGCAGTCGGGGGGCTTTCAAACCCGCCGAGCCTTTTCATTCCCTGATCAAACTGGAATTCCAAACCTGGACCGCCGAAGAAGACCCCATGGCGAAGGCGGGCTCGATTGCAGTGAAACCGGGGAGCCGGGGGTAAGTTCCGAGTCGGAAACTCCCACAAACAAAAAAAGCCGCCGGGATTCCGGCGGCGGGGTATTCAGGACTTGTTCAGCACTACTTAGCGCTGACGTGCTTTGAGGCGGGGATCTTTTTTGTTGATCACAAAGAGTTTACCGCGACGGCGCACAATCTGGCAGTCTTTGCTGCGAATCTTGGCGCTTTTGAGAGAAGACAAAATTTTCATGGCGTACAAATCCGAAAGGTTTTCCCCGGAGGGAGCGACAGAGTAATCAAATGCCGGGGGCTGTCAAGAGGGAATGGCGGAAAAACATCGCTCCAAGGCCGAAGCAGTTTCATTCACTTTCTTCTCCCCCCGCGCCCATTTCCTGCTCACCATCCCCATCATCATTACTCCGGGCCGCTCGTATGTCTTTCCTCACCAAGCTCTCCACCATCCTTGCCAAACCAAAACGCCTCGCAATCGGAATCATGTCCGGCACCAGCATCGATGGCGTGGACGTCGCCCTTGTGGAGATCTCCGGTTCGGGGATGGAGACTCAGGTCTCCTTGGTGGCTGCCGAAACATTCCCCATCCCCCCCAGCTTGCGGCGGGATATTCTCGCCAGTTTTTCCGGCTCCACCCGCGACGTTTGTGAAATGAACTTCCGCTTGGGGCGGTTGTTTGCCGAGTGTGCCGCAGCGCTCTGCTTCAAAAACAGCGTGCAACTTCAGGATGTTGATTTCATCGGAAGTCACGGTCAAACCTTGTACCACATTCCCCCCGCCACGGATGGCGTTGCTAGCACGTTGCAAGTGGGGGAGCCCGCCTGCATTGCCGAGCGATTCGGTTGTATGGTGATCTCCAACTTTCGCACGCGGGATATGGCCGCGGGCGGCGATGGTGCACCCCTTGTCCCCTTTGTGGATCAGTTGCTCTTCACCCGCAAAGGCAAACGCCGGGGCATCGTCAATATCGGGGGGATTGCCAACATCACGGTGGTGGATGGCCTCGATCCCGCAAACAACTTCGCCTTCGATACCGGCCCTGGAAATATGATCATCGATGCCATGGCGCGGCGAATCGACCCTACGCTTCCCTACGATCGCGGCGGGGCGTTGGCCGCTCAGGGGCGCGTGGATCGGGAGTTGTTGAAGGACTTGATTCAGGATGAGTACTTCGACCGCGAGCCGCCGAAATCCACGGGACGGGAGCGGTTCGGCGAACAGTACGCCGAGGCATTGCTAAAGGTGGTGCCGCAGGAAAAGTGGCTCGATGCATTGGCCACGGTGACCGCGCTCACGGCGAAAACCATTAGCAACGCCATCGCCGATCACGTCATTCCCCGGGGGGGAAGCGTCTGGGAACTACTTCTCTGCGGCGGGGGAGTGCATAACAAAACGCTGGTGCAGTTCTTGGTGGATTGCTGCCCCGATATCCAAATCCGCCGCACCGATGACGAAGGAATTCCCGGCGACTCAAAAGAAGCGATTGCGTTCGCGGTGCTGGCGAATCAAACGCTCCACGGGTTGAGTGGCAATCTCCCCAAAGCAACGGGTGCGGAATACCCGGTGGTGTTGGGGGTAATTACGCCGGGTTGATTTCCGCCTAAAAAGCAAAACGCCACGGGTAGCCCGTGGCGCTGTAGAAGGTGAAGATTCTCTCGATTTACGAGCAGTCGGCGCAGCCACCGGAGCCACATGTTCCGCCCGAGGGCGCTGAAGACTCTGAGCTTTTGCTTTCGGTCTTCGAGTTGGAAGAGGCACCCGAGCTGGCGTTCCCGCCCTTGTAATCGGTTTGGTAGAATCCCGTCCCTTTGAAGATCACTCCCGAACCAGCGCTCAGTTGACGCTCCACGGTACCGGAGGCACCGCAGCCACAGGTGGTGAGGGGTTTGTCGCTCATGCGGTGAAATGCTTCAAACGTCTTATCGCATGTAGTGCAATGATACACATAAGTAGGCATAGTCATCGTCCTTTGTGTGAACTTGGTGGCAATGGTGCGGAAAGCAAGCCAATTTACTGCGTAGTGGATTTTCTGGGGGGTGTGCTTCGGGCGAGATGAATCGCCTCAAAGCCGTGTTTCCCACGGATGCAATCCATCGCCTGATGCAGACTCGCCGGGGGAACGTTGGTGCCTTGTACAGATGGGGCATCCAATTCCTCCCCGGGAAACAACTCCAACTGGGCATCGTCCTCATCCAGTCCGCTGGCACACAACCCTATCAACCGCAGCGGTTCGCCGGGTTCCCACTTTTCACGTAGAAGCCTGAGAGCGGTTTGAGCAATTGCTAGGGGATCATCGGTGGGGGAGCCCAGGGTGCACTCCGCACTCCGCACCTGAAAATCCGTGTACTTCAACTTAATGCCGATGGTACGGGCGGTGCGTTCCTTGGCGCGCAACCGTGAAGACACCTTTTCCGCCAACCAGTGCAGGTAGTTTTCCAGCGCCTCCCGATCCGCAACATCCCGATCAAAAGTGCGTTCATGGCTGATGGATTTGATCTCCCGATGCGACCGTACCGGCGACTCCACACGGCAACGGCAGCGCTGCTGAATTTCATAGAGTCGGCGCGCCAGCACAGGGGGGTAGCCCTCAAGCCGGGCATTCAAGGCATCCCCGATCCGGATGAGTCCGTGGGAACGCAGAACCTTATCCAACTCCGTCCCCACACCGGGGATTTTGGAGAGCGGAAGCGGAGAGAGAAACTCCTCCTCAGCCCCGAAAGGTACCCACAGCAATCCCTTGGGTTTGCAAAGCCCCGAGGCAATTTTGGCGATGAGTTTGTTCCGCCCAATCCCGATAGAGCAGGGGAGTTTGGTCTCCTCCAGCACCCGGTTGCGAAGTTGCTGCGCCAACCGCAACGGCGACCCAAACAACCGCTCCGTCCCCGTGAGGTCGAGGTAGGCTTCATCCTGACTCGCCATTTCCACCAGCGGCGTAAACTCCTGAAAAATGCTTTTGATGCGTTGGGAATAGGCGGCGTAATGACCGAACCCATTGCTCAGGAACACGGCATGGGGGCACAGCTTGTACGCTTGAAAGCACCCCATCCCCGAGTGAATGCCAAACGCCCGGGCCTCATAACTGGCGGAACACACCACCCCTCGGGATTGCGGGCTCCCCCCAACCACCACCGGCTTGCCGATCAATTCCGGGTGATGCAGCAACTCCACGGAGACATAGAAGGCGTCCATGTCAACGTGGAGAATGGTGCGATGCGGTGAGGAAGTTGATTCATTCGCCATGGCGAAATTCTGGCGAATATTGGTGGGGTTTGTCAATCCACAAGAGGGGTGAAGCTGGGTTTTGAAGGCAACTTTCTATTTCAGCAAGGGGCAGCAATCGGTAAATGCGTTTGGAAAGTCCCCCACCTCTCCGATGGTTAAAGCTCCCACAGCAGGCCCACCAAAGGTCACTAGAAGGCCACTAGCAGGCCACCCCCTTATCACCAGCAGGCCACCAAGCGATTTCCGTCTGATTCAGCAGATTCTTCCCCGTTGTAAAATCTCAACCACGCCATAATCCACCCCTCCCAAACGTTGCCAGCACTACCAAGGTAACACAGACATTCCTGTCTGTGGCGGCAATATTGTACGGGCAACGCTGGTCGATGCCCTTCGCCCCCCTGCGTGCCTACCGCCCCGATCTTGGTCGGTGGATTAGTCGCGACCCCATTCAGGAAGCAGGCGGCCCCAATCTCTACGCCTACGCCGATAACAACCCCGTCAACTTCACCGACCCCTTGGGGCTTTTTACCGTCTGGAATCCCCTGACCTGGGGCGATCCATGGGTGAACATGAACCATGCCCTCACCGGAGGGGCCAACGCCTTCGCCTGCCTGGGCGAAGGTGCCGAAGATGGCTACATCGGCTACTCCACGGGGGTGTTTTCCGTCCTGGGCGCCGAGGACTACAGCGACCCCACCAACATGGGGCAGCAGTGGGGAAATGCTTTTGGATCGGCGACCATGCAGGTGGAGAAATTCCTTGCTGAATGGGCGGTAATTGGATTTGGTATCGGAAAGGCAATCAATGTTGGTTTAGGCCCAGCAACAGGCAGAATCTTTTATTCAGGCGGAACTAGTTGGAAGGTAGCTCAGTCGGGAGCGTTCAAAGGATACCGCGCTTTGGAACAAACTCCAATAGGGAGTGCTCTTAATTCAGTTACTCAAACTCTTAATAGAACGATTGGAAAAGACTATACGAGCAAACTGACGGGTTGGGCTTGGAAAGGTTTGTCTCGGCAGTGGGCAAAAGGAGCAAAATCTAACGAGGTTATTGCAATTATAAATCAGCCAAAAGCAACTTCAATATGGAATGTGATAGAAAAGCCAATTCTTCAAGCTCAAGGCGCAAAAATAATTTATTATTAGTATGTTATCGAATTTTTGGGGCAATAAATCATGCTGAAAACTCTTTTTGAATATATCTGCAAATGTTTTAATAAGAAATCACGCAGTTTTATAACCGAACCTGATCATCACGAAGTATCTTGTATCTGTATAGCCGGGAAAGAATACTTCTGTTATGCTTACTATGAATTGGATAATAAAAGAAAAGTATATTATTATAATCTAGAGGACATTCGAACTACCTATGACCCAAAAGGTTATGTTGATAAAGAAAATCTCTCGTTTATTCGCGATAAAGAGTATATTTCCGAACAAGAGATTGAAAATATAAAAAACTTTGCTATGAATTACAATAAAGCTAAAGGTTTTGGAACGGTTTTCTACTATGACTAAGGGGATTTTGGATCGCATCCCGATCAATTTAGATACTTTTCCGAGAGAAGTTAGGGCCTTCTTGACGTTTGGGACACCGTTTATTCCTGGGATGCTGAATCAGGAAAGGTTGTGGAGGGGATTGTTGCTCAAACAATCGAGAACAACTCGACGGAAATCTATGCGATAGAGTTTTCCGGAACGCCTTCCCACCCGGAAACCTTCACCATCCATAGCACGGCTGGTCATCCCCTTTTGGGTGGAAAAGCTCCAGGCATAGCAGGATGCCAGCGCCCTTGAACCGGGAATGCAGATTCTTTTGGTTGACGGTTCCACCGTAAATGTTATAGCAAACAATAAAACAAGAACCCAGTCCCGCGTCTACAACTTCTCTGTGCACCAATACGAGAATTATTTCGCTGGTGACCTTGGGGTGTTGGTGCATAACTGTAAAGTAATTGGTAGATCTGGTAAACAACAACAGTTACGAAAATTAGCATCTGACCCAAAATTGTCTAAATCTCTCAGAGGTGAAATCCAACGAGATATCAATGAAATCAATCGTGGTAAAAGGCCTACTATTCGTGTCCCGCAAGGTTATAATCTTGCTCATAAGCGTGGTTTTGAAGCTAGAAAAGGTTATGATTATTCCTACTCTCACTTAAACACAGTTGAATTGCATAATTTATAACACAAAATAGAGCGGTTAAAATGAAAGAACTCATCCCAAATCCCATCGAAATAGAATCTGTCCTAAAGCTTGATGTTAATGTTAGGCTTGAATACCTTATTAAAAGAATTAGTTCGCAAGACTTGTTAGTATCAATTGAAACAAAAGAAGGTTACTCAACATTATTTGGCAACAATGAATTTCCCGTCTGTCTACCAATATTTCCGAATACCACATTTGCGAAAAGATATATACAAGATACTGCCGGAGATGAAGAACCCTCAATTATTACTCGAAGCGAGTTTATTTCAAAATGGGTAAATCGAATGATCAATGATGGATATGGTATAATCCCTTTTCCAGTGTATAATCCGATAAAAATGAGAATTGAAGGCGCTGTTTTGTCGCCTCAACAATTACGTGACATGATAATATCTCAAATTGTTCATGATTACGGTGAATATGACGAATAATATCATTTAAAATGGTTTACTAGAGAAGATTTATCTCCACCATCCACTACGACATCTGGAATCGCCCCTTCGACATTATCGAACCCGGTAACCGCACCACCCATTTCCGCTACACAACCCTCAATCAACTTGCCGTCAGTCTTGATGCCAAAGGTAATCAAACCACTCACACCTTCGATGGCCTCCTACGCCCCTACTCTGTCATTCGCCAACTCACGGATAATGGGCGTGGAGTTGCTCCCTTCGGGGATGGTCTCCCCATGGGCGAATCCGTCACCAAAACACTCTTCGATACCTTCAATCGCCTCACACACCGGATCGATCCCGACGGAGGAGTCACGGTTTTTGCCTACGATAATCTCAACCGCACCCGTAGCGTCACCTACCCCGATGGCGGCGTCTATTCCGTTTCCGCCTTTACCATTCACAACCAAATCCAAGCCCTGCACGATCCCAACGGGCACACGTTCACCAACGCCTATGATGTGATGGGGCGCCTCACCCAGCGCACCATCACTCTCCCTATGGGCCAACCCGTCACCGAGACCTTCGCCTATGATGCTATGGGTCGTATGCTCCGCGCCACCGACCCCGATTCCGGAAGCAGGCGGCCCCAACCTCTACGCCCCCCACCTCCCAACCCACTTTATTCTCCTACCAAAAAAGTAGGAATTCAACTTGCTCTGAACAAATTGGGATTGATTTTCCGGCCCTTCCGGCATTCTCTTCCCCCCACTTTTGGCCAGCGTTTCGTCAATCCTCTCTCCAGAGTTCCACACCGCAGCCGTATTTCGGGCATTTCCACCCCACACCCGAAGCCAAGGATTATCCTCTTTCTATGAGTACCAACTCCCCCGAATCCGCCGCCCCGCAAAAGCCCACTCAGGAGCTTCTGGGCGCTACCATCCGATTCGCTGGCGATTCCGGCGATGGGATGCAACTCACCGGAACCCAGTTCACCAACTCCAGCGCCGTGTTCGGCAATGACGTCTCCACGTTCCCCGATTTCCCCGCTGAAATCCGCGCCCCTCAAGGGACTCTTTTCGGTGTCTCCGGCTTCCAGGTGAAATTCAGTTCCGAGGACATCCATACCCCCGGCGACGTGGTGGATACGCTCGTTGCCATGAACCCCGCCGCGCTCCGGAACAACCTGCGCGACCTCAAAGTGGGCGGCATCCTGATTTGCAACGAGGATAGCTTCAACGCCCAAAACCTGAAGCTTGCCAACTATGCCACCAACCCACTGGAAGATGGCTCTCTTTCCCAGTACAAACTGTTCACGGCTCCCATGACGAAAATGACCGTGGAAATTTGCGAGCCCCTCGGTGTGGCGGGTCGCGATGCGCAACGCTGCAAAAACTTCTTTGCGCTCGGTCTCGTTTCCTGGCTCTACAGCCGCCCCCTCGATACTTCCATTCACTTCATTGAAACCAAGTTCACCAAAGACGAAGTCATCAAACAAGCCAACTTGGCCGTTCTCAAGGCGGGTTACAACTTCGGCGAAACGGCGGAGTTCTTCCAAAACAACTACGCGGTGAAAAAAGCCAAACTCAAACCCGGCCTGTACCGGGAAATCCGTGGGAACGAAGCCCTCGCCATGGGCCTTGTGGCGGCGAGTGCTCTCTCCGGCAAGCCCCTCTTCTACGGCAGCTACCCCATCACCCCGGCGTCTGATATTCTGCACGAGTTGGCGAAACAAAAAAACTTCGGCGTAAAGACGTTCCAAGCCGAGGATGAAATTGCCGCCATTACTTCCGCCATCGGTGCGGCCTTCGGTGGCGCCCTTGCGGTTACGGGTTCTTCAGGCCCCGGCATTGCCCTCAAAGCCGAAGCCATCGGCCTTGCCACCATGATCGAACTCCCACTGGTGATCGTCAACGTTCAGCGTGGCGGCCCCTCCACCGGCCTCCCCACCAAGACCGAACAAGCCGACCTCATGCAGGCGATGTACGGCCGTAACGGCGAATGCCCCGTTGTGGTGATTGCAGCGGCAACCCCCGGGGATTGCTTCCACATGGCCCTTGAAGCTGCTCGCATCGCCTTCCGAAGCATGGTTCCGGTCATGCTCCTTTCCGATGGTTATATCGCCAATAGCTCCGAGCCATGGCTTGTCCCCAACGTGGAGGAACTTGAGCCGATCACTGTGGAACACCTCGAGAATGCCAACGGACCGGATGGTCGTGTGCTTCCCTACCTGCGCGATGAAAACCTTTCCCGCCCCTGGATTCTTCCCGGCACTCCCGGGCTGATGCACCGCGTCGGCGGATTGGAAAAACAGGACGGCACCGGCAATATTAACTACGAAGCCGAAAACCACCAGCACATGATCAACACCCGCCAAGCCAAGGTGGATCGCGTGGCCAACCACATTCCCGCTCAGGAAGTGTACGGCGATCAGGATCCCGATCTGCTCCTCGTGGGCTGGGGTGGAACTCACGGTGCCCTTCGTGAGGCCACCAACGTGCTTCGCCACAACGGCCACAAAGTCGGGCATGCCCACCTGCGCTACTTGAATCCCTTCCCCAGCAATCTGGAAGCGGTTTTGAAGTCCGGCAAAAAAGTTCTCGTTTGCGAACTCAACAGCGGCCAACTTCGCCTACTGCTCCGCGGCAAGTACCTCGTGGATTGTCACGGGTTGAACAAGGTTCAGGGGAAACCCTTCTTCCTCGGCGATATCACCCGCAAAGCCGAGGAACTCCTCGGTGCCGTAGCCACACGCTGACCCCTCTCGTTTTTCGACTTAGAAAGTGGATCGATTTCCCATGACTGCCACCACCGAAGATACACCCAAAAATTACACCATCAAGGACTTCAGCTCCGATCAGGAAGTGCGCTGGTGCCCCGGATGCGGCGACTACGCCATTCTTGCCGCCGTTCGTAAAGCCCTCGCCGAACTCGGTCGTGCCCCCGAGGAATACTGCTTCATCTCCGGCATCGGCTGCAGCAGCCGCTTCCCCTACTACATGAACACCTATGGGCTTCACAGCATCCACGGTCGGGCGCTTGCCGTGGCCACCGGATTCAAAATCACCCGTCCCGACATCCAAACCTGGGTGGTGACCGGTGATGGCGACGCGCTCTCCATCGGCGGAAACCACACCATGCACGCCCTGCGTCGTAATGTGGACTTCAAGGTTCTCCTCTTCAACAACCAAATCTATGGTCTTACCAAAGGCCAATACAGCCCCACCTCACCCGAGGGCTCCAAAACCAAGTCCACGCCTCTCGGCTCTTTGGATACCCCCCTCCAGCCGTTGAGCATTGCCCTGGCCGCTGAAACAACCTTCGTGGCCCGCAGCGTGGACATGCACCCCAAACACCTGCAGGAAACAATCACCCGTGCCGCCGCCCACAAGGGGTCCGCCTTTGTGGAAATCTACCAGAACTGCAACATCTTCAACGATGGCGCTCTGGCCCACGCCCAAGACCGTAAAGTCCGTGCCGACAACGTCATCGAGCTTGAACACGGTCAGCCGATGATCTACGGCGCCAACCTGGACAAGGGGATCATCATGGAGGGGCAATCGCTCAAACCTGTGGTGATCGGCGAAAACGGCATCACCAAGGATGACCTTCTGGTACACAACGAACAGGCCGATGTTTCCATTCACTTCCTCATGGCCCGGATGCGCTATCCTCAACTCCCCGAACCAATCGGTGTTCTTCGCAGCGTTCAGCGCCCCACCTATAACGATTTGGTGAACCAACAAATCGAAAACGTGATCCAAACCCGCGGAAAAGGAAATCTGCAGAAGCTGATTACCGGAAGCGAAAC
>JANRMB010000068.1:0-12373 GCA_033761985.1 Candidatus Sumerlaeia bacterium | reverse complement strand
GGAATGACCGAGGCCCAGGCGCAAACACAGGCGAAAACCGAGGTGGAGCAAATCCTTCAGGAGGTGGCCACCAAACGCGCCGAGGAACAGGAAGCCTTCGAAAAAAGGCAACGTCTCAACCCGCTGCGCTACATCCCCTTCACACCCCTTCTAAAACTGGTTCAGTTCGCGTTGGCCCTGGTGCTGATGGTATTGCCGCTGCTGGGTATTAAACAGATCGGGGCGTTTGTTCCTTCCGAATATCATGCGCCCTTCATCACCCTGTATCAGGCAAGCAGCATGAACTTTGCAGAAACCACCGCGGCACCAACCACTTTGGCAGAGGCCGCCACAGGGACTGCTGTGGCCTCGCCGCTGGCGTTCGCGGGGGGCCTTGTATTGTTCCTGCTGCTCTTCTCCCGGGGAGCGTTCTTCGTTTTCCTCTCGGTCATTGGTGGCGGGGCGTTTCTGTTATCCCGCACGTTGATTGATGCGGCGGAACAACAACCCTACGCCATGACGTTGCTGCTCTACTCGAGCTTGGGGATGATCGCGTTCTCGTTCCTGTGTCGGGTGTTGCTACGACTCACGGGAGGAAAGTATTAATGCCCGTCAAGGTCTGTGGAAGGTGTGGAGCGGAGTTTGAGTGCAAGCCCGAAGCGATTTACGAATGCCAATGCTCAGCGGTGAGGCTCTCCCCCGTGACACGGGAGAGACTCACCGTCGGCTACGCGGATTGCCTGTGCGCCAAGTGCCTTCGTGATTTGGAGGAAGAGACAAAGGACACCGCTCAACCTTCTTGGTAAATCTTCCGATTTAGCCAAGCAGGGCCTGGCGTTCCGGAAGATGGAACTATTCAAACACCTCGGCGAGGAATACCTTCAGGTGTTCCCAACTGCGGCGATCGGCGGCGGCGTTGTACGCGTTGCCTCGGCTTTTGTCATTTCCGGCGCCGGGGTTGGTGAAGCTGTGTACCGCGTCGCCATAAGCGATGAGTTGATAATCGGCCCCCAGGGCGCGCATCTCATCCTGAAACGCATTCACCTGTTCCGCGGGGACACCGGGATCATCGGCGCCGTGGCAAACCAGGATGCGGGTTTGAATCGGTGCCGTGGTGGCGGTATCGGAGGCGCTCAAGCCCCCGTGAAAGCTCACCACTCCCTCCAGCGAGGCACCACTGCGGGCGAGTTCCAGCACCCCCGTCCCCCCGAAGCAATACCCGATGGCGGCCACACGCTCTGTATTCACCTGAGGCTGAGCCTTCAGAAACGTGAGGCCGGCGGAGAGTCGTTCGCGGAAAAGGGCGCGGTCGCCGTTGCGGAACTTCCCGGCCCACTCCCGAGCCTTTCCGGGCTCGGCGGCGTTATGCCCCTTGCCGTATATGTCGGCGGCAAACGCCACATAACCAAGTTCAGCCAACTGGCGGGCACGACTCTTCTCATAGTCGTCAATTCCGTTCCAATCGTGGATGATCATCACCCCGGGGCGTAGCGCGGAGATGGAATTATCATAGGCTACAAATCCGACAAGAGCTTGATCGTTGTGGGTATATTCCACTTCTTCCAATACCACCTCCGCCGAGGCGAGTGTGGTTGCAGAAACAAGGAGCGCAGTGAGGAGGTGCTTCATGGTGGGGGGAAATTCCCGTCGAGGAGGATGAACCCATCATTCCCCGACTGGAGAATTGACTCAAGCCTTGAATCAGGTTTCGAGAAGCATTTTAACCAGATTGGGCATCCCCGCCCCTTGATGATATGGATCACGTCCTAAATCTGTGGAACATTGTTTAAGAAGTGATTTGACTTCATCCGGGCGACCGATGAATTCACGTCTAACTGATAGAAACGAAGCAATCAAACCAGATACAGCAGGGCACGCCATGCTTGTGCCGCTGAGTTCGATATAATAGTTTTTTGATTTAGAATCAAAGTTACTGTGGGCAGAATTGATTCGTTCTCCGGGAGCAACTACGTCTGGCTTGCATCGCCCATCGGCAGTGGGACCTCGTGAGGAAAACCAAGAAATACCAAAACCGTGTGGATTTTTCCCATTGATTGATCCAACAGCAATGCACTCCTCCAGATTCGCGGGATCGCCAATCGATAAATCCGGATTCATGGAGATCTGATTTCCCTCCAGGGATGTAAATCGAATGTGCCCTTCATTTCCCGCTGCAACGCAAACTACAACTCCTTGTTTCCAAAGCCGACGCAATTCCTTGCAGATGGGTGAATGACCGCAAGCGTAGGTTTCAGGATCAAATCCACCACCAAGGCTAAGGTTTACTCCGTGTATTATTAGTTCGTGAGATTCTTCATTTGTGCGGTAAATATGATCGAGCGCTTTGATGATATAGGAATCAAAGCCCGATCCATCATCTTCAAGAACTTTGTAAATGGTCAACTTACAACCTGGTGCTACGGCAGTAATTCTCTCCTTGAATTTTGGATCTGCTCCACCTCCAATAATTCCGGCAACATGCGTACCGTGACCATTTGGATCAAACATATTAGGAACAGTTTTGAGAACACCTTGAACAGTAGCGTCATAAGTAGCATCAATTATCCCAATAAAGTGGGGGTGATTTGATTGAATTCCTGTGTCCAACACCGCCCAATTAATACCCTCACCCGTAGCAGAATACCCAAGTCGAGCCGTCTTTACTTGTAAACGTTCTGAGGCCACTGTTGCCAGCGCTTTTTTCTTACTATTCAGCCAAGTGCGATGAATGGGGAGTTCATTGTTTTTAAGTAATAGCAGTACCTCCGGAATTCTGGCTGGAGATACAAATGCAGCAACATAACGATCTAGTATATCAGGAGTATCAATCACATGATTCTTAATTAATTCAGCTACCCGCTCACCCCTTTTGCTTAGTGAAGATACTTTCAATCCACTCGCATTTTCTGTGAAATTTGATTGAGTTAGTTCAATTAATAACGGAATTTTTGTTTCTTCTTTTTTGGATGATTCTTCTTCATTATCTAACGCATCCAAGATGGCATACTGGAGGTCCTTTGACATTGTTCTGCGTCGGCTTGGATCGCTGAAGTCCAATGGAAGAATCTGGTTCGCTTTACTTCTCATTTCCGGAGTTTCAAGATAACCTACGGCATCATGCGCAAAAGGAGGTTTAATGCTTCTTTGTGTATTCCTGACCTGATAATCCTGAAAATTTGGATTAGCTTTACCTTTGATTTGTTTCCAAAAATTATTGGCTAAATCATCATCTCCGGCAACAGGATCAATACGGTCTGCAAAATTGAACCAACACTTGAGGTTTGTTTCTGATTTATGTTCCCAGCCGAGTGTCTCCTCTATCGCACTACTGATCATCCCTAAAGGTGAACCCAAAGTAAAAAGACCTTCAATTTGATATCCCCGGTTATCAAGTTTGTTTCGATGCACAACATCCAATGCTATTACTGAACCCAAACTGTGACCTATAAGTAATGTTGGAACTTTGTTTTGTTCGAGTTTATCAAAGATACGTTGTTGTATTCTCTGACGTTTTTCTTGATTATAGAGATAAACATCCACATCGCGCAGAAACCTCGTACCCAGCCAAGTCAATGGACCACCAATAAACCCGGGCAAATTCCATCGCGCGCCAACAATTCCTTGTTCGGGAGTTTGCGCTGAAACACTTTCAGCAATCAGACTTGCCAACTTTTTGGTAGCAGCGCCGAAGCTATCAGTAGCGTTTTTTCCTTGGCCCTTCAGATGGCTTACTTTCGGGTTAGTGATATCGGCCCACCAAGCTAACTCGGTCTTTGGGTCTCTCCCTTCACCAAACAAAGCCCGATTCCAATTTCTCAGATAACAACTGGGCCTTTCTTCCGAATTTATACCATGAATATAGATAATCTGCTGGATTTGATTCTGTTTATCAGGAGTAGAGTTTCTCGGCATGATTATTCCCAAATTCGTAATAAATTCCTATTCGATAAAATCATATCAGTAAGGAATTACTATTTTGGGCAAGCATTTTTTGAGTCGTTGTCAAAATTTGTTTGTTCAATAACAACAATTCATCGTTACCTCTTAATTCACTCCTCCACCCGGCCGTTGCTGCACTTGGCCACGCGGAGCGATTTAGCGGGTTCCTTCGGGAGTGAGTAATCGTGCCCCATGCGTTCTTCCTTCGTGCGCATGTACTGTTCGTTCCAGGGGTTTGGGGGAATGGTGAGCGCCACACGTTCTTCCACCTCCAAGCCGAAGCCTTTGATGCCGATGATTTTCTTGGGGTTGTTCGTCATCACGCGGATGCGTTTCAGCCCCAGATCCCGCAGAATTTGGGCGCCGATGCCATACTCGCGCAAATCCGCCGGGTAGCCGAGCTCGATGTTGGCATCCACCGTATCACGACCGTTATCCTGCAGGTTGTAGGCTTGCATCTTGGCGCGAAGGCCAATGCCGCGGCCCTCCTGATCCATGTACACAATCACCCCGTGTCCCTCTTCGGCGATACGCGCCATGGCGGCATCGAGTTGCGGACCGCAGTCGCACCGGAAGCTATGGAACGTGTCCCCCGTGAAGCACTTGCTGTGCACTCGCACCAGAGCGCTCGGTTGCTTGGCGGGTTCCCCCATTTCCAACACAATCGTCTCCTCATTGTTCAGCAGGTTTTCATAGAGGTGCATGTTCCAGAGCCCAAACTGGTTGGGGATTTTGGTGGTGACCACGCGTTTCACGAGTTGTTCGTGCTGCGTGCGGTAGGCGATGAGATCGCGGATGGCGACGATCGGCATGTTGTGTTCGCGGGCGATGAGCTTCAAGTCCGCAAGGCGGGCCATGGTGCCATCGTCGTTCAAGATTTCACAGATGACTCCCACGGGGGAAAGCCCGGCGAGTTTGCAGAGATCGACCACGGCTTCGGTATGACCGGCCCGAACCAGGACGCCGCCATCGCGCGCGCCGAGGGGGAAGATGTGGCCGGGGCGGGCCAAGTCCGTGGGGCGGGCGTTGGGATCCACAAAAACACGGCATGTATCGGAGCGGTCCTTGGCGCTGATCCCCGTGCCGCCGTTTTTGATATCCACAGAGACGGTGAAGTTCGTCGTCATGTGGCTGGTATTATTCATCACCATAGGTTGAAGTTCGAGTTCCTCGATGCGTTCCCGGGGGGCGGCGATGCAGATAAGACCGCGGGCAAACTTGGCGAGGAAGTTGATTTTCTCGGGCGTCACAAAGTCGGCGGCAAAAGCAAAGTCCCCTTCGTTTTCGCGCTGCTCATCATCAATGATGATCACCATTTTCCCTTCTCGAAGAAATTGGAGGGCGGTTTCCACGGGAGCGATTTCAGGGGAAGTCATGGGGGTGAACAACTCAGAATACAAAATCAGGACGCAATGTCCAAAAGATTACCAGACATGATTCGTGCCGAAAAGGGGAATTCTTTAGGGGGAGCATTGAGGTCTGGAATACTAGACATCAAACATAGATTTTTGATCGATTCCCTCGGTAAACGAATTCAATGTGATTGACATAACTTTTTTTTGGGAAGAGTAATCGCCTGTTCAACTGTTGGGAGACGAGGTTGGGTATGCTGCTGGGTGTTTTGGAAAAGGAAGAACTTTGTGTTCGGGTGGATTCCTTCTACCACCGTGCGCTTGGGGGATTTTACTACGGCTATTATCCAGAGCCGTCTTCGTTTCAGTATGTTCATTGTGAAATAACCGGTTATTTTTTGTCGATGACTTCACGGTTGGCCTGCAACGATTCGGGTTGGCGTGTTTGGGCCGATGCCGCGGCGGCTTTTCTGATGGAACGCCAAACTTCCGAAGGGGCGTTCCCACATTCCGTGGGCGAGGCTCCGGCGCGTTCCCACGAATGGCATACATTTGACGCAGGAATCGCAGCGGTTGGGTTGTTGGATTACTCCCGTTATTGCGGCTCACCAAGGGCACGGAAGGCGGCGGAAAAAGCACTCGATTGGATGCAGGGGGCTTGGCTTGCCGATGGGGGATTTCACGCAACGTGGGATTCCGTGGGCTCCCGCTGGCTCGATGCCGAGCGAAAAGGGTATTGGTCCGGTTCCGGGGGAAGTTATCACGGGAAAATGCTGATTCCCTTTATTCGGGCGGGGCGTGAGGTCATGGCCGGCAATATAGCCTCGTGGTTACTATCCCTTCAGGAATTGGATGGTGGATTCCGCGCTTCAGGAAATTTGGATCGGTTCCATTCCCATGGTTGCTGTTATGCCTTGGAGGGGTTGTGCATTCTGGGACTGGAAGCGGGCTCAGAGGCAGCACTGAGAGCGCTCCCCCTGGGGTTGGAGCATTTGGCGAAATTGGCCATGGAGTATCAGGGAATTCCCACGTGGATAC
The DNA here is from genome assembly GCA_033761985.1 of Candidatus Sumerlaeia bacterium. Lineage (GTDB taxonomy): Bacteria > Sumerlaeota > Sumerlaeia > SLMS01 > JAHLLQ01 > JANRMB01. Next base: position 6,065 of record JANRMB010000068.1, on the reverse strand, counting down.
CCGGGGAGCTGAATTTCCGGGCGGATGCCCAAATCCAATTTCTCCGGTTGGTACGAATTGCCGGGCTGGAATCCCGCTATGGGAACGCCGTGGAGGCAAGCAAACGGCGATTGACGGAACTGCGATATCCTCAACTGGGATGGCTCAAGGAAACCCCTGGAGCGGAAGCCCCAATGGTCCCCTCTTGGACACTTGTTTTTCAGGAGTCGCTCTCCCGTTCCAGCGAGGGTGATGCCTCGTGGTTAATTTAGGGAATCCGCCCATGAGAATTCTTGCTGTTGGTTGCTTCCCTGCATGGGGTGAACATTATGGCGGGCCCATGAGGGCTTCGGGACTGTTGGAGGCCTTTGCACAAATCCAGCTTGAAAAACACGGAAGTGGGAATGGCCACGCACCCGATCAACCACCGGTGATCTATGTGTTTGCCTCGCCTGAATTACAACCCACGCGCTCCGGATATCCAGCGCCTGGTTGCCAACAGGTGGAGGTGTGCGTGGCTGAAGAACGCAACAAAGCAGAGCATCTTCCCCGAGATACTTCGATTGTCTCTGCCTTTGATCTTGCCGTGGCTTTTGGTGGGCCACAGTGCTTCCCCTCTCTGGCACAAAGCATTCAGGAGCTTTCCACAGGCGTTGATTTGATCTGGTGTTTTCAGCCATATGCATTCCCCTACGTGGAACACCTCGGTATCCCAATTGTGGTGGATGCCATGGACGTGGAACACGATGTAAAGGCTCAAGGGGCCCTTGGAGACCAAGACCCCCGCCTGCGGTGCTTGGAGCAGATCAGAGCTTTGGAGCGGCGGGCATTGCAGAACAGCTCGGGCATCACGATTCTTAGCCCCGAGGACTCCGCCCGGCTGCAGTACCTTTACGGTATCCCCGCCAGCAGAATGCATCATGTGGGGAACGGCACAACAATCACCCGCCCACACTGTACCACCCGGGAGGATCGTGAATCCGCCCGTGAGCAACTGGGACTGAAGAAATCCATGGGGACGGTGTTGTATTTCTCCAGCGCGCACCCCCCAAACGTGAAAATCGGCAAATGGATTATTGAAGAACTTTCTCACAAATTGCCCGATGTAACCTTCCTGATTGCGGGAACAATTTGTTGGAGCTTGCAAGATGGATCTCTTCAACGCACTAACGTGGTAAAGCTCCCCCAAGTGAAGGAAGAGCATCGTCAGCTTCTCTACAACGCAAGCGATGTGGGCTTGAACCCAGTGATGGAACCCCTTTCGGGTTCTGATATCAAAGTACTTGATTATCTTTCCAACGCCGTTCCTGTGGTTGCCACTTCCCGGGGAGTAAGGGGACACGGGATGACCGCCGGGCTTCACTATTATCCCATGGAAATGGACCCTGCAGGGGCGATCTTTAATGTATTGAATGAGGAACATCTGGCGATACATCTCGCGCACAACGGCCTGGCTCACTCACGAACGTTAAACTACGCAAATCAAGCGGCACGTGCCTCAGAGTTTTTTGGGGAATTGCTTCAGAAAATCCGCTCCGGCAATCCCCATGCGGTGGCACCTCTGGGTGAACCTCAACAACATCCACAATCCCTCTATGATTACGCCACCAACACCCCGACGACGAATGCGGGCCCCACGGAAATTTGTCTGGACCTTACGAATGATTGCCACCTGCGCTGCTTGCATTGTTACAGGACGTATTTGAAGAACAATCCCTCCTACATGCCGCTTGAGGTGATTGATCGAATACCGGCGAGTTTTTTTCTGAACGCGCGCCAAGTGGAACTCTCCGGCATGGGGGAGCCCATGCTGCATCCCCAATGGGATGAGATTCTGGAACGCATCACCCACAAGGGCCCACAGGCTCAAATCTGGTTTAACACAAGCCTCACGGTGTACACAGCCGATCGGTTGCGGCGCATGGTGGAATTGGGGACAAGCCCGGCGATTTCCGTGGACGCAGCCCGCCCGGAAACATTTGAGATGATCCGCGCACGCGCCAAGCATGAGAAAGTTTTTGGCGGCATTCGGCAAATTATGGCCAATGCACGCGCCATACAAAATCCCGCATTTTCGCTTCGCATTCAGTGGACGCTGTACAATGCCAACGTGGCGGAGTTGTGGGAGTTTATGGCTTTTGCGGGTGAGGAGGGAATCCCCGAGGTACGAGTGCAGCCCTTGGCTCCCCACCAACCTCAGATGCAGCAGTGGTGTTGCGATATTCAGGATCCACAGACGATTGATTGGTTGTGCAAAGCTTTTCAAGCCGCAACGGAGCAGGGAGTGCGCCTTACCATGCACAGCCCGCTTTTGGTGCATCCTGATGTGGTGGCGGCAGCACAGGAAAACCACCGCAATACAACATCGAGTCGCCGGTGCAATTGGCATCATCATCCCAACGAAACCGGGTGCAGTTTTCCGTGGACTCAGATGAACATCGATTCCGCTGGCTATCTGGTGGCCTGTTGTTTTTCTGATGCCCGGTTTGGAAATGTGCTGAAGGATGATTTGGAGATGCTATGGAATGGCTTCCGGATGGGGGAACTCCGCAGCGAAGTCAACAGAAGCAAAGTCGCTCGCTGGTGTGTGGATTCCCCTAGTGCGGGTGCCTGTTGCCCCCGGGTTCAACACCTGAAGGCGATGGAAGGCAAATCACATTTTCTGCAGGAAAAGTTGATCCTCACGTGAATCTGAAACGGTTGTCCGAGCGGTTTGAAGACTACTACCACGGGCGTGATGTGGTGGTGACCGGTGCTGATGGGTTTATTGGTTCACACTTGGTGGATGCGCTTTTGGAGTGCAACGCCCGGGTAACAGTCATCGTACGGGGAACATCCCATAATGGCTGTGGGCAGTGGAATTTTCGTTGCCTTGCACATCCGCCGGAACGTTTTGCTGCAATCATTCCCTGTGATATTGGTTCACCGGAATGCATGGAAATTCTCGCAAGAATACCCGTGGGGACACTCTTCCATTTGGCGGCTATCGCCTATGTGAATTACTCGTTTGATCACCCGATGGAAGTCTTCCGAGCCAACGCCACGGGGACACTGAACATTTTGGAAGGCGTGAGAAGAAGTTCCACTCTTCAACGGATTGTGGTGCAATCCAGCAGCGAAGTGTACGGCAGCAGGCAGGGGGATTCGATCGCAGAAAATCATCCTTTGGAGCCCACTTCACCGTATGCAGCAAGCAAGCTGGCGGCAGAAAAAATGGCGCTTGCCTACCACAAAACCTACGGCCTTCCCGTGGTGGTTGCCCGACCGTTCAACACTTATGGGCCGCGGCATCTTTATGACGTGGTTCCCAAATTCATTGATCTCGCCCTGGCGAATCGCCCCCTCACCATCTATGGAGACGGACTTCAGGATCGGGATTTTTCCTACGTGGAGGATACCATACAAGGGCTTCTGGCACTGGGCTCCACTCCGGGCAAGGAAGGCAAAACTTTCAATCTGGGGACGGGGACATCCACCACGATTTTGGAGTTGGCCAAGGAAATCCTGAACCAAAGCGGTAGCCGGAGCATCATTCAACATGTGGCTCCCCGTGCGGCAGAGGTGAGTTCCCTTCGAGCAAATATTTCCAGCGCCAAATCCGAATTGGGATTTGCACCACTCGTGAGCCTGGCAGAAGGATTGGCAGCTAATTTGAAATGGGCGCGTGAAAGGAAAAGAACCTAAAGTTGGCTCAATCAGGTTGCGGTGCCGGTGCTCTTCGCAAAAGAGAGAAACCGTTCAACACGATTGCCAATGAACGGGGATCCTCACCCAACCGCCAGGAGCGCTGCATCTCCACTTCAAGATAAAGGTCTTCCTGTGTCCCCATGGCGGGAAGAATCAGAGACTTGGCCGAGGTGGTAAACCAATGCCAATCGCCTCCGGAAATCCGTGCTCTGCCGAGGTGAAGTCCGGGTTTGGGGAGTTGTTCAAAAAGATGAACGTGTAAAAATTCCACAGGTTCGCCGGTGTTGGGGACATGGAGGGAGAACTTGCGCGCTGCCCACATCCACGGATGCGATTCCCCCGCTCCTTCAACATGATAGCAACCGGGGCCGAATGTCAGCCGGGGATCGTCCATGCGGATGTACTCCTCCGCGTGGGATTCAAATTGGCGGTGAAACAACTGGGCATCACCCCCACCGATTCCAAACCCCAAGGGACACTGCCGGCATTGTTCCGGGGGATTGTAGCCATGGATAATTTTTCGAAGTACCTGATAACCTTCCCCATTCCAAACATCATCCAGAGTTCGATGTTCAATTTTCCCCAAATCAATTCGGGAGTAGCAAGGATTCACTGTGGCATCGATTCCCACCACGAATGCCTTCCACGGCCAGGAACACGCTAAACCCGTCACCGGGGAGACACTATCTCCTTCTCCAAGAGGGAAAAACTCGGTGGTTTCCTCCACCAGCACGGTGGGAACTTCGAGTGGAGCATCAGGTCGTTTTTCTCCGGGGAGGAGGTCCCACATGGTTTTTTCATCGAGATGGATTTCCGATAGGCGGGCCTCCAAGGGCTGAGGGGGAATGAATCGATCCCCCACAACATGTTGCCATTTTTCGTAGAGTTGCCGGTAAACGTGGGGAACATCCAACTGAATGCCCAGGAGCTGGGCTTCCTGCAACGCATCTCGAAGGGAGGCGGTGGTCAACTCCGGATGATCCGCCAACGGTTGCCCCTGCATGTAGGGATAATGCTGGCCCCCACCGAGGATATTCACCGTTACCTGTGCCGCTCCGTATTCGGCGGCCAGGCGTACGGTATCGCGAAGTTCGTGGATATTGGCAGCCATGGCCACCACATAGAAATGCAAACGATAACGGCATTCCGAGCCCGCCTCCAGAGCCGCCGTTTTCAAGTGTTCCAAACCTCGAAGAAGGCGCTCGAATCGAAGCCCGGGGCGCACCCATTCAAAAACCTCGGCGCTGGCACCATCCACCGAGATGGAAAGCACCAAGGGCATCCGCACCAGTTCCTGGGCGATTGCGGCAGTGATCAACGTCCCGTTACTAGTGGTGTCCAGCAGCATTCCCCGCTCGGAAAATTTGCGGAAGATGGTAAGAAGTTGGGGGGAGAGCAGAGGCTCGCCCAATCCGCAGAGCTCCAACTTCTTTAGTTCAGGCCATCGGTTCTCCAGAACCTTTTCCACCACCTGTTCCTGCAAGGTGGAACCAAACGGAATGTACCCGTGCACACACATTCTGCAGCGCGCGTTGCACTTTGTGGTGAGCTCCATGGAAAGATGCTGTGGAGTGTTCTGTACCACCGTGGGAAATTGTTGAGTCATGGAGCGTTGCCTCCTTCAGCAAGAGTTCTCAGATCCTTAGGGAAGCCAACGGTATCGTTGTTTGAGCACGGCGTGCATTTCCTGAAGGTTGCGGCGGATAACGTATCCGGCACCCTCTTTCTGGATAACGATGGAAAGGTCGCAATAGAACGAGGGGTCAAGCTGGCGAACGTTTTCGTAGTGCCGAAGGTGCACGGAAAACGGGTATTCCAGATGCGCCAGAATTCGCCCCACAAAGGTGGCGGGCTCGTAGTAGCGATGAAACTGGCAACCGGGAGCATATTCTGGGTGCACAATTTCCTGATGATGATCACCACAGTAGAACGGAATAATCAGCAGCCGGCCCCCTTTGCGGAGAACACGCAAGGCCTCGTTCACAAACTCGCGGTCCTTGGTTCCCTCAAAGTGTTCAAAGGAACAGTGGAGCGTAATGGCATCCACGCTTGAATCGGGGAGTGGCATGTTGCAGCCATCGGAGCCGATGCACTCGATGTTGACCGGTGCATTCCCAGAGTTCAGGTATCGGGGGAATTGGCGTTGGTGTACGCCGGGGGTGTAGAGAAAATCCTGCCGTAGCGTGCGGCAGCCAAAGCGCTCGGCCACATAGCTGGGGAAGAGACTCATGCAACTGGCGGCATCCAGGTAGACGGAATCGCGGGTGAGTTGCAGGGCCTGAAGACTGAGGTAGTATTCCAGAATTTTTTCGCGGGGCGGGTGAATGGCTCCCCAAGTTTCACCGCCGGGAATGCAGCGGGCTATTTCCTCTGAGTGTTCGATGAGCGGAGCAAACTCC